>NZ_CP142084.2:4322500-4702500 GCF_023337365.3 Xanthomonas nasturtii
CCGGCAGCCTTCAACGACCGTTGGACACGCCGCCATTGGATCCACGCCAGCCTGTTCGCCACCATCGGTGCGTTGGTTGCCACGATCGTGCCGGGTTTTTCCAACGCCATCGACACACCGCTTTCCAGCCATTCCACGCTGGCATTGCCGTTGCCGCCACTGGTGCCCAGCCGCAAGCAGCTGGCGCCAAGCACCGATTGGGAGATTCTGCAGGTCAAGTCGGGCCAGACGCTGAGCACCTTGTTCGGCGAGTTGGGCATCCCGACGGCGGTGATGTACCAGGTGCTGGCGCACCCGGGCACCAAGGAGGCGCTGACCAAGCTGCGCCCTGGTGCGGAAATTGCGTTTGACATGCCGACGCCGGGCCAGCTGCGCGCATTGCGCTTCGATCGCGATGACAGTCATCGGGTGGAGCTGCGCCTGCTGGGCGACAGCGTGCGCGAGAATGTAACCGAGCGGGCGACCACCACGCGCACGGTGGTGGCCAGCGGGGAGATCAGCAGCTCCTTGTATGCCTCCGCCGGGAAATCCGGGCTGTCGCCGGCGGCGGTAGCGGTCATGACCGACGACATCTTCAAGTACGACATCGACTTCGATAAAGACCTGCAGCCGGGCGACCGTTTCAGTGTGGTGATGGACGAGACCTGGCGCGAGGGCGAGCGGATCAGTACCGGCGACATCCTGGCGGCGACCTTCACCACCGGTGGCAAGACCTACACCGGCTTCCGCTTCGAGCGCGCCGGCAAGCCGGCCGAGTATTACGACATCACCGGCCGGCCGTTGAAGAAAAGCTTCATCCGCATGCCGGTGGCCTATAGCCGGATCAGTTCCACCTTCGGCGCGCGCAAGCACCCGGTGCTGGGCACGATGCGCATGCACAAGGGCGTGGACTATGCGGCCGCTTCGGGCACGCCGATCATGGCGGCCGGCGATGCGCGGGTGGTGTTTGTCGGCACCCAGCGCGGCTACGGCAATGTGGTGATCCTGGATCACGGCAAGAACTACAGCACGCTGTACGGGCATATGTCGCGCTTCGGCAAGATCAAGGCCGGCCAGCGCATCAACCAGGGCACGGTGATCGGCTATGTCGGCATGACCGGCCTGGCCACCGGCCCGCATCTGCATTATGAATTCCGCGTGGCCGGGCAGCAGCGCAACCCGATGTCGGTGACGATGCCGCCGCCGGAGCCGCTGCAGGGCGCCGAACTGGCGGCTTTCCGTGCACAGACTGCGCCGGCCATGGCGCGCATCGAGGGCATGGAAAAGTTGATCTATGCCGATGCCGCCGAGCCTGCCAAGGGTAAGTCGCGCGGTTGACCGCCTGCGGCCAGGTGACTGCGCTGCCGCTGTGGCGGCTGCGCGGGTGGACGACATAGAAAACGCAGACCAGCGTCTCTAGCCACGCCGCAAGCAATCGCGGTCTTGCAGCCATTTAGTGGACGCTGCCATTTCCGGCGCTTGGCGCCTGCCCTTGCCGGTCACCCTAGCTGACGTGAGTGCGAGCGTTGGCAACGCGGCATGCAGGGAGCCTTCGACGCACAGTTGGTCGTTCGCGACACGGGAGGCGAGCCTGCGACCCGGCAGTGATTCCCCTGCTATGCAGCCGATAAGAGCCTAAAGACCAGTTGACGGACCCGGCCCGGCTGCACAAGCTGGCCGGCCGTGTCTTTCTGGTTTCGGCATGCCTGTCTTGGAACACGTTGACTCTCCGCTGTATCTGGGCCTGATGTCGGGCACCAGCGCCGATGGGATCGATGCGGCGCTGGTGCGCTTTGCCGACACCACTCATCGCCGCTGCGACTTGGTGGCCGCGACGACGATGGCGTGGGAGCCGCAGTTACGCGAGACCTTGGTGGCGCTCGGCCAGGGCGCCGAGACGGTGGCCATCGATGCGCTGGGGCAGCTGGACGCGCAGGTGGGGTTGGCGTTCGCGGCAGCCGCCAATCAGTTGATCCGCGACAGTGGCGTGGAGCGCCAGCAGATTCGCGCGATCGGCTCGCATGGGCAGACCATCCGCCACCGGCCCAAGGCCGAGCCGGCGTTCACCTGGCAGATCGGCGATGCCAGCCGGATTGCCGAGCACACCGGTATCACCACGGTGGCAGATTTCCGCCGCCGCGACGTGGCCGCCGGTGGCCAGGGCGCGCCGCTGATGCCGGCCTTCCATCTGGCCATGCTGGGGGCGGGCGACGAAGACCGCGCCGTGCTCAATCTGGGCGGCATCGGCAACCTGACGCTGATCCCGCGCGATGGTGCGGTGCTGGGCTTCGATACCGGCCCGGCCAATGCATTGCTGGACAGCTGGTGCCAGCAGCATCGCGGCACGGCGTTCGATGCCGAAGGTGCGTTTGCCGCCAGCGGGCGCGCCGATACCCCACTGCTGCAGGCGTTGCTGGCCGACCCGTGGTTTGCGCTGGCGCCGCCCAAGAGCACCGGACGCGAGCAATTCCATCTGGACTGGGCGATGCAGGCGATGCGTTCGCTGGGAGACGTGGCGCTGTCTGCGGCCGATGTGCAGGCGACCCTGCTCGAACTGACCGCGGCCAGTGTCGCCGACGCGTTGCTGCAGCTGCAGCCCGATACCCGCCGGGTGCTGGTATGCGGTGGCGGGGTGCGCAATCCGGTATTGATGGCACGACTGGCGGCGCGATTGCCGGGCGTGGTGGTGGAATCCAGCGCGCGGCATGGGCTGGATCCGGACTATCTGGAGGCGATGGGGTTCGCATGGTTGGCCGCGGAGCTGCTCGCAGGCCGTGCGGCCAATCTGCCGTCGGTGACCGGGGCAGCCGGGCCGCGGTTGCTGGGAGCGATCCATCCGGCGTGACAGGCCTGGATCAGTTGCGAGCGCCCGCAGTCGCAGCATTCTCGCGCCGAATGGATGCGCACGCGAAGCAGCGCTGGCTGACCGTTTGCGGCTACGGGCTATTCCCCGCCGGCAGCGCCTTGAGCGCGGCGATCGCTTCGGCCAGGGCGTCGACTTCCGGGTGCTGCAGGCCGCCGGTGACTTCGTATTCGCTGGCGAACAGGCCTTGTTCGAGCAGATGCATGACGGTCTGGTGCTGGGTCCAGCCGCGTGCGACGGAAATGCGGCGAATGCGGTCTACCAGTACCGGGTCGATGTCACGCAATACCAGATCGGTCATGCCCTTCCTCGCGCGATGGTTTGCCCCGCCGGCATCATCGGCAACCTTGGTGGACGTTTCAATCCGGCTGCCTGTCGTGCGCCAACAGCCGCGGCCACAGCCAAGCCAGCAGCAGCAAGGTGGGAATAACGGTCAGCGCGCTGAGGATGAAGAAGGTGCTGTAGGAGGCAGCCTGGACCAGAAAGCCGGAAACACCACCAGCGAACTTGCCCGGCAGATTGGCCAGCGACACAAGCAATGCATATTGGGTTGCAGTGAAGTTGCGGTCGGTCAGCGATGACATGAAAGCTACCAGCACCGTTGCGGCAAAGCCCTGGAACAGGTTGTCGGCGCTGAGTGCGGCATAGAACGCCCACAGCTTGCCCGGGTTGTGCGCCATCAGCAGGAACGCCAGGTTGGACAACGCCACACCTAACGCGGCAACCAGCAACATGCGCCGGAACCCGAATGCGGCGACTGCCGCGCCGCCAGCGAAGGCACCGACAATGCCCATCCAGACACCGAACAGTTTGGACACGGTGGCGATATCGGCCTTGGTGTAGCCCGAATCCAGATAGAACGGCCCGGCCATGACGCCGATCACCTGGTCGGGGAACTTGTACAGGCCCACGAACAGCAACAGCACGATGCCCAGCGCCAGCCCGTTGCTGGAGAAGAAACTGGAAATCGGTTGCCAGAATGCACCGGCGACATCAACGCGGCGCACCACGGTCGCCTCGGGACGGTCGGGCTCGCGGCATAGCAGGGTGGTGATGATCGGCACCAGCATCAGTGCGGCCATGCCCACATACGCCCACGTCCAACCGAGGTATTCGGCCATGTACAAGGCGCCCGCACCGCCCAGGATCAGGCCGATGCGGTAGCCCAAGGTGTAGGTTGCCGCCAGCGCGGCCTGTGCGGTCTCCGGGGCGATTTCGATGCGATAGGCATCCACGACCGAGTCCTGGGTGGCGCCCCAGAACGAGGCGAACAGCACCCAGCTCACCAGACCGGTAACGCTCAGATCCGGACGCGAAAATGCCAGAGCAAACAGCCCGATCGTGACGCCGATCTGCGCCACCAGCAGCCAGGACCGACGGCGCCCCAGAAATGCGGTCAGCGGAAACGCATAACGGTCGATCAGCGGCGCCCACAGGAATTTGAGCAGATAAAAGAAGCTGGCCAGGCTGATCAAGCCGATGCTGCCCAGGTCCAGCCCCACATCACGCAAGCGGGTCGACAAGGTCTGCGAGGCGATCAGCAGGAACGGCAGCCCGCTGCCGAAGCCGAGCAGTGCCATGGTCGCCGCCGATGGCGTGGCGAATGCCTGCTGGATACCGCGCAGGCCTTTGTATCGTGGTGCGGACGTGGTCATGCGTGCAGCCGATGGACGCGGTTGGCCAAAACAAAGACGCCAGTGTCACCGGCCGGCGCGCGGGCAGCGCCGCCGGAGGCGAACATTCCGGTCATAGAAAGATGCGCACTACCAGCGCCGACCATCCTGCGGCGGCGTGCAGCCGGCATGCCGCTCCTTTTCACGGTCATGCGCCTGTTGGCCGCGGGCGCCGAACCGGTTGCACTGGCATGTCCTTTCCGCAGTGCGCCGACCAGCTGCAGGCGATCACTCACTGCGCGTAATCCACAATGTAAGGCGCGTGGTCGGAGAAGCGCTCTTCGCGGTAGATCGAGCAGGCCCGCAAGGTGTCGCGCAGGCCGGGGGTGACCAGTTGGTAGTCGATGCGCCAACCGACGTTGTTGGCGCGCGCGGCGCCGCGGTTGCTCCACCAGGTGTAGTCCTGGCCTTGCGGATGCAACACGCGGTAGCTGTCGACCCAGCCGCGGCCTTCGGCGGCGTTGGTGTCTTCCAGCGCATCGGCGCACAGTCCGTTGAGCCAGTCGCGCTCGGGCGGCAGGCAACCGGAGTTCTTCTGGTTGGACTTCCAGTTCTTGATGTCCAGCGCGGTGCGCACGATGTTCCAGTCGCCACACAGCACGTACTGGCGGCCACTGGCCAGCCACTCGTCCAGAATCGGCCGCAGCCATTCCATCACCTGGAACTTGTAGCCCTGGCGCAACTCGCCCGAAGAACCGGACGGGATATAGAAGGAGACCACGCTGAGGTTGCCGAAGCGCGCTTCGATGTAACGGCCCTCTTCGTCGAACTCGGGCCAGCCCAGCGCGGTGCGTACCTCGTCGGGCTCGTGCCGGCTATAGATCGCCACGCCGCTGTAGCCCTTCTTGGTGCTGGCGTCGCGAAACCAGGCCTTGTAGCCGGTGGGCAGGAACTCCGGTCCGGCCAGCTGATGTTCCTGCGCCTTGGTCTCCTGGATGCATAGCACGTCCGCGTCCTGGGTGGCGAACCAATCGAAGAAGCCTTTGCTGGCGGCCGAGCGCAGGCCGTTGGCGTTGAAACTGATGATGCGCATAGGCCGGGAATGGGGAGTCGGGAATGGGGAATCGTAAAGCCTACCCCAGCGCGGCCGCGAAGGCTGCCGAGGCGCGATGCGTTTACCATTCCCGATTCCCGATTCTCCATTCCCGTCCAATGACCGACCACCGCACCCGTTTCCTGCAGCTGGCCCTGGGCGCCGATGCCCTGCGCTTTGGCGAGTTCACGCTCAAGTCCGGGCGGCTCAGCCCGTACTTCTTCAACGCCGGGCGCTTCGATTCCGGCGCCAAGACTGCGCAGCTGGCGCAGTGCTATGCCGATGCGATCGATGCGGCCGGAGTGGAGTTCGACCTGCTGTTCGGGCCGGCCTACAAGGGCATCCCGCTGGCGACGGCGTTGGCCTGTGCCTACGCCGGGCGTGGGCGCGACCTGCCGTTGGCGTTCAACCGCAAGGAAGCCAAGGACCATGGCGAGGGCGGCAGCCTGATCGGCGCGCCGCTGGCCGGGCGCAAGGTGTTGATCGTCGATGACGTGATCACCGCCGGCACCGCGATCCGCGAGGCGCTGGGCATCATCCGCGCTGCGGGTGGCATCCCGTCGGGTATTGTCGTGGCGCTGGACCGCCAGGAAATCGCCTCCGAGCAGGATCGCCGTTCCGCTGCGCAGGCAGTGGCCGCCGAGGCCGGCATCCCGGTGATCGCGGTAGCCAACCTGGGCGACCTGCTTGCTTTTGCGGCAGGAAACGCCGACCTTGTGGGCTTCCGGGAACCGCTGCTGGCCTATCGTGGCCGCTACGGCACCGACACTACAGGCTGACGGCAGGCGACAGGGGGCTGCGATGATGCCGATACACACACGTTTGGCGTTATTGGCCGCCGTTGCCACGGCTGTTGCTGCGACATTTGCCGTGGCCGCACCCGCGAGCGCGCAAGACAAGCCGGCGGCCAAGAAGCTGTATTGCTGGAACCAGAACGGCGCCCGCGTGTGCAGCGATACGCTGCCGCCGGAAGCGGTGAACCAGGCGCGTGACGAGTTCAACGTCAAAAGCGGCATGCGCAGCGCCGAGGTGCAGCGCGCGATGAGCAGCGACGAGCGCGCCGCCGCCGCGGCCAGCGAGCAGCAACGCCAGGCCGACCTGGCCGCCGAGCAGATGCGCCAGCGCACCGACCAGGCGATGCTGATGTCGTATCAAAGCGAAGACGACCTGCGCCGGGTATTCAACGAGCGCATCGCCATCGTCGACAACAACATCCACACCGCGCGCTTCAATGTGACCAGCCTGCGCGAAGGCCTGGCCAGCATGCTGCGTAGCGCCGGCGACCGCGAGCTGGCCGGCCAGGCGGTGGCCGACAAGCTGGCCGCCGACATCCAGCAACGCCACCGCGAATTGATGGCGCAGCTGCGACTACAGACCAGCTTCGAGCAACAGCGCACCGCGCTGGACGGCGAAATCGCCGATATCCTGCAGCGCTACCGGGCCATGAAGGAGCCGCCCGGCGCCGCCTCGCCCGCAGGCTGAACCGCACGGCGTCATACCCGCTCGCCCGATGCCCCGCCGCGGGCGGCATTTCCCGATCCGACGCCCTGCCCGCATAATGGCCGGTCTTACTCCCTGCCCACGAGGCTCTCCCGCATGGCCCGGATCATCGCCATTGCCAACCAGAAAGGCGGCGTCGGCAAGACCACGACGGCAGTCAATCTGGCGGCCGGCCTGGCGCGCGCGCCCAAGCGTGTGTTGCTGGTGGATCTGGACTCGCAGGGCAACGCCACCATGGGCAGCGGCATCGACAAGCGCGATGTGGCCGCCTCCACCTGCGACCTGCTACTGGGCGAAAACACCGCCGCCGAGATCCGGGTGACTGCGCCGGAAGGCTTCGACCTGCTGCCGGGCAACATCGACCTGACCGCCGCCGAGATCCAGCTGATGGACCAGGGCGAGCGCGAGCAGCGGCTCAAGCGCGCGCTGGCGCCGATCCGCGACGAGTACGATTTCATTTTGATCGACTGCCCACCGGCGCTGTCGCTGCTGACGCTCAATGCGCTGACCGCCGCCGATTCGATCATCGTGCCGATGCAGTGCGAGTACTACGCGCTGGAAGGGCTGACCGCGCTGCTGGAAACCATCGAAGCGCTGCGCGCCAACCTCAACCCGGCGCTGGAAATCGAAGGCGTGCTGCGCACGATGTTCGATATCCGCAACAACCTGGCCAACGCAGTGTCGGCGGAGCTGACCGAGCATTTTGGCGACAAGGTGTTCCGCACCATCGTGCCGCGCAACGTGCGCCTGGCCGAGGCGCCCAGCCATGGCCAGAGCATCGTCGGTTACGACCGCACCTCGCGCGGTGGGGTGGCCTACCTGGGCCTGGCCGGCGAGATCGTGCGCCGGCAGAACGAGCGCAACAAGGCCTATCGGCCCGTGGAGACCGTCTGATGAACAAGCCGATCCCCGCAAAAAAGCGCGGCCTGGGCCGTGGCCTGGAAGCGCTGTTGGGTCCGAAGGGCGCAGCAGCGGCAGCGGCACCTCAGGCAAGCAGCGAGGATGCGCTACAGCCGGGCGATACGCTGCGCCAGTTGCCGGTGGACCAACTGCAGCCGGGCAAGTACCAGCCGCGCCGGGAGATGGACGAAGTCAAGCTGGCCGAGCTGGCGGAGTCGATCAAGGCGCAGGGCGTGATCCAGCCGATCGTGGCGCGCGCGCTGGCGCCGGGGCAGTTCGAGATCGTGGCCGGCGAACGCCGCTGGCGCGCCTCGCAGCTGGCCGGGCTGGCCGAGGTGCCGGTGGTGGTACGCGAGCTGGACGACCGCACCGTCATCGCGATGGCGTTGATCGAGAACATCCAGCGCGAAGATCTCAACCCGCTGGAAGAAGCGCAGGCGCTGCAACGGCTGATCGACGAATTTTCGCTGACCCATGCCGAAGCCGCCGGCGCGGTGGGCCGTTCGCGTGCCTCGGTCTCCAACCTGCTGCGGTTACTGGAATTGCCGGCGGCGATCCGGGTGCTGCTGGAAACCCGCCGCCTGGAAATGGGCCACGCACGCGCGCTGCTCACCCTGGCGCCGGAACTGGCCAGCAAGCTGGCACAGGAAGCGGCCGACCAGGGCTGGTCGGTGCGCGAAGTCGAACACCGTGCGCAGCAGTTCGCCGCCGGCAAGGTGCCCGGCTCATTGCGCAAGGGCAAGCCGGTGACCGTGGCGCCGCAAGCCGATATCGCCTCGCTGCAGACCGAGCTGTCCGAATCGCTGGGCACCAAGGTGGTGTTCAATCATGGCCGCGGCGGCAAGGGCAAGCTGGTGATCCATTACACCGACCTGGACACCCTGGAAGGCGTGCTGGAACGCTTGCGCGCCCGCCAGGGCTGATGCCCCCGGCGCAGGAGGATCAGCGATGCATCCCGCCAAAGTGGACCGCGCGCATCTGTTGCGCCTGACCGACCTGCCCAATGTCGGGCCGGCCTGCGAAAAGGACCTGCAGCTGATCGGCATTGGCATGCCGGCGCAGCTGCACGGGCGCGATGCCTACGACATGTACGCGCAGCTGTGCCTGCGCACCGGCGTCACCCATGACCCATGCGTGATCGATGTGTTCCTGTCGCTGCCGCGCGTCATGCAGGGCGAACCGGCGCGCAACTGGTGGGACTTCAGCGCCGAGCGCAAGGCAACGCTGGCGGCCGAGCGAGCGGGTGCACCGCCCACCGCTACGCTATCGCGGCGCCGGGTAGCCAGCAACAGCACTCGCACCGGCAACGACGGTGGACACGGCGCATGAGCCACGACGACGACGCGTTCAGCCCCTCCGGCAGCCCGATCCTGCATCACGCGCAGGCCAGGGGCTTCGCGCCGGCGCGCGGCGAAGAATGCATCGAGCAGATCAGCGCGCATATCGAACAGCATCTGGGGCCGATTTCCAGCGTATTTCATGAGGTCGTCTCCGACACCGTGCATCTGGACGTGCACATCGTGCCGCCCAACGCGCACTGCCCGCACCTGCGTCTGGTCACTTCGGGCATGAGCGATCTGCCGATGACGCTGCCCGACGGTGTGGAGGCGCCACGTTACATGGAGCTGATGCTGAGCCTGCCCGGCGATTGGCCGATGGACCAGCGCGACTTCGACGACGAGCGCCATTACTGGCCGATCCGCCTGCTCAAGAACCTGGCGCGGATGCCGCACAAGTTCGACACCTGGCTGGGGTTCGGCCATACCCTTCCCAATGGCAATCCGGCCGAGCCGTATGCGCCGGGCGTGGCCTTCGACGGCGCGATCGTGCTGCCGCCGGTGAGCACCCCGGAGCCATTTGCGCGGTTGCGCATCGATGCCGAAAAAACCATCGCTTTCATGACCGTGGTGCCGTTGTATCCAGAAGAAATGGCGCTGAAACTTAGCCAGGGCAGCGATGTGCTGCTGGACCGCTTCGATGCCTGCAACATCCGCGACAGCATCGACCTGCGCCGCCGCAACGTGGCAAAGAAGCGTTTCTTCGGGCTGTTCTGAGCGCCGTTCTCCCCGCCTTCCCTTTCGCTGTTTTCAGGATTACTGCCATGACCATCCTCGTTACCGGCGCCGCCGGTTTCATCGGCGCCTACACCTGCCGCGCCCTGGCTGCGCGGGGCGAGGCGGTGGTTGGGCTGGACAACTACAACAGCTACTACGACCCGCAGCTCAAGCGCGACCGGGTGGCGGCGCTGTGCCCCGGCATCGATATCCGCACGCTGGATCTGACCGATCGCGAGGGTCTGGCTACGTTATTCGAGCAGATCCAGCCCACCCGCGTGGTGCATCTGGCTGCGCAGGCGGGGGTACGGTATTCGCTGGAAAACCCCGCTGCCTACGTCGACAGCAACCTGGTCGGCTTCGTCAACATGCTCGAGCTGTGCCGGCACCGCGGCGTGCAGCATCTGGTGTACGCGTCGAGCAGCTCGGTGTACGGGGATTCGGCCACCCCGCCATTTTCCGAAGACCAGCGCGTGGACCAGCCACGCTCGCTGTATGCGGCGACCAAGGCGGCCAACGAGCTGATGGGTTATACCTACGCGCAACTGTACGGTCTGCGCGCGACCGGGCTGCGCTTTTTCACGGTGTACGGGCCGTGGGGCCGGCCGGACATGGCGCCGCTGATCTTCAGCCGCGCGGTGCTGGCGGGGCGGCCGATCGAGGTGTTCAACCACGGCAAGATGCAGCGCGATTTCACCTTCGTGGCCGACATCGTGGCCGGCGTGCTGGGCGCGCTGGACACCCCCAGCGGCGAGGCGATCCCGCACCGGGTCTTCAACCTGGGCAACCACACGCCGGTGGAGCTGGAATATTTCATCGACGTGATCGCCCAGGCTGCCGGCCGCCCGGCAGAGAAGGTCTACCGGCCGATGCAGCCGGGCGACATGATCCGCACCATGGCCGATACGCAACGCGCGCAGGCCGCCTTCGGGTTCGACCCAGCCACGCCGGTCGAGCGCGGATTGCCGCAGGTGGTGGAATGGTGCCGGCAGTATTTCGGCGAGCGCGTCTAGCGGCGGCCTGGATAGGCGGGTGGCGGCTGATGGTACGTGCGCGGCGTGGATGGGAGTGAGTGGCTGCAGGGCACGGGCTGCGAGGCGCTGTGGCGTGGCCCTTGACGCCTCGTCGCCCTCGCAGCATCTGATCGCGGGGCAGCGGGGCAGCGGGCAGCGGGCAGCGGGCAGCGGGCAGAGCAGCCTGCAGTACAAGCCCCCTGCACTGCTGCGCCAAGACGCATGATCTGCCCGCCAAGCCAGGTCTTTTGCGGTCGTCATGCGCCCGCACTGCACGCTACAGGCCGTTTTTTCGTTACTGCAATGCGCATAACGCGTGCTCGCTTCATGCCTGACTCAGACAGTCAGGGCACAATGCGCGATCTTTTTCGCTCAGCCTTCATCTGGCCACCCGCATCCATGAGCCAACCTCAGCTGTCCGTCGTCGTCCCGGTGTTCAACGAGCGCGATAACGTCGCCACGCTGGTGGGCGAAGTCGTCAGCGCATTGCGCGGCGTGGCGGCCTTCGAAATCGTCTATGTCGACGACCATTCGCGCGACGATACGCTGGCGGTGCTGCAAGGCCTGAAGGCCACCACGCCGGAACTGCGGGTGCTGCATCACGTCACCCAAAGCGGCCAGAGCACCGCGGTGCGCAGCGGGGTCAAGGCCGCACGCGCCAGCTGGATCGCCACGCTCGATGGCGACGGCCAGAACGACCCGGCCGACATCCCCAAATTGCTGATCGCACGCAGCCAGGCGCAAGCGCAGGTCAAGCTGTTTGCCGGCTGGCGGGTCAACCGGCAGGATTCCGGCTCCAAGCGCTGGGCCAGCAAGTGGGCCAACGCGATCCGCTCACGCATGCTGCACGACAACACGCCAGATACCGGCTGCGGCATCAAGCTGTTCGAGCGCGAGGCGTTTCTGGACCTGCCCTACTTCGATCACATGCATCGCTACTTGCCGGCGCTGATGCAGCGCGCCGGCTGGCGCACGGTGAGCGTGCCGGTGAATCACCGCCATCGCACCGCCGGCGTGTCCAAGTACAACAACCTCAATCGCGCCCTGGTGGGTATCCGCGACCTGCGCGGAGTGGCCTGGCTGATCACTCGCAGCAAGCGCACCGCGGTGCAGGAGCATTGATGGAACCGTCCTTCCTCGATCAACAGCTGACCTGGCTGTACTGGACCGGCATCCATGTCACCGGCTGGAAGCTGATCGGCTACGTGGGCGCGCTGATGTTCGGCGGCCGCTGGCTGGTGCAGTTCGTCGCTTCCAAGCGCGCCGGCAAGCCGGTGATCCCGCGCCTGTTCTGGTACATGAGCGTAGTGGGCAGCCTGATGACGCTGAGCTATTTCGTGTTCTCCGCCAAGCAGGATTCGGTGGGCGTGCTGCAGAACCTGTTCCCGGCGTTTACCGCGTTTTACAGCCTGTATCTGGATGTGAAACATCGGGGCTGGAAGCGGGATCGGGCGGGCCATTGAGGTTGGGATTGGGGATTGGGGATTGGGGATTTGAAGGGTGTGGGCCGGATATTTGGTTGAGGTCGAACCGAGTGGGTGAGTACCTGGCCGCGTGATGCGGTCCTGGCGTGTGTCGATGCAAAGCAGACTGTTGCCGCAGATTTTTGCTGATCGATCGTTGGTGGCGATGCCTCGGCGTACCGATGCGAGCCGAGTGCATTGCGGCTGCATCGCATCCCCTCACGCGTTTCTTTGTGCAGCGATTCATCTGATCGATGAGCGCCTGAGCGCATTGACGTGATCCGCGGACGTCAAATGATGTACCGCTTATCGTCGGACACGCGGCGATAGCGCTGAGGGTTGACGCCCGCTTTTCGGGCACGCCACCGCGCAAGTGGCCGACGCGATGACGGATGACCAGCCGATGTTGCCCCTGTCCGGTTGCGTGCAGGCTGTGGTCATGTCCAGCACGCTCCGCCATTGCCCCACATCCATGCCAACGCTCACTGCGGCGTATTGGCATCTACAGCTGCCCACGCATCAGAGCGTGCCCTTGTTCGCGGACTGGCGCTGCGCCCGCGCGGCAGCGGCAAGTTTGGCGCTGCCAAGGCATTGGCAAGATGCGCAGTTGCTGTGCTGGGTATTGCTGCCGGATGCGTGGTGCGGGCTGCTGCAGGCACCCGGCAAGGCAGGTCTGCTGCAGGCGGCTGCGACGGCGCGACAGCTGGCTGCCGATGCGGTCAATCGCGCACGCGGGCGTGGCGGAACGGTGTGGCAGCCGCAGATGCAGGCAACCGAGTTGCCGGTGCATGCCGATCATCGGCAGTTCGCCCGTGCCCTGGTCGCGCAGCCCCTGCGTGCAGGGCTGGCCGAGCAGATCGGCGGGTATCCGTATTGGGACGCGGTGTGGTTGGTGCAGGGTGATCACGATGCCGCACCGATCGCCGCGGCAGATGATCTTGCTCAGGTGACCGCGACGAGCAGAGCACGGTGGTGACCGTGTCTGCATGGCCGGTATCGCATGTCGCGCCGCCGCCTGTACCCGCTCAGCTGCACTGCCGCTCAACAGGCAGCACAGCTGCTGGACAGCTGCTGGTTCAGGCACCTGGCGATCAAAACGCCAAGGGCTGCTCCGGCAACAGGGCCTGCAGCTCGCTGCGGAACAACGCGCGGATGCGCTCCAGCGCAGCCTCGCTGTCGGCTTCGAAGCGCAGCACCAGGATCGGCGTGGTGTTGGAGGCGCGCACCAGGCCCCAGCCATCGACGAAGTCGGCGCGCAACCCATCGATCGTGGACAGGCGTGCCGATTCGAACGGCGACTCGTCCCCAGCCTGCGCACGCTCGACAAAGCGCGCCACCAACGCGTGCGCGTCGCCCTCCACCGGCACCTTGATCTCCGGCGTGGAGACGCTTTCGGGCAAGGCGTCCAGCACCTCGGACGGGGTTTCTTCGCGCTGGGCCAGGATTTCCAGCAGGCGAGCGGCGGCATAGATGCCGTCGTCGAAGCCGTACCAGCGTTCCTTGAAGAAAAAGTGCCCGCTCATCTCGCCAGCCAGTTCGGCGTCGGTCTCGCGCATCTTGGATTTGATGAGCGAATGCCCGGTCTTCCACATCAGCGGGCTACCGCCATTGCGCAGCACGTAGTCGGACAGCTTGCCGGTGCACTTCACGTCGTAGATGACCAGCGCGCCGGGATTGCGCTGCAGCACATCGGCGGCAAACAGCATCAGCAGGCGGTCCGGGAACACGACGGCGCCTTCCTTGGTGACCACGCCCAGGCGGTCGGCATCGCCGTCGAAGGCCACGCCGATATCCGCATCGAAGCGCTGCACCATCTTCACCAGATCGTCGAGGTTGTGCGGCTCGCTGGGGTCGGGGTGATGGTTGGGGAAGGTGCCGTCGATGTCGCAGTACAGCGGCACCACTTCGGCACCGATTGCTTCCAGCAGGCGCGGCGCGATGTCGCCGGCCGCGCCATTGCCGGCATCCACCACCACCTTGATCGGGCGGTCCAGCTGCACGTCGTCGGCAATGCGCTGGATGTAGGCGTCGCTGATGTCGCGCTGCTCCAGTTCGCCGGGCGTGGCAGCGGTATGCAGGCGGCCTTCGTTGATGCGCTGGTGCAGTTCGGCGATGGCGGTGCCAGACAGCGTCTCGCCGCCAATCACGATCTTGAAGCCGTTGTAGTCCGGCGGATTATGGCTGCCGGTCACCGCCACGCAGCTGCCGGCGCGCACCTCATAGGCGCCGAAGTACACCACCGGCGTGGGCGCCAGACCGATGTCGGTGACGTTGCAGCCGGCGCGGCGCAGGCCTTCGATCAGGCCATTGGTCAGCTCCGGCCCGGACAGCCGGCCGTCGCGCCCCACCACCACATCGCGCAGGCCCTGCGCCTGCATCACGCTGCCGATGGCCTGGCCGATCAAGGCGGCAACGCCGGGATTGAGGTCTTTGCCGACCACGCCACGGATGTCGTAGGCGCGGAACATCCCGGTGGCGACCTGCACCGCCGGCACCAGCGCTGGCGCTGCTGGCGACGTGTCGGCGTCCAGCGCGCGTGCTTCGCTGGCGACGCTGGCGTCGTGTTGCAGGCTCTGACTGAAGGTGGGCTCGTCGGCGCTCGACTCGCCAACGACCCGGCGCCGCGGCAAGGCCACGCGGCCGCGGCTGGCCAGCACCAGCAGCACCGCGATGCTGACCAGCAGCGCCGCCACGATGGCGCAACCGAGCGCGCCAAGGCCCAATGGGCCACTGTCGTTCTGCGGTACTGCGGCAGCCACGCGCAGGCCGCTGCTGGCCAAGGGCTTGGCCAGCGTCTCCGCCGCATCGGCCAGGCCCGCATCGCCCTGCTGGGCCACGTTGTAGCTGCCCTGGCGCAGCGCCAGATACGCGCTGCCAGGGACCGCGATCGCATCCAGCGGGCCGGTCAGCCGCAACAACGGCAGCCGGGCATACGCCACCGCCGGCTGCGCACCCAGGCGCACCGCCGCCGCAACGCCCAGGCGTACCTGCTTGGTGTCGCGCACCACGTGCACCTGCGCGCGTTCGGCCACCAGCGCCGACTCGAGCAGGCCCAGACGCGCGTAGCCGAAATCCTTGGGGTTTTCATACGCGGCGGCAAGGTCGCCAGGCAAAACCTGCACATCCTCGGCGCCCTTGAAGCGCTCGCGGATGGCCGATGCGGCCGCCAGCGCGTCGCCACCGGCCAGCGCAGCGACGACCGGCGGCTGTTTGAGCACGGCGTCGAGCTGGCTGGCCTGTGCGGCCATCGCCTGGCCCACGTCCTGCACCGCGCGGTCGCGCGCCTGCTCCAGGTCATGCGCCACCACGTCTTCGCGCCATTGCGCATAACTGCTCCAGCCGAACCAGGCGGCCAGCAGCAGTACTACGCCCCCCAACACCGGACCACTCGTACGCACGCTGGACATCGACTGCCTGCGCTCGTTCGCCTTGCTCATGTGACTTCCCCCGTCAGCGCACGCCGGTGTGGCCGAATCCACCCGCTCCCCGCGCGCTGTCGACGAAAGTATCCACCACTTGCAAGCCCACGCGCACGATCGGCAGGATCACCAACTGCGCGATGCGGTCGCCCGGCTCGATGGTGAAGGCGGCGCGGCCGCGATTCCAGGTGCTGATCAGCAGCGGCCCCTGGTAATCGGCATCGATCAGGCCGGTGCCGTTGCCCAGCACGATGCCGTGCCGGTGGCCCAGGCCCGAGCGCGGCAGGATCACTGCGCACAGCTGCGGGTCGGCAAGATGGATCGCGATCCCGCTGGGGATCAGCGCCGCATCGCCCGGCTCCAGCGTCATCGGCGCTTCCAGCGCGGCGCGCAGGTCCATGCCCGCACTGGATTCGGTGGCATAGGCCGGCAACGGCCACAGATCGCCAAAGCGCGGGTCGAGCAACTTCACCTGCAAGGACTGGGTTGGGGTGCTCATGCCTGCAATCTCTCCGCGATCAGGGCCAGCAGTTGGTCGGCCAGTTCGGTTTTGCTGCTACTGGGAAACGCGCGCTCGCCGCCCTGCCAATAGGCCGTTGCCGCGTTGTTGTCGCTTTCGAAGCCGCCGCCTTCGATGCCCACCTGGTTGGCGATGATCAGATCCAGCCGCTTGGCCGCCAGCTTGCCACGCGCGTAGTGCTCCACGTCGTGCGTTTCGGCAGCAAAACCGACCACCAGTTTCAAGGCGCCGGTCTGCGTGGCGACCTCGGACAGGATGTCCGGGGTGCGCACCAGTTCCAGGGTCAGCGTCTCACCGGTCTTCTTGATCTTCTGCGCGACCACCCGCTTGGGGGTGTAGTCGGCCACCGCGGCGGCACCGATGTAGATGTCGGCCGGGAATGCGCCCAGCACCGCATCGCGCATCTGCGCAGCCGAACGCACGTCGATGCGCTGCACGCCGGCCGGCGTGGTCTGGTGCACCGGCCCGCTGACCAGCACCACCTCGGCGCCCTGCCGGGCGGCTGCGGCGGCCAGGGCGTAGCCCATCTTGCCGCTGCTGCGGTTGCCGACGTAACGCACCGGATCCAGGTCTTCGAAGGTGGGGCCGGCGCTGATCACGATGCGCAGGCCATCCAACTGCGCGCTGCTGGGCACGAACGCCGGCGCAGCCGTGCCGCTGGCGCCGATTGGAGCGGCGCTCACGGGGGCGCCGCCAGCCAACGCGGCAATGATCTCCGCCGGCTCGGCCAGCCGCCCGGGGCCGGACTCGCCTTCGGCCAGCGGGCCGTCGTCCGGGCCCACCACGGCAACCGCGCGCGCGCGCAATGTCGCAACGTTCGCCTGCGTGGCCGGATGCAGCCACATCCGGTGGTTCATGGCCGGGGCCACGGTCAGCGGCGCGGTCGTGGCCAGGCACAGCGTGGTGACCAGGTCGTCGGCCAGCCCGTGCGCCAGCCGCGCCAGCAGATCGGCGGTGGCCGGCGCCACGATCACCCGGTCGGCCCAACGCGCCAGTTCGATATGGCCCATCGCCTGCTCGGCGGCGCTGTCCCATAGGGTGGTGCGGGTGGGTTGCCCGGACAGTGCCTGGAAGCTCAGCGGGGTGACGAATTGTTGCGCGCCGCTGGTCATGGCGACCTGCACCTGCGCACCGGCGTCGCGCAGGCGACGGACCAGTTCGAGCGATTTGTAAGCGGCGATGCCTCCGCCGACGCACAGCAGCAAACGCTGTCCGTCCAGGGGGCGGGCCTGAGTGGAGCCGATCACGTCGGGGTCGTCCTACGGTTACAAGGACAACTAGATTAGCCGATGCCCCCGCTTGGCCTGATGGGCGTGCGCGATGAGCACCGGCAATCTGGCCATATGCACATACACGACTGGCCCACCCACGAACGCCCGCGCGAGAAACTTCTGGCGCGCGGGGCCACTGCCCTCTCCGATGCCGAGCTGCTGGCGATCTTCGTCGGCTCGGGCCTGCGCGGCCAGGACGCGGTGCAGACCGCGCGCGACCTGCTGCACCGGCACGGCCCGCTGCGCCTGCTGCTGGACCGCCCGGCCAAGACCCTTTCGCGCCTGCCCGGGCTGGGCCCGGCCTCGGCCTGCAAGCTCGCTGCGGCCATGGAACTGGCCCACCGCCACCTGATGAGCGCGCTGGAACGCGGCGAAGCGCTCAGCGACCCGCCAAGCGTGGGCCGCTATTTCTCGCAGCGGCTGCGCGCGCGGGCCTACGAAGTGTTCGCGGTGCTGTTCCTGGACAACCGCCACCGCGCCATCGCCTTCGAAGAGGTGTTCACCGGCACCATCGACGGCGCCGACATCCACCCGCGCGAAGTGGTGCGGCGGGCGCTACTGCACAACGCGGCGGCGGTGATCGTCGGGCACAACCATCCGTCCGGCAATCCAGAGCCGTCCGAGGCCGACCGTGCGGTCACCAAACGGCTGCTGGACGGCCTGGATCTGGTGGACATCCGCCTGCTGGACCATTTCGTCATCGGCGATGGATGCCCCGTCTCGCTGGCCGAGCGCGGCTGGCTGGAATGACCGGCGTCGCGCTGACCTGAACCATCGGCCGGACCCCGGGCCGCGTGGTCGGGTAAAATCGCGGGTTTGGTTCCAAGCAGATCCCACGTGAAAGCCCTACTCCGCGCACTGATCGGCCAAGGCATCGAAGCCTTGCGCGCCAACGGCACCCTGCCTGCCGACACCCTGCCGCCGGACTTTGTGGTCGAGCGACCCAAGACCCGTGAGCACGGCGACTTCGCCACCAACGCCGCGATGCTGCTGGCCAAGGCCGCGCGCAGCAATCCGCGCGCGCTGGCGCAGGCGCTGGTTGCCGCGCTGCCGGCCAGCGAGGACGTGGCCAAGGTGGAAATCGCCGGCCCCGGCTTCATCAACTTCCACTTGGCCGCCACCGCGTATCAGCGCGAAGTGGCGCATGTGATCAAGCAGGGCCACGACTACGGCCGCGGGCTGGCTGGCAACGGCCGCTCGGTGGGCGTGGAATACGTTTCGGCCAACCCGACCGGCCCGCTGCATGTCGGCCACGGCCGCGCCGCGGCGATCGGCGACAGCCTGGCGCGCGTGCTCGATGCCAATGGCTGGAACGTCAAGCGCGAGTTCTACTACAACGATGCCGGCGTGCAGATCGAAAACCTGGCGTTGTCGGTGCAGGCGCGCGCGCAGGGGCTCACCCCCGACAGCGACGGCTGGCCGGAAAACGGCTATCGGGGCGACTACATCGCCGATGTGGCCAACGCCTACCTGGCCGGCGACAGCGTCGACCTGGAAGGCCATCTGGTCACTGGCACCAAGGATCCAGCCGATCTCGAATCGATCCGCCGCTTCGCGGTGGCGTATCTGCGTAACGAGCAGAACCACGACCTGGCCGCGTTCCGGGTCGATTTCGATATCTACTTCCTGGAAAGCTCGCTGTACAAGGACGGCAAGGTCGAAGAAGCGGTGCAAAAGCTGATCGCTTCCGGGCATACGTACGAGGAAGGCGGCGCGTTGTGGCTCAAGTCCACCGACTTCGGCGACGACAAGGATCGCGTCATGCGCAAGTCCGACGGCACCTACACCTACTTCGTGCCGGACGTGGCCTATCACCTGACCAAGTGGCAGCGCGGCTACGAGCGCGCCATCACCGAGCTGGGGGCCGACCACCACGGCTCGCTGACGCGCGTGCGCGCCGGCCTGCAGGCGATGGAGCTGGGCATCCCGCAGGGCTGGCCGGAATACGTGCTGCACCAGATGGTCACGGTGATGCGTGGCGGTGAGGAAGTGAAGCTGTCCAAGCGTGCCGGCAGCTACGTCACCCTGCGCGACCTCATCGAAGAAACCAGCGCCGATGCGGTGCGCTGGTTCCTGATCGCACGCAAGCCCGATTCGCAGCTCACCTTCGACATCGATCTGGCGCGCGCGCAGAGCAACGACAACCCGGTGTTCTACGTGCAGTACGCGCATGCACGGGTGTGCAGCGTGCTGCGCCAGGCGCAGGAAAAAGGCTACAAGTACGATCAGACCCATGGCCTGGCCGAGCTCGCACGCCTGGACGACGAGCATTCGCTCGCCGTGATGCTGGAGCTGTCGCGCTACCCGGAGGTTGTGGAAATCGCCGGCCAGGCGCTGGAGCCGTACCAGATCGCGCAATACCTGCGTGAATTGGCGCATGCCTTCCACACGTGGTATCACAACAGCAAGGTGCTGGTGGACGATGCCGCCGAGCGCGACGCCAAGCTCACCCTGGCCGTCGCCACCCAGCAGGTGCTTGCCAATGGCCTGGAACTGCTCGGCGTCAGCGCTCCGGAAAAGATGTAATCGCGCGGCAGCGTCAGGGAGCCAACGCAGGCAGCTGGCACAGTGCATGGCGCCGTGGCGAATGCCCGGTGAGCGCCACCTGGGGCGCTGCCGGCGCTCACCGGGCGATCAGTGCAGCAGCGCTGATCGCCGCAGCAAGTCGGGCCAGCTGGCTCGCAACGACACGATTCGGAGAAGTGGTAGATGGCAGCACGACGCGGTAAAAGTCAGGCCCGACGCAACACCAGCAATGGCACCCCAGGTTGGGTGTGGCTGGTGGCTGGCGCCGCGATTGCAGCAGTGATCTTCCTGGCGGCACCCAACCTGTTCAAAAAGGACGGCGACGGTTTCCTGCGTGTGGGCCCGCGTGCCAACCCGGATGCGCAGCCCGAGCCGGTGGCCGATGCCGACGTGGATACGCCGGCCGAATTGCCCAAGCCCAGCGCGCAGCCGCCCAAGCCGCAGGGCAAACCCGGCAATGCGCAGACCCAGTACGACTTCTACACCTTGCTGCCCGGCAAGGAAGTGCAGATGTCCGACGCCGAACTGGCTGCCAGCGCGCGCGCAGAAGAGGCTGCGCGTGCGCGCGCGGCATTGGAAGGCAAGCCGGTGCCACCGGCACCCGGTGCGGCCGCAAGCGTCGCCGCTGCGACGCCGGCCGCAAGCGTGCCGGTACCCTTGAACGAATCTGCCGCCAGCGCGCCCAAGCCGCTGCCGGAAACCGCTCCGGCACGGCCAGTTGCGACCCCGGCGCAGGCCGGTACTGCGGCCATCACCACGCCAGCGGCCACGGCGCCAAAGCCTGCGACAACGCCTTCGGCTGCTGCGCCCTCGCCCGCTGCAGCGGCGGTGACCGACAACACCCGCTACATCCTGCAGGCTGGCTCGTTCGGCGCCTCCGGCGATGCCGAATCGACCAAGGCCAAGCTGGCGATGATGGGCCTGGCCGCACGCGTGGAATCGGCCGAAATCAGCGGCAAGACGGTCTACCGCGTGCGCATGGGGCCCTACGGCAGCGCCGGCGAACTGGCCGAAGCCAAGCAGAAGCTCACCGGCAGTGGCCTGCCCGCCATTGCGATCAAGGCGCAGTAAGCGCGCGTGATGCGCCCCTGCGCTGGCGTGTTGCTGGGCGTGCTGGCGTGGGCCGGCCCGGCGCAGGCCACCGACCAGATTCCCGACCGCATCCAGATCGACGGCCAGCAGGCGACGTTGCTGGCCGAACCGCTGTCCGGGCCCCTGGACGACCCGGCCACCTGGAAGCGCTTCGCGGCGCACGCACGCAGTGCGATGGGCAGCTGCAGCGCCAACTGGCGCGGCTATCGCGCGGACTGGCGGCTGGACGCACAGCAGCTGGTGCTCGATCGCGTCGTGCTGGGCGCCTGCGCCGATACGCCACCGACCTTGCCGTTGGACGTCCTGTTCCCCGGCCAGCCAGCGCCAGTGCCGGCCGTGTGGATGGATGGCGAAGTCATCGTCGAGCTGCCGTCCACCGCGACGACGGCCACGCACGCAGCAGGCGCCTACGTGGTGCTGCGGCTGCGCCGTGGCCATGTCGTCTCGCGCGAGAGCTTGACCGAAGAGATGCTGCGTACGCGGCGTGCCGCAATGGCAAGTCCGCCCCCCCCTGCGCTCTGAAACCGCCTTGCATTGAACCCTGAATGCCCCCGTCCCCCTGGAGTTCCGCATGTCCAAGACCGTCCTGATCACTGGTGCCACCTCCGGTTTCGGCAGCGCCGCCGTGCGCCGCTTCGCCGCCGCCGGCTGGAAGGTCATCGCCACCGGCCGGCGCGCCGAGCGCCTGCAGGCGCTGGCTGCTGAACTGCCTGCCGGGCAGGTGCACACTGCCGCGTTCGACATGCGCGACGCGCAGGCCTTGTCCGCCGCGATCGATGCATTGCCGGCCGCATTCGCCGACATCGACGTGCTGGTCAACAACGCCGGCCTGGCACTGGGCACCGCGCCCGCGCAGCAGGCCGACCTGAGCCAGTGGCAGCAGATGATCGACACCAATGTCACTGCGTTGGTCACGCTCACCCACCGCCTGCTGCCGGCATTGATCGCGCGCCGCGGCGCGATCATCAACATCGCGTCGGTCGCGGCGACCTACCCGTACACCGGCGGCAACGTCTACGGCGGTACCAAGGCCTTCGTGCAGCAGTTTTCGCTGGGCCTGCGCGCGGACCTGCATGGCACCGGCGTGCGCGTGACCTCGATCGAACCCGGCATGGCCGAAACCGAATTCACCCTGGTGCGCACCGGTGGCAACCAGGTCGCGTCGGACACGCTGTACCGCGGCGCCACCCCGATGACGGCCGACGACATTGCCGAGCAGATCTTCTACGTCGCCAGCCTGCCGGCGCACTTGAACATCAACCGGCTGGAAATCATGCCGGTGACGCAATCGTTCGCCGGGTTCCAGGTGGCGCGCGACGCGCAATGAGGCAGTACGCCTGACAGGCGGCTGCAAACGGTCAGCGCGCAACCTGCGAGCTACGCGGTGTGATGCACCGCGCAAGCCATACGCCGCATCCAACGGAACATCGAAAAGCCGCGCACTGCGCGGCTTTTTCTTTTTCGGTTCCGCCCGTCAGATGGATGGACTGCAACCAGCACGTACAACGCGTCGTCGAGCTACGCCCACGACCCGGGCAGTGTGGCCACTAGCGCACCGAAGACTTGAGTGAACTCACCAGCCACTGACCGCATCACGCCAGCTCGGCATCACTGCGCGCAGCTGCACGTCGCCGTAGCAGCACACCGCGCAGCTGGAGAAACGGGCGCTCCACCGCGTAATGCAGCAACGCACCCGCCGCCAGCGCCACCACGCCATACACCACAAATGCCAGGATGCCGCGGCCGTCCAGCGTGGCGCCAAACCAGCTCTGGGTCACATGGAACATCGCCTTGTGGGTCAGATACACGCTGTAGGACATCGCCGCCAGCCACGCGGCGCCCGGCACGCGCAGCCGGCCAAGTGCGCTGCCGGTCGCAGTGCCCGCCAATACCAGCAACGCCAGCCCGAGCGAGAGCACCGGCCAGCCCACCGCGTTGCCGAGCAGGCCGGTGCGTTCGCGAAACAACCACATCGCCAGCGCCAGGACGGCCACGCCGGCAAGCGCCCAGGTGTTGCCGCGCTGCTGCAGCCACTGCCAGCTATGCTGGCGAAAGACCTTCAATACCGCCAGCACCACACCCGCCAGCAAACCATCCAGCCGGTTCCAGGTGGGGTAATAGATGTCTTCGACAAACCAGTTGCGCTGCTGCCCGCCGCCGAGTTGATCCAGCGCCGTGTTGTGCAGCCAGACGCTGGTGCGCAAGGCGATGCCGGCAAGAACTACCGCAACGCACACCGCGACCACGCGCTTGGCCGATGGGCGCCGCAACAGCAACGTCGCCAGCAGTGGAAACACCAGATAGAAATGCTCTTCCACACATAACGACCAGGCGTGCGAAAACGCGGCCTGCTCGCCGTAATCGACGAACAGGTTCAAGCTGAAGGTGACGAACATCCACCATGGCGCCAGCCCGGGCGACTCGCGGAAACCCGGCCATGCCATATATATCGCCAGCACCACCAAAAACGCCGGCAGGATGCGGAAGGCACGGCGCAGGTAGAAATCGGCAAAGTCCAACTGCTTGCCGCGCGACAGCGGAGTCAGCACCTGTGTGCCGATCAAAAAACCGCTCAGCACGAAGAACAGGTCCACGCCCATCCAGCCGTAGCGCGACAGCCACGCCCAGTCCGGCCCCAGCCCGCCGACCACGAACGAATGGAACAGCATCACCCAGACGATGGCGATCCCACGCAACAGGTCCAGAGCGCGATAGTGCATGCGGGCGCGAGCAGCCGAGGGAGCCCGATTGTGCCGTATGCCGATGGCGCGCAGCGCGTTGCTGGGCCTGCGTAGCAGCGCGATTGCGATCGCGATCAGAACCGACATCGAAACCGATGCGGCCAATCACAAGCATGGCGCACTGCTACCGCAGCTGCGTCCCCTCCCTGTGCCTGGCTGCTGGCGCATCACGACGGCGACGATTGCGACACGCGTACGCAGACTCGCATGCCGCTGCCAACCACGCAGTGCCGCGCTAGACGCTGCACTGCACGTTGCGAACGCTGCGGCCTGATCCGCAGCGTCCCCACGCTTACGCGACGGCATATTGCTCGATCCGTTACGCGACAGCGTGCTGTTCAGTGCGTGCGATCGCTGCTGGCAGCGCTGCAGCCGGTGCAAGCAGTTGCCAGGCTTCCAGCTGATCGACCGCATTGCGTACACCGTCTTCGTCGCGGATGCGTTGACCGAGCGCGCGCGCAGCCGCACGCATGGCCGGCGCGCTCGCCTGCTGGATGGCGGCGGCCAGGGTTTCCGGCTGCAACCCGACCCGCGCCAGCGCCGGCGGCGCAATGCCGCGCTGGGCCAGGCAATGCGCCCAGAACGGTTGGTCGTAGCCGAACGGCAACACCACCGACGGCACCCCGGCCGTCAGCGCCGCGCCGGTGGTACCGGCGCCGCCGTGATGCACCGCCACCGCCACGCGCGGGAATAGCCAATCGTGCGGGGCCTGTTCCAGATTGAAAAAGCGCTCGGCGTCCTCGTCGGCAGCGCTCTCCCCGGCCGCCAGCCCGCCCCAGCCGCTGGCCAGCAAGGCGCGTTGCCCGGTCAGCCGCACTGCCGCCTTGACCGTGGCAGTGAGCTGCGCCGCATCGCTGCTGGTCATGCTGCCGAAGCCGATGTACAGCGGCGGCGGGCCGGCCTGCAGAAACGCCTGCAGCGCCGCCGGTGGTTGCCACTGCGGCTGCGGCAGTTGCCAGAACCCGCAAACCTGCGCGCTGGGCGGCCAATCCGGCGGGCGCGGGCACAGCTGCGCGCTGTAGCCATAGATCACCCGCAGCGCACTGCGATCCGGGCCGGTCCAGGGATACGCCGGCAACCCCAGTGCCGGGCGCACGATGTCGTTGAGCGCCGGCCGCAGCAGCTGCCAGCCGGCAAAGCGCACCAGGTGATGCAGCGCCACGCTCACCCGCCCCGGCAGACGCACGCTGGGCATCACCATCAACGGCAGATGGCGCGACGCGGTGAGCGGCTGCAGTTGCGCGAACACCACCGGCACGCCGTACGCCTGGCCCAGGCTATGCGCCAGAAAACTCGCACTGCCCACGCCAAGGATCAAACCGGCATCGGCGCAGGCCGCGCGGCCCTGCTCGGCCCAGTCGCGTGCCCAGCTCAGCAGCTGCGCGCGCAAGGTGCCCCAGATGCCGCGCCAGCCACCACGCATCTCGGCCACCTCCGGGTTGCCCTGCAGCAGCTTCTGGTGATCGCCGCTGAGCGGGAAGAATTCCAGCCCGTTGGCGCGGATCATCGCTTCGAAATTGCTGCTGGTCAGGACCCGCACCGGGTAGCCGCGCGCCTGCAGGCCGCGGCCCAACGCGATGATCGGCCGCACATCGCCGTGGGTGCCCAGGGTGGCGATCACCACCGGACGGGTGGGCGTGATGCCAGCAAGAGACTCAGGCATATTCGGCCACCCCGTCGCTGGCGGTGGCGATGCTGCCGCTGCGTTGCGCGGCTTGCGCGGTGGCTGCATGCAGCAAACCACTGAGCGTGGCCGAATGCGCCGACGACAGCATCGAATGGTGATCGCTGTCCAGCGCGTGCAGGTGCAGGTTGCGCACGTATGGGCGCCAGGCCTGCGGGCGGTAATCCACCCACACCGCCTCATCGCCGCCGGAACTCATGCGCACGCTGGCTTCGACGAACAGCACGTCCTGGTCCAGCGGCTTGGGCCGATGACGCCGCGCCAGCTGCAGGTGATGCTGGGTCATACCTCCCATATCGTCCAGCAGCGTGGGGCGTTGTTCGAGCAGCTGGCGCACCGCGGGCAGATCGTCCAGCCCGTAGTGCGCCCACAGCAGGCTGGCCAGTTCGGCCACCGTGGTCGGCATCGGCTGGCCCGGTGCCGGATGCAGGCCCAGCGCGTGCACCGAGGCGCGCACGTTCTCCGATTCCGGCAGCGATGCGGCCTGCTCCAGATGCGGGTAACTGTCGAGCATGGCCAGCAACTCGACTTCTTCTCCAAGCGCAAGCAACTCGGCGGTCATGGCGTGCGCGATCAGCCCGCCCAACGACCACCCCAGCAACCGGTACGGCCCGGCCGGCTGCACGCTGCGCAGCCGCGCCAGGTAGTCGCGCGCGATCGCCTCGATACTTTCCGGGCGATGCTGCGGGTCGCTCAATGCCGGCGATTGCAGTGCATACACCGGCCACTGCGGATCCAGCTGACCGAGCAAGGTCAGATACGACCAGCCCAGCCCGACCACCGGGTGGATGCAGAACAGCGGCGTGATGCCGTCCGTGCCCGCACGCAGCGGCAGCAGCACGCTCAACGGGTCGTTGGGCGTGTGCGCGCTGCGCTTGATCACCTCGGCCAGGCCGGCGATCGTCGGCGCATGGAACAGCGTACCCAGCGGCAATTCCACCCCGAACAGCTGCGGGAAACGCGCAGCCATTTCCGCCGCACGCAGCGAGTCGCCGCCGAGTTCGAAGAAGTTGTCGTCCACGCCCACCACTTCGATCCCCAGCACGTCCTGCAACACTGCCGCCAGCTGGCGTTCGAGCGCATCGCGCGGCGCCAGGTGCGCGCGTTGCGGCAGCGCACCGGGCGCCGGCAATGCGCGCCGATCCAGCTTGCCGTTGGAGGTCAGCGGCAATGCCGCCAGCGGCACCCACAGGGTGGGAATCATCGATGCGGGCAACCGCTGCTGCAGATGCGCGCGCAGCAGTTCGGTCGATGGCGTGCTGCCGTGCTTGCCCACCACATAGGCCAGCAACTGCAAGGCGTGATCGCCATCGCTGTGGCCTACCACCACCGCCTGCGCCACCTGCGAATGCAGCAGCAACGCGTTTTCGATTTCGGCCGGCTCCACCCGATGCCCGCGGATCTTCAATTGCGCATCGGCGCGCCCGATGAATTCCAGCAGACCATCGCACCGCTGACGTACGCGGTCGCCGGTGCGGTACATGCTGCTGCCATCGTCGGCGAACGGATCGCGCATGAAGCGCTCGCTGGTCAGCTGGCGTTTGCCACGATAGCCCTTGGCCACGCCGGCGCCACCGATGTACAACTCGCCGATCGCACCGGTCGGCAGCGGTTGCCGCTGCGCATCCAGCACGTAGACGCGCGTATTGAGCAGCGGCCTGCCGATCGGCGGTGCGCCGGCATCGCTCAGCTGCAACGGCATGATGGTGGACCAGATGGTGGTTTCGGTGGGGCCGTACAACTGGGTCAGGCGCCCCACCCGGCTCAGCAAGTGCGTGGCCAGCTCCGGCACCAGCGCTTCGCCGCCGATCAACGCGTGGATGCGATCCAGCGCCAGATCCTGGTTGGCCAGCAGGATGCGCCACAGCGATGGCGTGGCCTGCACCACGCTGATCTGTTCGTGCGCGATCAGGCGCGCGAGGCTGCGCGGGTCGTGGGTGATGCCGGCTGGTGCGATGACCACCCGCGCGCCCACCAGCAACGGCAGATACAACTCCAGCCCGGCGATGTCGAAGGTGATGGTGGTGACTGCCAGCACACGATCGCGCGGACGCAATGCCAGCTCGTGCTCCATCGCATGCAGGAAATTGAACAGGTTGCGGTGGCTGATTTCCACGCCCTTGGGCGCGCCGGTCGAGCCGGAGGTGTACAGCACGTAGGCGGTGCCGTCCGGTGTGGCGAGCGGTGCGATCGCTTCCGGCAACACGGCCGGGCGCGGATCCAGCCAGACCATGCCGCCGAGCAGGTAGCGCTCGCACAAGGCCGGTTCGCACACCAGGGCGATCGCACCGGAATCGTTGAGCATCTGGCGGTTGCGCGCGGCCGGGCTTTCCGGATCCAGCGGCAGGTACGCCGCACCGCTCCACATCACCGCCAGCAACGCAACCAGCAGTTGCTCGCTACGCGGCAAGGCCACCGCAACCACATCGCCAGGGCCCACGCCATCGGCCACCCATTGCGCAGCGATACGCGAAGCGAGTTCGCACAGCGTGGCGTAATCCAGCGTGCGGTTGTCGTATTGCACCACCACCGCGGCGGGCATCAACTCGGCACGTTGCAGCATGCCATGCAACAGCGTGGCCGGTTCCGGCAGCGACGCTGCGGTGTTGTTCCAGGTGTGCAGCAGGCGTCGGCGTTCACTGTCGCCGAGCACATCGACCTGGCCCAGCGCACATTCCGGGTCGGCCAGCACCGCATCGGCCAGATGGGTCAGACGGCGGCAATGTTCGGCCAGCTCATCGCTGTCGTACAACGCCGGGTTGGCATCCAGATCGAACCGCAGTGCCGCGCCATCGCCACGCTCGTAGCAGAAGATGGTCAGGTCGTCGGCCGGGCCGTTGGAGAGGTTGTGCGGTACCGCGTACGCCTCGCCGAAACGCAAGGTGTAATCGAAGGCCTCGATGTTCACTGCCAGCCGCGCGAATTTCTGCTCGATGCCGAACATGCCCAGGTCGCGGCGCACATCTTCGAAACGATACTGCTGATGGCGCAAGGCATGCCGCACCACCGAGGAGACCTGCGCGAACAGGCTGTGGATCGGCTGTTGCGGATCCATTTTCAGGCGCAGCGAAACCACATTGGCGACCAGGCCTGCGGTTTGCCGGTAGCGCGCATTGATGCGGCCGGTCACCGGCATGGCCAGCACCAGATCCTCGGCACCGGTGCAGCGGTAGTAGTACGCGGCAATCAGCGAGATCAGCATCTGCGGCAGGCTGGCGCCGTGCTCCTTGCCCAACGCGCGCAAACGCACCACCTGCTGCGGCGAAAACTGCCCGGTGCCGCGCAACAACCCGGTGGACAGATGATTGCCCGGCCGCGCCAGCGTGGCCGGCGGCGGCAGATCGGCCAACTGCTGCATCCAGTAGGTGCGATCGCGCTGGAAGCGATCGGACTCGCGGTACTGCTGCTCCAGTTCGATCAGCGACAGCGCGCTGCCGTATTGCGCAGGCTCGGGCTCCACGTTGGTCACGTAGGCGTTATAGAGCACCGACATGCGCTGCATCATGATCGATGCGCAATAGCCATCCATCACCAGATGGCTGACGCACTGCACCCACATGTGGTGATCCTCGCCCAGGCGGAACACCGCGCAATGCCACAACGGCCCGTTGTGCAGGTCCTCCGGCTTGCGGATCTCTTCATCCACCCAATGCTCGGCAGCATTGCGCGGCGAAGGATCTTCGCTGACGTTGAAATACGGCACCGGGGCGGTGTACTCGGGCAGTACCACCTGCCGCGGCGCACCGTCTTCTTCGACGATGCACAGCCGCAAGGTGTCGAACTCGCGCGCCAGCTGCAAGGTGGCGCGGATCAGCAACGCGGGATCCAGCGGGCCGAACATTTCCAGCGCCTCGGACAACATCAGCGTGTTGTCGGTGTGCAATTTGCTGGCCACCCACAGGCCGCGTTGCGCTTTGGTCAAAGGAAAAACAGGAGAGGCGTCAGCGTGCATTGCGTGCATCCTTCTGGTGTGGCGCGCAGTCCGTCGATGCACCTTGACCGTCATGCGGTCAATGAACGCCGAATCAGCACCTGGCCTGAGAAAATGAGAGGTAAGAAACACCGCCGACTACCAGCGAGTGCCGGCAATACACGATGGAAACGCACAATTAAAGATGCCCAGCGAAGCAACGCACACCATCGAAACCACGATGCGCAACTGTCTTATTTGCAGCGCTTACATTCCTACAGGTAAAACGAACACTAACAATTCGCGCAGGTCTGAAACCGTGCAAAAAATCACGAAACACACGTGGTGCACGAAATATTTTTACCGAAGTGTGATTTCAACTAGTGTTCTGGATGCATACATACGTTCAACTCCGGCACCAAAGTCCAGATGGACCACAACGACAGCTCGCCTTATGCGTCGTGGGCGATAAATGCTGCTTTCAAGCGGAATTCGCGCTTTGCTTGGTATATCCGATGAGCGTTTGAATAAGACCAGTGATGCATCGACGTTGCTGCAATTACGTTATTCGGTAAATCACTTTGAGAGAGAAGTGCGTTTTACGGCGTCAGTGCCCGTTGCGGGCAACGATCACGCAACGGTCGTCCGGTTGTCATCGGTCTGCAGCACAACGCACTGAAAACGTGCACCGCCATGGCTTGCGACGCGTGGCATGCCGTCCGCACCAGCCGCATTTCTCGCTGCGGGCCTGCGTAGCAGCAGGCTGCGCAGGCCCGCAGCGGCCTGCGCAAGGCAATACAACACGGGGCACAGCAACGCATCAGGACAGCTCGGCGGCGCCGGTAGCCCACCGGCACGCCTATCCGGCGATGCTTCAAACACGCCCGCAACCGCTGCACCAGCGTGTTGTGCTTCCCTCGGCGCTGCGGCACCTGCCGCAGCGCGTGCACGATCAGCCCAACGGTTCGTCGGACAGATAGGTGTAGCCGGTGAGGCCGGCTTCCAGCGCCGCGCTGAGCTCCTGTGCGCGCTCGGGCGACAGCTGCGCGGCGGCGATGCGCTCGGCATAGGTGGCGCGCAGCGTATCCAGCTGATAGCCCACGTAGTCCAGCATCACATCGGTGGTATCGCCGCGGCGCTGCTGGGCGATGCGATAGCCATCGCCATCCACGGCCACTTCCACCGCATCGGTATCGCCGAATAGGTTATGGATATCGCCCAGGATTTCCTGGTAGGCACCTACCAGAAAGAAACCGATGCGGTAGCTTTCGCCCGGGTTCAACGTGTGCAACGGCAACGAGCTGTCCAGGCTTTCGTTCTCGACATAGGTCTTGACCATGCCGTCCGAATCGCAGGTCATGTCGGCGATGATGCCGCGCCGCTGCGGCGCCTCGTTCAAGCGCTCGATCGGCACGATCGGAAATACCTGGTCGATCGCCCACACATCCGGGATCGACTCGAACACGCTGAAGTTGACGAAGTACTTGTCCACCAGCCGCTCGTTGAGCTCGTCCAGCACCGGGCGATGGCTCTTTTCGTCGAAGCTCAGGCGCGCACGTACGCCGTGCGCGATGGCATAGAACAGGTCGTCGATGCGCGCACGGTGGGTCAGGTCGATCTGGCCCAGTGCATACGCGCTCAAGCCTTCGGCATGGAAGTGCTGCGCTTCCTGGAACAGTTCCACCGCCGGGCGCACATCCAGTTCGTCGTGGATCTCGCGCAGGTGGCGGATCGCCGCCGGTTCGTCGTCGTGCGCATCCGGCACGCGGCCTTCCGGCGCCTGCTCCACTTCGGACACGTTGGCGATCAGCACCGCATGGTGCGCAGTCATCGCGCGCCCGCATTCGGTGACGATGCGCGGCGGGGTCAGGCCGTGTTCTTCGCAGGCGCTGGCCAGCGGCTGCACGATGTTGCTGGCATACGAATGCAGGCCGTAGTTGATCGAGCAATAACTGCGCGAGCGGGTGCCTTCGTAATCGATACCCAGGCCGCCGCCGACATCTACGTGGCTGATCTTCGCGCCCAGGCGCGACAGCTCCACGAAATAGCGGGTGGCCTCGCGCATGCCGTTGGCGATGTCGCGCACGTTGGAGATCTGCGAGCCCATGTGGAAATGCAGCAACTGCAGGCAATCGGCGTACTCGGTGTCGCGCAAGGTCTTCCACAGGTCCAGCACCTGGCGCGGCGAGAGCCCGAACTTGGCCTTGTCGCCACCGCTGTTCTGCCACTTGCCTGCGCCCAGCGAGGCCAGCCGCATGCGCACACCCAGGCCCGGCTTGACCTCCAGCGCGCGCGCCTCTTCCAGCACCAGCTTCAGCTCGGAAGGCTTTTCAATGACGATGAAGGTCTGCAGGCCGAGCTTGCGCCCGATCAGCGCCAGGCGGATGTATTCGCGATCCTTGTAGCCGTTGCACACGATCAGCCCGCCCGGACGCGACAGTGCCAGCACCGCCATCAGCTCCGGCTTGCTGCCCGCTTCCAGCCCGAAACCGTCGCCGTGGTGGCCGGCCAGGGTGCCGGCCACGCCGCGATGCTGATTGACCTTGATCGGATACACCGCAGTGTAGCCACCGGCGTAATCCCATTCCGACTGCGCTTGCGCAAAAGCCGCCTGCAACTTGCCAAGGCGCTGGCCCAGGATGTCCGGGAAGCGCACCAGTAGCGGCAGCTTGGCGCCGGCCGCGCGCGCGGCGTCCACCACCTCGGGCAGCGACACCGCCGGGCCGTCGACGGTGGGGCTGACCACCACGTGGCCGGCAGCATTCACATCGAAATACCCGTCGGCCCAATGCGGGATCGAATAGGTCTTGCGGGCTTGGTCGAGGGACCAATCGCTCATTTCGCTGTCTCGGCTGGAATAAAAAAGGGCGTGAAGTGTAACGCCTGGCATGCGCAGGGTCCGTTACAATCCGCGCCGATTCACGCCCCTCGCCTGATTGGAGCGGGTGGAATGCAGGTTCAGCCACCGCGCAGTTTGACTGTACGAGGCTGCGCCCGACCCTCATCCGGCGCTTTGCGCCACCTTCTCCCGGTGGGAGAAGGAACAGCTCCCCTTTCTTTTCAGGATTTTTTGCATGAGCGCCAACGACAACTGGTACATCGAACACTTCCAGCCGACCGGCTCGGCGATCGGCTTCCGCATCAGCGGCAAGCTGGACGAGGTGCAGTCCCCGTTCCAGAAGATCGAGATCTACCAGACCACCGATTGGGGCAAGTTGATGCTCATCGACGGCGCGGTGATGCTGACCAGCCGCGACAACTTCTTCTATCACGAGATGATCAGCCACCCGGCGCTGTTCACCCATCCCGCACCCAAGCGCGTGGTGATCATCGGCGGCGGCGACTGCGGCACCCTGCGCGAAGTGCTCAAGCACCCGGGCGTGGAAAGCGCCACCCAGTGCGATATCGACGAGCAGGTCACCCGCATGTCGGAGACCTATTTCCCCGAGCTGTGCGACTCCAACCACGATGCGCGCGCCGAACTGTTGTTCGACGACGGCGTGGCGTACATGGCCAACTGCCCGGCCGGCAGCGTGGATATCGTGATCGTCGATTCCACCGACCCGGTGGGCCCGGCCGAGGGCCTGTTCAACAAGGCGTTCTATGAGAGCTGCTTCAAGGCGTTGAAGGACGACGGCATCCTGGTGCAGCAGTCCGAATCGCCGCTGGCGCTGCTGGACCTGATCAACCAGATGCGCACCGAAATGGGCAAGGCCGGCTTCCAGTCGTTCAAGACCCTGCCGTTCCCGCAGCCGTGCTACCCCACCGGCTGGTGGAGCGTGACCATGGCCAGCAAGCAGGCCAAGGCCGATTTTGCGTTCCGTCAGGACGCCGCGCAGGCCACGGGCTTCGAGACGCTGTATTACACCGCCCACCTGCACACCGGCGTGCTGGTCGCCCCGCCGTTTGTGGCCAAGGCGTTGGGCGAGTAAGCGCAGCGAACAACCCTTCGCCTGCGGGCGCGGACGGCGGGCGCAGGCGCGATGCTTGAATGGTTGCGGCCGATTAACGACACCGGCCGCAACGGCCTGGCAGTGACGCCCAGGTTGTCGGCAGCCACCCGTTGACGAGACTGCCTGCGCGCCTGCAACGCGCGGGCTGATCTGCCAGTGCGTTGCGCCTGGTGTGCTGGCGCACCGATGCCGATGGTGCGGCGATGCGCCGCTCACATTCCCTCGAACGGCGATCGATCGACAGTGCAGTCGTGCGCGGGATGCAGCGGTCTTGCGCGCCATTGCAGCGTCACGCTGCCGTCGATGCCGCTGCCCATGCCATGCCGACCAATGTATGGGACCGCGCAGCCTATAACCGGGCCAGGATTTCCGTTTTCTTGGCGTCGAATTCGTCCTGCGTGACCAGCCCCGCATCCAGCAATTGCCTGAGCTTGCTCAACACCTGCACCGGATCGTCTGTGGCGGGAACGGCACTGGCCTGAGATGGCACTGCCGCGCCGTGCGCACCCGGCGCGTGCACCACCACACCGCCGGCCGCCGCACGCAACTTGTCGATCTCCAGCTGCTGGCGCTTTTCGTAGGCGGATTCTTCCACCTGCTGCGCATAGGCATAGACGCGCCGCGCCTGTTTCTTGGGCAGGCTGTCGATGGATGCGTACGCGCCTTGCGTGGTGCGGCACATGATGGTCGCCCCAAGCATCTGTTCGCTCATGTGCACATCCAGCACCTCGCGCCAGGGAAAATCGCGGAATGTCATGCCGAACAACTTGGGGTAGACCACGATGAACCTGCGGTTGGTCAGTACCACCGCATCCGGCGACAGGTTCATCACCATCTTCTTCTGCACGGCGATGTACTCGACCTGCTCGTCGCGGGTCAGCAACTCGGTGACCTTGGGCAGGATCTTGCCGACTGCCACCGGGTCCTGCTCGTCTGTCAAAAACTGCGCCAATGCGTCCATCTGCCCTCGCCTACGGCTGATTCACTGCGTTGAGCGCGACACTACAACAACCCGCATGGATGGGTGTGCAATGCCGATGAGCGCCGGCGGCACGGCGTCACCTTCGCTGCGCTCAACTGCGCAGCCGATGCAATGCCAGCTCACGAAAAAGGGCGGACGTTGCCGCCCGCCCTTCGTGACCATCGCCCCGCATCAGAAGCGGACTTCGGCTCCGAAACTCAGCACTTCGGCACGATTGATCGTGAGATCTTCGTAGTCGTCGTAATACTCGTCAGCGTAGACATAATTCGTGTACAGCGCGCTCAAGCTGACGTGCTTGCCGATATCTACGCCAAGACCGGCGCCGACGTAGGCGCCATAGACGCGCTCGTTGTAGTCCTCACCTTTCGCCTTGCCGCCCCAATAGCCCAGCCGCACGAGCGCAAAAAGGGGAACATCGCCAAAGTTGAAGCGTGCCGTTCCACCGATGCTGCCAAAATCCACATTGGGAATGACGACAAAGCCATCCGCATCCTTGGAACCATCCACTTTCCCGGTTGCCGCTTCGATGCCGATCAATGTGACCGGACCTGCGCGCCAGCGGTAGCCAACGTTAAAGCCCTGCATATCCTGCTTGCCGTTTTCAAACACCTTGGCTTTGCCACTCTGCACGCCAAGGAACAGGCCGCTCTTGAGGCGCTGCTCTTCTTCGCGCAGCGGCGGCGGTACGTAGGCAGGCGCGACCGGCGCCGCTACTGTCGACGCCTGCTCGGCCACCGTACTGAATCCGCCAGCCTCACCGGTCTGGCTGGTGCCGCTTCCACCGACGGCAACCGGCGCGCCGCCGATGCCGGCTTGCGAGGGGCGCGACGACTGCGCTGCCGGCGCACTCGCGTCCTGCGTGCCGGTCTGCTGCTTTTGCTGTTGCCGGTAGCTGTCCCAGCCGCGCGACAACGATTGCGCCGAGGCCTGTGCCGTGACGCCGAAGGCCGTGCAGGCCAACAGCAGTGTTGCGGTCCTTTTCATCGCTTCCCCCAATGAGTCGTACTCCATCGTTCCCGCATCCTTGCGCACGCAGGGGTCACCTGACGGCGTCTGGAAGTGGCGCAGTTGCTGTCCAATTCGGGGGCTTTCCCCGCATCACCGGATGTCGTGCGACATCGATCCAGGCGCCGTCCCTGAGAACGTGCGCGTACTCACGCGTGATGCAGCCCCCTGACCGCAGCCGGCACAGTGTCTGGAGTCTCAGCAGCTGTCAAGAAGGGAGTGGATGGGCAGCTGGCGGTGGTCAAGGACTACGGCCGCTATCGCCGCACGCTGCTGGCCCCGATCGCGCGGCTGATGGTGCGCCACGAGGCCAGGATGCTGGCGCAGCTGAAGGGCTGGCGGCATGCGCCGGCCCTGCTCGGCACGCTGGGCGGCCTGGCGCTGGGCATGGAGTTCATTCCCGGCGACACGCTCAGCGCCAGCGCGGTAGTGGGCCAGGAGGTCTTTCAGCAACTGCAGCAGGCGTTACGCCGGCTGCATGCGTTCGGCATCACCCATAACGACCTGCATGGCACCAATGTGGTGGTCAGTGCAGGCGTGCCGGTGCTGATCGATTTCACTTCGGCGTGGCGATTCCCGCGCTGGTTGCGTCGCGGCACGCTGACGCGTCAACTGCAGCGCAGCGACGTGGCCAACTTCCAGAAAATGCGCCAGCGCCTGGCCGGCATCGCACCGACGGCCGACGAGTCGGCACGCAGCGCCGAACCGCGCTGGGTGCATGCCATTCGCAGCGGCTGGAAGCGGCTTTATCGGCGTTTGAAAGGCACTGCATAACCAGCGTTGCTGACCGAAAGCCGCTCTTGGAGCGGCTGGCCAACTTGCTACGTCATCCGCTGCGCTGATTGCATCGGTTTGATCTGCAGAGCGCAACATCCTTCGAGCGCTCTATGCCACGCCATGTGCTGCGATGCAGTGGCAGTGGCGCTGCCGCGTTTGCCTGCACCGCGACGCGAACAGGCACCCATGCGCGTCGCGGTGCCTGCGCATCAACCCATCACTTTGCCGGTGCCGAAGCGGCAACTGCCGGCGCGCGATAGGCGATCAAGCTCGGTGCATCGGTGACGAACCGGTCGAGCACGCCGTCGGCGATCTTGACCGGGCCCCCGAAGCGGGTGGCGCCGGGAATCGATGGGATGGCCGCGGCGTTGGCTGCAAGCGCAGCCGCCTGCGCAAACAACGCGGGCGCCTGCGTGTCGCCGCGACTGGCCGCATCCAGCCCGGCTGCGGTCTTCTGCAGCGCGCGGCCCCAGCCTTCCATTGCCTCCAGCCAGGGACGCGATTGCGCGGCAAAGCCCTTGTCGGCCACGCCGTCGCGGATGATCTGCGGCGCGGCCGCCAGCTCGTCGGCAGTGCGCGCCAGTTCGGCGATCGCCTGCGTGCGCGCTGCCGTATCGCCCAGCGCGATCGCTTCGCGCACATGGTCGAGCACGGCCTTCAGCCGTGGCGCCTGCTCCTGCCACGGCTGGCTGCCGAAGGTGGGCGCCAGGTGCTGGGTATCGAAGAAGGTCAGCAACGCTGCGGTGACGCGCGTATCGCCGCCGGCCAGATCGCGCGCCGCCGCATGCCAGGTGCGTTGTGCGTCGTAGCCTTTGTCGTTCCAGGCGAATGCGGTCACGCCCATCACCGCCACGCGGCTGGGCACTTCCTGATTCATCGGGTTGGAGACGATGCCCGACAACTCGGCCGACAGGCCGGCCTCGCGCCGCGCATACGGCGCCATCAGCAGGCGCCCGGCCGAGGTCTCGAAATCGTTGACCGGGTAGTTGTCCCACAGCAGCGTCTTGCGGCCGAACGCCTTGGTGGCAGCACGTGCATCGGGGATGGAAATGGCCGGCGGCACCACGTCGGTGCCGGTCCACTGCACCACCACCTTCGGGTCCAGATGCTTGCGCAGCGCCTCCTTGTACGGGCTTTCCTTGGCGTCGTAATACTCCGTCGGCACCATGATCAATTCCGACGCTGCATCGTGGCGCGCAACCAGATCGGCCTGCACCAGATTGAGCAGATGCGATTGCGCGATGCCCGCCGCCTGCGCGCCGGACTCACCGAAGGTGGTCTTGTCGCGCTCGCAATTCCATTTGGTGTATTCGATGTCGTCCAGCGCCACATAGAAACTGCGTACACCCAGTGCACGGAACGCATCGAACTTGCGCAGTAGCGCCTTGGCATCGGCCGGATCGGAGAAGCACACGGTGGGGCCCGGCGAAATCGCATAGACGAAATCGACGTGATTGCGCTTGGCAGTGGCAGCCAGCTGGCCCAGCGCCTTCAAGGTCGCCTTCGGGTACGGTTCGCGCCAGCGATCGCGCGCGTAGGGGTCGTCCTTCGGGCTGTAGATGAAGGTGTTGGCCTTGGTGCGGGCAAGGAAGTCGATGTGCTTGCTGCGGTCGCTCATCGACCACGGCGCGCCGTAGAAGCCCTCGATCGTGCCGCGGATCGGCATGGCCGGGTAATCCTGGATCGTCAGCGTCGGGATGGCCGGCCGCTCGAGCAGCTGACGCAGCGTCTGCGCCGCGTGGAACAGGCCATCGCCGTCGTGACCGGCCAGCGTGATCAGGCTGCCGCGATCGAGGGCAACGCTGGCCAGCGTGTAGCCCTCCTTGTGCGTGTCCTGCACCGCCCTGCTGCGCGTCAGCGCGTCGCGCACCACTGCGGCATCGCCGGTACCGAGCACGATGTGCGGGCGGTCCAGCGTGGCAGGCAGACGCGTGGCAGTGGCAATTTTGCTGACGCCGGCCGTCGTGAGGATGCTGCGCACCAGCGCGACTGTGGCCTTGTCCGCGCCCGGCGCGACCACCAGCACCACCGACCGGCCCAAGCTGACCGTCGCGCCGTCCAGAGTGATCGACACCGGCGTCGGATAGATCGCCGGCTGGGTCACCGGGTCGATCACCGCCTGCGCGAATGTCGGGGCGGCCACGCCCAGCCCGACCAATACCGAAAGCAGGCGCATGCCCGGCTTGCTGTTGCGTCGCTTCATGTCGAACTCCGGTATTGGAATGGTATTACGCCCTAGAGTAGGCAAGTCGCGCAGTGGCGACAAGCGCGGCCGCATTCGCGTCTGGGCCGGACCACTTAGCACGGTTGCCGGACCACTTAGCACGGTTGCCGGACCACTTAGCACGGTTTAGTTACGCGTCCGCCCAGCGCCAGCGCCGATCAGGGCGAGCCCGGCGGCGCCATGTGCGGTATTTAAATGGTATGAGCTTCGTTGGCCGGGATGGTCCCCATGCGCTGTCGCCGGCTCGGGAATGCACTCACTCGTCAGCCCGTCAGCCATCGCCATAACGACAATCGCCAGGCGCAGACGACCGGTGCCCGGCATCGGCATGTGCCACGCGCACGCTGCATTCCTGCGTGTCGCCAACACCCACCTGACGACTCCTTGCCGGGCAGCTTTAAGCCGCGACCTACAGCGCGTCGCTATCCAGCTCGCCGGTGCGGATGCGCACCACCGTGCCCAGGTCGTACACGAACACCTTGCCGTCGCCGATCTTGCCGGTGCCGGCCGCCGCCACGATCGCCTCGACCACGCGTTCGGCCTGGTCGTCGGTCACCGCCACCTCGATCTTCACCTTGGGCAGGAAATCGACCACGTATTCGGCGCCGCGATACAGCTCGGTGTGACCCTTCTGCCGGCCGAAGCCTTTGACCTCGGTCACCGTGATGCCTGCCACGCCGCAGCCGGCGAGCGCTTCGCGCACATCGTCGAGCTTGAACGGTTTGACGATGGCCATGATCATTTTCATCGGTGCAGATCCCAGGGCATGACGGCCGCGCAGCATACCGTGGACGCAGGCAACACTCATCCAATGCGGCAGCGCCGTCACCTCGGACCACAGCCGAATGGGACTATCCTTACTGCCTGCCGACTGCCTTGCCGATGTCCCGCATATCCCGGCCTGCATTAGGCTTCCTACGGACCTGCGGAGAACACCATGATCGATTTCAATCAGCTCGACGACCTCGCCCGCCGCCTCAGCGACCTGGTGCCACCGGGCCTGCGCCAATCGCGCGAAGAACTGCAGAGCACCTTCAAGGGCGCGCTGCAGGCCGGGCTGGGCAAGCTGGACCTGGTCACCCGCGAAGAGTTCGACGTGCAGCGTGCGGTATTGCTGCGCACCCGCGAAAAACTCGACGCGCTGGAGCAGACGGTCGCCGCACTGGAAGCGCGCGCGCCCGGTACGCCGCCCGCCGCACCGCCCACCACTCCCTGAGTTAAGGCCTTCCATCATGAGTCTGGCGCTGGTGCACAGCCGTGCCCGCGTGGGGGTGCATGCGCCTGAAGTTCGGGTGGAGGTGCATCTCTCCGGCGGTCTCCCCTCCACCCAGATCGTGGGCCTGCCCGAAGCAGCAGTGCGCGAATCACGCGAACGCGTGCGTGCCGCGCTGCTGTGCGCACAGTTCGAATTCCCCGCCCGGCGCATCACCATCAACCTGGCACCGGCCGACCTGCCCAAGGAAGGCGGCCGTTTCGACCTGCCGATCGCACTGGGCATCCTGGCCGCCAGCGGGCAGATCGACCGCCAGGCGCTGGCCGAGTACGAATTCCTCGGCGAGCTGGCACTCACCGGCGAGCTGCGCGGTGTCGACGGCGTCCTGCCCGCCGCGCTGGCGGCCGCGCAGGCCGGGCGAGGGCTGATCGTGCCGCTGGCCAACGGTGCCGAAGCCGCCATCGCCGGGCACGTCGAAGCCTTCACCGCACGCACCCTGCTGGATGTCTGCGCCGCACTCAACGGCAGCCAGAGGGCGCCCGCCGCCGAACTGGCGGTGCAGGCGCTCGGCGCGCGCGCCCTGCCCGACATGGCCGATGTCCGCGGGCAACCGCACGCCCGCCGCGCGCTGGAGATCGCCGCTGCCGGGGCCCATCACCTGCTTCTGGTCGGCAGCCCCGGCTGCGGCAAGACCTTGCTGGCTTCGCGCTTGCCCGGCCTGTTGCCCGACGCCAGCGAAGCCGAAGCCCTGGAAACGGCCGCGATCACCTCGATCAGCGGCCGCGGACTGGATCTGGCCCGATGGCGGCAACGGCCCTACCGCGCCCCGCATCACACTGCCAGCGCGGTTGCCCTGGTCGGCGGTGGCACGCATCCGCGCCCCGGCGAGATCTCGCTGGCCCACAACGGCGTGCTGTTTCTGGACGAATTGCCCGAGTGGCAACGGCAGACCCTGGAAGTGCTGCGAGAGCCGCTGGAATCGGGCCTGGTCACGATCTCGCGCGCGGCGCGCAGCGTGGATTTCCCGGCACGTTTCCAGCTGGTCGCGGCCATGAACCCCTGCCCATGCGGTTGGGCGGGCGATGGCAGCGGGCGGTGCCGCTGCAGCAGCGACAGTATCCGCCGCTATCGCAGCCGCATCTCCGGCCCGTTGCTGGACCGCATCGATCTGCATGTCGAAGTGCCACGGCTGCCACCGCAGGCGCTGCGCAGCGGCAACCTGGGCGAGGACAGCGCCAGCGTACGTGTTCGCGTGATCGCCGCACGGCAGCGACAACTGACGCGCAGCACCTTGCCCAATGCGCAACTGGATCAAGCCGACACCGACCGCCATTGCCGCCTGCAGCATGACGATCAGTTGCTGCTGGAGCGCGCGATCGAACACCTGCAGCTGTCCGCGCGCTCGATGCACCGCATCCTGCGCGTGGCACGCACCATCGCCGATCTCGACGACTGCGCAGACATCGCCACGCGCCATCTCACCGAAGCCATCGGCTACCGCAAACTGGATCGCGCGCTGAGCGCCGCCAGCGCCGCATAGCGCGCTGGGTGGGGTCATCCAGCGGCGTGCGATGTTGGGGTCAGGCACGGCCACACTGGGCTGCACATGCATGGCACGCGCAGTGTTAGGACGCTACGTAACTTCCAAGGGTGTTACTTCGTCGCAAGGGTGCTACGTCGTTCGCCGCCCATATGGCGTTCAACTCCTGACCCGCTCAATCAGTGGGGGACACGCTGGTCGATGGTTCAACGTGTTCAAGGCGCAGCATCAATACCCAAGCACGCCCAGCTCCCGCCCTGTCCGGCATCCCAACATTCATTTCATGGCGATGCACGTACAACGGGCGCCACTCCATTGTGCAGAGGCCCGTATGAGCCACCACCGCGAACTCGCTACCGTTCCCTCGCTGGATCTGAATCGCTATCTGGGCACCTGGTACGAAATCGCCCGCCTGCCCATTCGCTTCGAGGATGCGGACTGCACCGATGTCTCGGCGCACTATTCGCTGCAGGACGATGGCACGGTGCGGGTGCAGAACCGCTGCCTGACCGCCGAAGGCGCGTTGGAAGAAGCAATCGGCGAGGCGCGCGCCATCGACGACAGCCATGCGCGGCTGGAAGTCACCTTCCTGCCCGAAGGCCTGCGCTGGATTCCTTTCACCAAAGGCGATTACTGGGTGATGCGTATCGATGCGGACTACACCGCTGCGCTGGTCGGCGGTCCCGACCGCAAGTACCTGTGGCTGCTGGCAAGGCTGCCAAAGCTGGACGAAAACATCGCCCAGGCCTATCTGGCGCACGCACGCGAACAGGGCTTCGACCTGGCCCCGCTGATCCATACCCCGCACACCGGGCGACTGACCGAGCAACCGCTTCCCTGACGGCTGCGCGCAGCTCCAAAGGCTGCCAGCACTCTCACGGCGAGAGCCCGCACCCTTGCGCGGCGAGTGTCTCGTTCGCACAGGGAACTGGGGTGCACGGATAGATCAACCGTAGACGGCTGAACCGCTGCCGGGCTGCAGGCCCTCTGCCTGTCCACCATCGCGGCACACGCCGTGGATCCATTCCTCAAAGCTCTGATGCGGCATCCATGCCGCGTAGGGTCGCGCGATAGTGGGCAGTCAAAGACCCATCAAGATGTCGCTGTGCATCGGCGCAAACAGGGCAAGACGTGGGTTGTTCGGATGACGGTGTGCATCTCGAATGCCGCCCGGCTCAACCGTTGAGCGTGCCCAGATCCTTGGCGGCGGCCTGAGCGCCTTCCAGGCTGTCGAAAGCCACGCCGGTGTCGCCGACCACGTACTTGGTCAGTTCGCCGTCGCGTGTGGTTTCCTGCATCTTGAAGATCGGCACTGCATCGGTGCCGCCGACGCGTTCTTTCTGCGTTGTCATGGGTGATTCCTCCAGGTGAAAGCGCCTTGCATGGGACCGGATTGTCCCGCCGCTGCCGTGCGGCAGCGCAGGCGAGCCGACCCTAGCGCGGCGTCGCGTGCAGGCGCGTGAATCCACCGGCGAGCCCGACTGCCACGACCTACGGCGGGATGATCGGCAAAAAAATCACAGCCGCTTCGCTCCACCGACGCGCGCAATGCACGCGTGTGTCGTACATTCGCGACGTGCAGCCTCATCAGCCCATGCCCTGTGTCACCAATCGCTGCGTGCGACGCGCCCGCTCGCCTTCCGGGCCGGTGTGGGCCGTCCGCCAACGCCCGCGCTGTCCGCACTGCCCCGGGGGCTGTGCGTGAACTGGCCGCAGCGTCGATGCGGGTGGTGAGGTGAAGCGTCAACGCATCATCAGTGTGACCGTGCTGCTGGTGCTGCTGTGCGCAACACTTCCGATCGGTCTGTCATACTACCTGGCCTGGCGGCTGGCGTTGTCGCGCGAGGAGAGCAGGCTCAGCCAGCTGGCCGCACTGTCGATCCGGCGCACCGAAACTGCCTTCGACGAGGCGCATGGCGCATTGCTGAGCATGGCCGCCTCGCAGGCGCCGCCATGTTCGCCCGCGCACCTGGCGCAGATGCGCGCACTGGTGCTGACCAGCCATTACATCGTCGAGCTTGGGCATTTCCAGCAAGGTCGTCTGCGCTGTACCTCGTGGGGGCAACTGCCCGACAGCGTTCCGCAGACCGCTGCCGATTTCGTGGTCAAGCGCGGCATCGCGGTGACCACGCGGCTGCTGCCGTTGGCCAACCCGCAGCATCCCCTGATGGCGCTGCAACTGGACGACTACAACGTCCTGATCAACCCCAACACGCTGGCCGACATCAATATCCCGCCAGGCCTGCAACTGGCGATCGGCACACCGGACGGGCAGCTTCTCAGCAGCACCGGGACCGCCGCCGAACAGTTGCTGGTCGAGGCACCGGCAGACAGCGCGCCAGACCCTGAGCGAGCGCAGGTACTGTCCGGCCGCGACCGCCGGGGCGATTGGGCCGCGGTGGTCACCGAGCCGGTAGCCTATCTGCGCGGGCCACTGGCAGCGGCACGGCTGCAGGTGGTGCCGGCCGGCGTCGCGGTGGCGCTGCTGCTGGTCGGGGTGGTGCTGTGGATATCGCGACGTCGGCTTTCACCGCTGGCGCGTCTGGAGATTGCAGTGCAGCGCGGCGAGTTCATCGTGCACTACCAGCCGATCATCGCGCTCGACAGCGGTGCCTGCGTCGGCGCCGAGGCGCTGGTGCGCTGGCAGCAACCCGACGGCGTGCTGGTGCCGCCGGACGCCTTCATTCCGCTGGCCGAAGAAAGCGGCCTGATCTTGCCGATCACCGACCTGGTGGTGGCCGAAGTCATCCGCGAACTCGGCCTCACCCTGGCGGCCGACCCGGACCTGCATGTGGCCATCAATGTCTCTGCCGAAGACATCAAGAGCGGCCGCGTGCAAAGCGTGCTGGCGCAGGCATTGCGCGGTACCGGCGTGGACAGCGGGCAGCTGTGGGTGGAAGCGACCGAACGCAGCCTGATGGACATCGACGCGGCGCGCACCACCATCACCCATCTGCGTGGCGCCGGCCACACGGTGTCGATCGACGACTTCGGCACCGGCTATTCGAGCCTGCAGTATCTGCAGGGCCTGCCACTGGATGCGTTGAAGATCGACAAGTCGTTCGTGGACACCATCGGCACCCACTCGGCCACCAGCGCGGTGACCGCGCATATCATCGAGATGGCCAAGACGCTGCGGCTGCGCACCATCGCCGAAGGGGTCGAGCGGCAAGAGCAGCTTGATTATCTGCGCGCCCACGGCGTGGACCTGGCGCAGGGCTGGTTGTTCTCGCGCGCATTGCCGGCCACCGGCTTCATCGCGTATCACGCACAGGCGCGCAGCGGCACGCATTGACCGCAGCAACAAAAAAAGGCCGCCATGGGCGGCCTTTCGATGGCGATCACGCGCTGCGCAATGCGGTTACGCGCTCTGCAATGCCCCGCTGCGCTGGTGCACCGGCTTGGGCCGGCTCGGGAACGCGTGACGCACGATCCGCCACATCACCTGGCCGAACTGCCGCGGCAGCGAGCCGGTGTTGTAGTGCTGGCCGTAGCGCGCACAGACCTGCTTCACTTCCACGGCGATCTGCGCATAGCGATTGGCCGGCAGGTCCGGGTAGAAGTGATGCTCGATCTGGTGGCTCAAGTTGCCCGACAGCACGTTCATCAGCTTGCCGCCGGTGAGGTTGGACGAACCGCGCAGCTGGCGCAGGTACCAGTGGCCACGCGACTCGTTGCGGATCGATTCCTTCGGGAACACTTCCGCATCGGCAGTGAAGTGGCCGCAGAAGATGATCACGAAGGTCCAGATGCTGCGCAGCACGTTGGCGGCAAGATTGCCCAGCAGCACGGTCAGGAAGAACGGGCCGGCCAGCAGCGGAAACACGATGTAGTCCTTGAGCATCTGGCGGCCCATCTTGCGGCCGACCGGCAGGAACGAAGCGCGCAATTCGGCCGCCTTCATCTTGCCGGCAAACCAGCGGCCCAGACGCAGGTCCTGGATCGCCACGCCCCATTCGAACAGCAGCGCAAACACCACCGCGATGAACGGCTGCAGCAGGTAGAACGGGCGCCAGCGCTGCTCGGGGAAGATGCGCAGCAGGCCGTAGCCGATGTCATCGTCCATGCCGCGCACATTGGTGTAGGTGTGGTGCTTGAAGTTGTGCGTCTTGCGCCAGTTGTCGCCGGTGGCAACGATGTCCCACTCGTAGGTGTTGCCGTTGAGCTGCGGGTCGCCCATCCAGTCGTACTGGCCGTGCATGACGTTGTGGCCCAGCTCCATGTTCTCCAGGATCTTGGACAGCGTCAGCAGCACCACACCGGCAATCCACGCCGGAATCAGCACGCTGTGCACGAACGCGCCCAGGAACAGCAGCGCGCGGCCGGCCACGCCGGTCCAGCGCACGGCCGCCACGATGCGGCGGATGTAGCGCGCATCGTCGGCGCCGACCTGGCGCTGCACGCGGGCGCGGATGGCATCGAGTTCGTCGCCGAAGGACTGCAGTTCGGCAGCGGACAGGGCACGGTTATGGACTCGGCTCATGAAGATTCCTTACAGATCCAGGATCAGGTCAGTGCTCGGGGCACTGATGCACAGGCGGACCTGTGCGGTGGGTTCGTTGCTGCGCTCACCGGTCAACAGGTGCCGCGTGGTGCCGGATTGGCGCGCGCAGGCGCAGCTATTGCAAATGCCCATGCGGCAGCCATGTGCCGGCCGCAGGCCTTGCGCTTCCAGTCCTTCCAGCAGCGACTGGCCGCGCGCCAGGGTGAGCGTACGGCCGCTGCGTGACAGCTGGACCTGCACGTGCCCGGCTTCGCTTTCGTCCAGTGCCGGCACGCTGAAGGCTTCGGCCTGGAATGCGGCCACGCGCCCTTGCAGGCGCTCGCGCGCCGCCTGCACGAAGCCGCCCGGGCCGCAGACCATCACATGGCGCTGGTCCAACGCGGCAATGTGATCCAACGGATAGGTATCGATACGTGCGGCCGGCGTCTCGCCTTCGCGGGTGGTCAGCAACCGCACCCGCAGGCGCGGATGCGCGGCCACCAGCGCGTTGAATTCGTCGACAAAGCAGGCTTCGTCGCGCTGGCGCACCCAATACAGCAGGTCCACGTCCATCGGCATGCCGGCTTGCGCGGCGGCCTGCAGCAGCGCGCGCATCGGGGTGATGCCCGAGCCGGCGGCCAGCAGCAGTAGCGGGGCGGGCGTGGTCGGCAACAGCATGTCGCCGAAGGCCGGGTCCAGCGACACCACCGTGCCCAGCGCCGCATCGCGCGCCAGGTACCGGCTAACCTGCCCACCCTCGATCGCCTTGACGGTGATCGCAAGGCGGCCGTCGGCCAGCACCGTCGGGCTATAGCTGCGCAACAAGCGGCGGCCGTCGATCTCCACCCCCAGGCTCACATGCTGGCCGGCCTGCAGGCCCTGCCAATGCCCGTTGGGCTGCAACACCAGGGTCACTGCGTCGCGGCTGGCCGGGCTGCGCTCGACCAGCCGCGCCATCGGGCGCTCCAGCGTCCACAGCGGGTTGATCCGGGTTGCCCAGAAATCGAACAACTGCGGCGACACCAACCGACGCGCCAGGCGTGCCGGCAGCGGGGACTTGGACTTGGGAGGAGATGCCAGGTTCATGGGGTGCACTATACGCATGCATGCACAGCCGTGTATACACTTGTATATCGGCTGGAGGGGCTATGATTCACGCCCACGCCCGGCTGCCGACTCATGACCTCCATCGTCCTGCCTTCCCACGACGCGCCGCCGTCACGCAAGCCGGCGATTTCACGCGAGGACCTGATCGCCGCGGCGCTCTCGCTGATCGGCCCGCACCGCAGCCTGTCCACGCTGAGCCTGCGCGAAGTGGCACGCGAGGCCGGCATCGCGCCGAACAGCTTCTACCGCCAGTTCCGCGACATGGACGAGCTCGCCGTGGCCTTGATCGACCTGGCCGGGCGTTCGCTGCGCACCATCATCGGCCAGGCCCGCCAACGCGCCACCTCCACCGACCGCAGCGTGATCCGCGTTTCGGTCGAGGCGTTCATGGAACAGCTGCGCGCCGACGACAAACTGCTGCACGTGCTGCTGCGCGAAGGCGCGGTGGGTTCGGACGCCTTCAAGCAGGCAGTGGAGCGCGAGCTCAGCTATTTCGAAGACGAGCTGCGCGTGGACCTGATCCGCCTGGCCGCCGCCGACAACGCCAAGCTGCATGCACCGGCACTGGTATCCAAGGCGATCACGCGGCTGGTGTTTGCCATGGGCGCAGTGGCGATGGACTCCCCGCCAGAGAAAGACCCCGAACTGGTCGAACAGATCTCGCAGATGCTGCGCATGATCCTGACCGGCGCGCGCACCCTGGGCACGCACGGCGGTTGATTGTCTGCGTTGGCGATGGCGTCGGCACGCAGGAGCAGCGGCCTCTGCGCATGGACCAGCGTGCACGCCGATTCTGAGCGAGACGTACACACTGTCTGACGACTGCCTGCTACGTGCTGTCGGCGTGCGTCATCTGCAATGCCTGGCATCAAGTCATCGCCGGACACCGACCGTCGCATTCAAATGCAATACCGCCTTGCGGTCGTTACACAACTACATTCTCTTTCGACTATCCGAAGATAATCCGAAAAATAATTGCATAAAGTGCTTGCGCAATGAAAAAGACGCAGGTAATGTTCGCGCCCTCAGCAGGAATGCCTGCATTTCACCGAACCGACCTCATGCCCCTGCTCCATTCCGCCACATTCAATCGACTGCCCAGCGCACACCGCGCGGCGTCGTTTATGCGCACGAAGAAAGCAGCCGTGCGCATCACCCGATTCGACTGATGTCCTGACAAGGAGATCGGTCACCCGATCTCCGAGGCAAGCGAACGCCCTCGGATGCTGCATCCGGGGGCGTTTTTCGTTGTGCGTTCGCATCGTATCGTGTGGATGACCTTCCAGGCACCCGGGCATGGATTGCCCGACAACATGGACGTTGCAAAGCGGTCAGGCGCGAAAGCGCTGTGCCCAGGTGTCGGGCACGGGCGGCGCGTGGTCATGCACACACTAGAATTACCGTTTGAATAAAACGGTAATCAGAAACCGACGTCCCCCCGATTTTGAGTAGCGCCGCGGTTTGGATTCCAATTCCCTACCCGAAGGAGATTGGACGTGAAGAAACGTTTTACTGACGAGCAGGTCATCGGCTTTCTGCGTGAGGCCGAAAGCGGCGTGGCAATCAAGGGGAAAAGCGCGCGGTCAACTGCCACCACAACTATGTGCAGAAGGAGACGCACGCTGGCGAGGAGCTGTTGATCACCCGCAAGGGCGCAGTGAGCGCACGTGCCGGCGAGCTGGGCATCATTCCGGGCAGCATGGGCACGCGCAGCTACATCGTGCGCGGGCTGGGCAACACCGATAGTTTCCATAGCTGCAGCCATGGCGCCGGGCGCGTGATGAGCAGGACCGCTGCACGCGCGCAGATCACGCTGGCACAGCACCGCCAGGCTACCGTGCATGTGGAATGTCGCAAGGATGCGGCAGTGATCGACGAGTCGCCTGCCGCGTACAAGTCGATCGAGGCGGTAATGGCGGCGCAACAAGACCTGGTGGAAGTCCTGCACACCCTGCGCCAGGTGGTGTGCATCAAGGGATAGGCGAAGGGCCGCATGAGAGGCCCTTTTTTTGTCGCAGACAGGTTGCGCGCATGCGTCAGCAAGCTCATCCACGATGGCATGCACAGTTCAGTCATGTCGCGACAGCACTCACATCAAAGCACGCACGTTTCACTCTTCCAACGCCATCGTTGCGCCTCGTTCGCGGCCTGATTCCACAGGACGCATCCATCAGGCAACCGGAGGCGGTATGAGCAATCTCGACAAGCAGGAACGCAAGGAAGAAGCAAAGGATTTGAACCGCGACCCGATCTCCGGTGCACCCGGTTCGCATCCGGTAGGTGTGGGCGTCGGCGGCATCGCCGGTGGCGCGGCAGCGGGCGCGCTCGCAGGCACGGTGTTCGGCCCGTTGGGCACCTTGATCGGGGCGGCAGCCGGCGTACTCGCAGGCGCCGCAGCCGGCAAGGGCGTCGCCGAACGGCTCGATCCGACCGTGGAAACCGAATACTGGCGCCAGGAGCACCAGAACCGTCCTTACTACAAGGAAGGCACCGACTACGATCGCGATTACGCAACCGTCTACGGCTTCGGTCTGCAGGCACGCGAAACCCGCCCCACCAGTACCTGGGAAGAAACCGAAGCCACGCTGGCCGGCGAATGGCCGCGTAACCGCGGCGAATCGCGCCTGGAATGGGACCAAGCGCGCCTGGCGGCACGTGATGCCTGGGACCGTGCAGACCGTACCCACACCGTCTATCGCGACAACGACACGCATTACGAAGGCCGCTTCGACAGTGCCAGCTACCGCGATGCCGACTATTCCTATGACGACTATCGCCCGGCTTACCGCTACGGTATGCAGGCACGCCAGCAGCACGCCGGCCGCCAGTGGGACGACCATCTGGAACGCGACCTGGGCGATGGCTGGGACCGTTTCAAGGCCAATTCGCGCCTGAGCTGGGAGAAGGCCAAGCACGCAGTGCGCGAAGCATTCGATTCTGAGCAGCATGATGCAGCGGCCCATCGCAATCCGACCGATCCGCGGGTGTAAGCGCTGGGCATAGCCACGCGCTAACACGCAGCGCCACCAATGCACTCCGTTGAATCAGAACGGGCCCCAGCGGGCCCGTTCTGCGTTGCGCGGGTTATGCACGTTGAAAAGGGCGATCAGCGGCCGGCGAGGCAAATCGATGCCGGCATGCATTTCACGCCACGCATTCGCACAAGGCAACGCCAAGCGCGCTGCTCGTTGCAACACCGCAAGAACGACGCATGCGCGGTGGCCATCGCCACTGCATGCGCCTCAGCTCGTCACGGACCCTCAACCTGAAGTCTTTTCCACCGCACGGATATCGCCGCGGAATGCGGGAGCGACCTGTCCCGACGGCGTCGCAGCAGCGCCTTGCTGGCCCTTGAGCAATTGCTTGCGCGTGGCCACCACTTCCTTGGCCAGCGCGATGCGACGGCCGACCACCATTTCTGTCAGCCAGTCGATGAGTGCACGCGTGTATTGCTGCTGGTGTTCCTTGATGCTCAGCGCATGATCGGCGCCGGCAATCACCCGTGAGGTCAATGAACGTGCCTGCACGAAGGCCTCCGCATAGTTGCGTAGCACCGGATGCGGCACGATCACATCGTTTTCGGCTTCCACCAACAGCACATCGCCCTTGTAGGCAGCGCAGGCGGCCAGGGCGATGTTGTCCTGCGGAGCCAGGCGCTGCTGGCGATATGCCATCAACTCCGGGTCGGCATTGAGGCTGATCTTGGGTTGGTCCCAATGCGCATCCTTGTAGAGCGCCGGCGAACGCAACGCCAGCCATTCCACCGGGCGCTCGCGCGTCAGCAGCGCGGACAGATAACCGCCGTAACTCAGGCCGACCACCGCGATCGATTGCGCATCCACGTACGGCAGGCTCGCCAACTGATCGTAAGCGGCCTTGATGTCGTCCAGGTTCTGCGCGCGTGTGACGGTCTGGCGCATCGATGCATAGCCCTCATGGCCACGCAGATCGAAGGTCATGCAGATGCACCCCAGGCCCGCGGCCTCGCGTGCTCGTACCAGGCTGTGGTGCTGGCTGCCGCCCCAGCCATGTACGAACAGGACCGCAGGCATGCCTGAGGGCGTCAGCAAGGTGCCACTGAGTGCGTCGTTGCCGACCGGGATATCGATGCTGGAAAGTTTGGCTTCCATTACGTCGTAGCGACCCTCCTGTATTTGTAGCGCGGCCCCGGCCCGGGCTGCGTTGCGCGATAGTAGATCTGCGCGTCGGCCGGCGGCTCGCCCTGATAAATCTCATGGGTGGAGGCACTCACCCACTGCAATGCAGGATCGTGCTGGAACGCGCCAATTGCAGCGAGCTCGGCGGGCGTGGCGCCACCGATCCGCCAGGATTGTTCAAGCACGCCGCACACCCTCGTGTTGCTGGCATCCTCGCCGCTGACCACATCGTAGTTACGCCGCGAGATCTGCAGCTCAGGATAAGCAGCAGTGATGAATCGATCGTATCTGCAGGCCTGTTCGACCACACGCTGCTCCAGCGGCGGCAGCGCGGTCGCCATCAGCGCCTCCAGCGATCCCCGATACACGCGCAGCGACGAGCCGCCATAGACATCGCCGCCGTCTGCATTGCGCACGCTGCATTGGGTGCCGTAATACGCGATCCGGATGCCGGCGACACACAGCTCGCCCACGCTGTGGGTCAATGGCTGCAGGATATTGCGCTCCAACACCGCGCCATGCGTGCCCAGATAGTCCTCGGGCAGGCTATCCAACACCTGCATCAGTTGCACTGCATCGGCAATGCGCCACTGATCGTTGCCACCCACACCGGTGGGCAGTTTCAGGCGCACTTCCCCGCCGCTCGATAACGCCTGCCATGCATGTACCGCATCCGGGTGCGAAAACACGGTGTAGCCCGGTAGCGTTGCCGGAATCAATGCTTTAGCCAACGCCTGATCCCACCCCGCAAGACAGGCGGCATCGTCGGTCACCAGCGGGTGACCGATCACCTTGGTGGCAAGGAACGCATGCGGAACGATCCCACCAAGCAAATCGCCCGCGCCACGAATGCCAAGGCCACGTGCTTGCGTGGTGGTGAGCGTGTCGTCGGGCACATGAAATGTTCCAACCTCGATGAGGCCATCGCCCGCAACCCCGGCATCGCGCGCGCCCAACAACCTGGCGATCTCGCTGCATACCCATGCATGCGTGGCGCGTTCATGCCCATGCTCGGCCACCAGGCGCGTAGCGTGCCCACGCACCTGCCGATACTGCGTCTGAGCCATGACCTCTCCCCCTGCGGCTAGGCCGCGCGTCGTTGCTGGCCTCATCGCAGCTGAGGAACGGAAAGGACGGCGCAGTGGCGCGATACGGCTATTTCAATGCCAGATACAGGCCCAGCACGATCAGCACCACCACGATCAAACTGATGGCAACACGCCCACCACGCAGCTCCACCAAGGCATGCCACCACACCCGCGCTTCGGGAGTGCCGCTGGCATGGTGCGGCTTACCACCACTGCTTTTGCTGTCCTGCATCCTCAGTGCTCTTTCCATTACATCACCACACAGCTTAAGGATGCGACGTTACACAGGTGTGGAGCAGTTCAGAATCTTCCGTGAAATGCAGCACTGCGTGAGCGACTGCGCGTGTGATTTTGCATCGAGGCGCTTTCACAGCGTGCAAGGCGCAATCCGTTACGGTGAGCTGGCGTGCGAAAACGTGGCCGCCTTGCCATCAACGCCATGGCCACGGAGTCATCGCGTGCTTCATGTAATCACGTAGATACACCTGCATGCATAGCGTGTAGAAACGCCGGACCAGTCTGACCAATTAAGCCTGCACCGGCGCACAGCGCTGCAATGGTCGGGTTCGATGATCATTCGTTGACATACCCGCAGTTACCCTGCACGTCAAGTTTGTTTATCCCGGAACACCTCAAGTCATGAGCAGAGATCCATCCGTCATCGATGTACAAGCCGAAATCGCGCATTGGCAGGCGCGGCACGCCCAGGGCAACCTCGGCTCGGGCAAGTTCAGCGAGTTGTCCCCGGTGGTGAAAATGGCCTGCGATATCTATTTGCAGGCACCGCGATCGAGTGATCAGGAACGTCTGCGCCTGTTTCGCGACCGCTTGGAGCACCACTTCATTTCGTCCAACACCCAGTCCAACTACGAACAGCTAGCCACCGATTGCTGGCAGCGTCTGGGCACGCGCAATAGTTGAGTACGCAGTACCGAGCAATACCTGTTTTTCATTGGAGATCGTCATGAAAACCCCGTATCAAGTGCAGCAGGAGCTGGAACGACTGGAGCGGTTGGTTCCGCACATCGTCAGCGACCAGGGCGACCGCGCGGAGGAAATCCTTGGCTTCCACGTCGCCAGTTTGCTGGGTAGCGCCCCGACCAGCGAACACGCGCTGATCCGCGAACGCACGGCACGCATGGCACGCACCTGTCGCAGTGCGCAGGACGCAGTGCGCGCTCCGAAGATTCCAGCCAGATCATTGGGCATAACGCCCGTCGCCCAGCCGCAATGGGCCTGATCGACGCATTCCTCGGAGCCGCATAGCGGCTCCGTTGCATACACCCAGCGGCACTGCCGATTCATTCCAGGACATCCATGAAATCCACGCTCGTTACTGCTTCGCTGCTGGCCATGCTCACCCTTACTGCTTGCGATCGCCCTGGTGGCGATGCGTCGCGTACTGCCCCGGCAGTGTCGCCGGAACCGACCGCTGCACCGGTCAGCGGCAGCGGCGCGACCGAACTGGCCAAGGGGGACGCCGCAGTGCTGGGCGTGCTGGCAGCCATCGACGAGAACGAGATTGCGCTCGCCAAGCAGGCCATCGAACAGGATCTGGGCGGCGCCACCGGCGAATTCGCGCAGCAGATGCTGCACGACCACGAAGCCAACCTTGAAAAGACCAAGGCCCTCGGTGCAGCGGAAAGCCCGCGCGCCGACGCCATGCGTGCCAAGGGCAAGGCCTCCGTGGAAGCGCTGTCCAAGACCCTGACCCTGCCCGATGGCAAGGACGCCTACCGCAATGCCTTCATGCGCAACATGGTCATCGGCCACGGCGACACCATCAAGATCCTCGATTCGGAGCTGCTGCCCGCCGCCGAAAGCGCACCGGTGAAACAGCATCTGGAAGAGACCCGCCGCGTGGTGTCGGCACATTTCGAACGCGCCCACGCGGTGTCTTCGTCCAAGTAAGCAACTGATCAAGCCGTTACCTGCAAACGCGCCGGCACGCCCGGCGCGTTTGCGTTTGCGGGCCGGCAACGGCGTACCTGGGCCATGCGTTTGTCTTGGCCTAAGAGTGGCTGACAAAGTGCTGGGCAGTCGTGAGGCGGGCCCGACAACGCTTGGCATCGGCGCCGAAGTGCATCGGCATATAAGGATCTGGTGCGCCATGGCTCCTGGGCGGGTCCTTCCGCCTTGTGACGACTGCTCACCCTGTGTTGCCAGCCGCTCCGGGACCACAGCGCGACATGCAGCCGGCGTGCACGATGCATCGCCGCGCAGCTTCACCTCGCTTGGCTGCGCCCTGGCCTATCGTGCCGCATCGATTCGGCCCAGGGGCCTCTCATGCAATTGCTCATCACTGGCGGCACCGGCTTCATCGGCCAGGCCTTGTGCCCGGCATTGCTGCAGGCCGGGCACAAGGTCAGCGTCTTGACCCGCGACCCGCGCCGCGCCAGCCGCCAGCTGCCGGGCGTCACCGCAGTGGACACGCTGGACGGCGTGCGCGCCGATGCGGTAATCAATCTGGCCGGCGAGCCGTTGGCCGCCGGCCGCTGGAGCGATGCGCGCAAGCAGCGCTTCCGCGCATCTCGCCTGGGCATGACCCGCCAGTTGCATGACTGGATCGCGCAGCAGCCGGTCGCGCAGCGTCCCGCGGTGCTGATTTCCGGGTCGGCCGTGGGCTATTACGGCGAACGTGGCGACACCGTGTTGACCGAAACCGACACCGCCGGCGACGACTTTTCTGCCGTGCTGTGCCGCGACTGGGAAGCCGAAGCCAACACCATTGCCGCCCTCGGCCCGCGCGTGAGCTGGGTGCGCACCGGCATCGTGCTGGACCGCGATGGCGGCGCGCTGGCCCGCATGCTGCCGGCATTCCGCTTCGGCGGCGGCGGGCCGTTCGGCGATGGCCGCCACTGGATGAGCTGGATCCATCGCGCCGACATGGTCGCGCTGCTGCTGTGGTTGCTGCAGCACGGCGAGCCAGGCGCCTACAACGCGACCGCGCCGAACCCGGTCACCAACGCCGACTTCGCGCGCACGCTGGCCCAGGTGCTGCACCGCCCCGCCCTGCTGGCGCTGCCGGCCGGCGTGCTGCGGCTGGGCTTCGGCGAAATGGCCGACCTGCTGCTGGTCAGCCAACGCGTGCTGCCGCAACGCGCGCTCGCTGCCGGCTTCGGCTTCCAGTACGCCCACCTGGACGCGGCGCTGCGCGCCATTCTGCAGCGCTGAGCGGTAGCCAGGACGCTGGGCGGACGGCACGCCAGCCTGCGCTGCGTGCCGCCGGGGTGAAGTGACCCCCAAAAGTTGGACAGTTGGCAATCAGACGACGTGCGTGGCCTGTTGCCGGTACTTACCGGGCTCAGGCCTTTCAATTTCAGCTTGATGCGGTCTTCGTTGTGGTACCTGATGTACTCCACCAGCCCGGCTTCCAGGCTGTCGATGCTGTCAAAGCGGTTGAGGTAGAAAAATTCCGACTTCAGCGTCCCGAAGAAGCTCTCCATGGCCGCGTTATCCAGGCAGTTGCCGCGTCGGGACATGCTTTGTGTCAGACAGTGCTGTTCGAGCTGATGCCGGTAGGTCGCGTGCTGGTAGTGCCATACCTGGTCAGAGTGGACCAGCGGCCGAGCGTCGGGCGACAGTTTTTTGATTGCCTGATCCAGCACCAGCCTTGGCGCCTACGACGCGGCCAAGACCGGCATCCGCCCGGGCGCCAAACAGTTGGTCGAGGGGATGCGGTAGGCCTTGCTGCGCTCATCGCGTGCGTAGTGCGGGTGCGCAGGGAGAGTCCCTTCTCCCGCCGGGAGAGGTGCTCCGCAGGGGCGGATGAGGGTACGGGAGCAGCCTCGTGGGGTTTGGTGGTCGGAGCGTCGCGCTGCTGACCGAGCACCATGCGGTTGAACGAAGCGTCGCGCTGTCGAATGCGTGAGTGGCTTTGCCCCGTACCCTCACCCCAACCCCTCTCCCGCAGGAGAGGGGCTTTCAGTGGCGCGGTGCATCATCCCCTTCTCCCATCGGGAGAAGGGGCCCCGCAGGGGCGGATGAGGGTACGGGCGCAGCCTCGTGGGGTTTGGTGGTCGGAGCGTCGCGCTGCTGACCGAGCACCATGCGGTTGAACGAAGCGTCGCGCTGTCGAATGCGTGAGTGGCTTTGCCCCGTACCCTCACCCCAACCCCTCTCCCGCAGGAGAGGGGCTTTCGGTGGCGCGGCGCATCATCCCCTTCTCCCATCGGGAGAAGGGGCCCCGCAGGGGCGGTTGAGGGTACGGGCGCAGCCTCGTGGGGTTTGGTGATCGGAGCGTCGTGCTGCTGACCGAGCACCATGCGGTTGAACGAAGCGTCGCGCTGTCGAATGCGGGTGTGGCTTTGCCCCGTACCCTCACCCCAACCCCTCTCCCGCAGGAGAGGGGCTTTAAGCTCGGGGCTGTGCGAGGAGCGCCGACTTGTTTCAATACCGCACGTGGTGCGCACAGTGCACGCGGCCCGTTTAACCCATGCAACCCATGTGGCCCATGGGGCCTCCGCTAATGCTCCAACAGCGTCGCAGCATCAGCGCGTGACGCGCTTGACCGCCTTTTTCCCCACGGCCTTGCGGGCCGCAGTGGTCTTCGCCACGGCGCGCGTTGCCGGGGTCTTGGTGACCTTGGCGGCTTTCTTCAACGCGGTTTTGGTCACGGCCTTCTTGAGCGGGGCTTTCTTCACTGCGGCCTGTTTGGTTGCGGTCTGCTTGGCGACAGGCGCCTTCTTGGCTGCGGGCTTGGCCAGTGTCTTGGCAACCGGCTTCTTGACTGCCGCCGACTTGGCCGCTGCCTTCTTCGCTGCGGCGCGCGCATTCACCGTTGCCACGGCGGTCTTGCGCGCTGCGCTCTTGGCGGTGGTCTTGGCACTCAGCGCGGCCGCTTCGGCCTTGGCGTTGACCTTGGCGGTTTCCAGCTTCCGCTTGGTGGTGGCCTTGGTGTCGGTGATCTTCTTCTTGGCAGCGGCGCTGGTGCTGCTCAGCTTCTGCCTGGCTGCATCCCTGGTCGAGGTCAGCTTCTGCTTGGCCGCATCCCTGGTCGCGGTGAGCTTCTGCTTGGCGGCGTCCTTGGTGGCGACCAGCTTGTCCTTGGCAGCGTCTTTGGTGGCTGTCAGTGAGCGCTTGGTCTTGGTCACGCTGCGCTTCACGGCGGTGGCCGCATCGCCGGCTTTCCTGACCACGTTCTTTTCGGCCTTGACCACGGCCTTGCGCGCTTTTGCCACACGCGTCTTGACCTCTTCCACCGCCGTGCCGGCGACGTCCTGCACGCTGGCGACCGCCTCGCTGGTGGTGCTGGCGATGGTCTCGGTCAGCTCGGTGGCTGTGCTTTTTACGCTATCGACGGCGTCGGACAGGGTTGCCGTTACACCATTGCCGTTGCTCATAGACCCTCCTTAAGGGCGTCAGTGCGAAAAACCGGGCGATGCGCGACGGCACGCAACATGCTGAACAGGCATCGGATCAAGCGGACGCTACGCCGGGCCCGTCGGGCTGTCAACGCAATCGCCGCAAGGGGTGCGCGGCACTTTCACCGGCAGTTAAATTGCACGCAGGCACTCTCGTTCAGCTTGATTTACGCAGTCAGACGCCCTATTCCTCTTCCACCGCGTAACCCGGAATCCGTTCCATGCGACCGCTGCCTACCCTGCTGACTCTTTCGCTGGCCGCTGCCTTCGGCGGATTTGCCGCCACCGGCATCAATGCCTGGCTCGACAACCGTGCCGAAGCCACCCCGGCCGGCAATGCCGCCTTTACCCTGCCCGCGGCCGCCGCATTGCCGGCCGCGGTCGCCGGGCAGCCAGTGCCGTCGCTGGCGCCAATGCTGCAGCAGGCAATGCCGGCGGTGGTGAGCGTCAATACCAAGCAGGTGGTGCGCGTACGCAACCCGTTCTTCAACGACCCGATCCTGCGCCGGCTGTTTCCGCAGGTGCCGCAGGACCGCATCAACGAATCGCTGGGGTCGGGCGTGATCATCGATGCGCAAAAAGGCTACGTGCTCACCAATCACCACGTCATCGAAAATGCCGACGACGTGCAGGTGACGCTTGGCGACGGGCGCACCGTCAAGGCCGATTTCATCGGCTCCGATGCCGATACCGACATCGCGTTGATCCGCATCAAGGCCGACAACCTCACCGACATCAAGCTGGCCGACAGCAACGCGCTGCGCGTGGGCGACTTTGTGGTGGCGATCGGCAACCCATTCGGGTTCACCCAGACCGTCACCTCCGGCATCGTCTCGGCGGTGGGTCGTAGCGGAATTCGCGGGTTGGGCTATCAGAATTTCATCCAGACCGACGCCTCGATCAACCCCGGCAACTCGGGCGGTGCACTGGTCAATCTGCAAGGCCAGCTGGTCGGCATCAACACCGCCAGCTTCAATCCGCAAGGCAGCATGGCCGGCAATATCGGCCTGGGCCTGGCGATCCCGTCCAACCTGGCGCGCAATGTGGTCGAGCAATTGGTGACCAAGGGCGTGGTGGTGCGCGGCACGCTCGGCCTGGAAACCCAGAACCTGACGCAGCAGATGCTGCAAGGCCTGGGCGTGGATTCGTTGCGTGGTGCGGTGGTGACGCGCGTGCTGCCGGGCTCCGCAGCAGCGGCGGCGGGCGTACAACCGGGCGACGTGGTGGTGGCCGCCAACGACCAGCGCGTGGACAGCGCCGAGGCACTGCATAACTACGAAGGCCTGCAGGCGGTGGGCAGTGCGGTAACCCTGGATATCCGCCGCGATGGCAAGCCGCTCAAGCTCAAGGCCACGCTGAAGGAGCAGGACCGCGCGGTCACCGGCGACATGCTGGACCCGCGCTTGAGTGGCGCCACCTTCGTGGACCTGCCCGAATCGCTGCGTCAATCCGGCATTACCGGGGTGATGGTGAGTGAGGTCAAACGCGGCGGTCGCGCCGCAGCCAACGGCCTGGTGACCGGCGATGTGATCGTGGCCAGCAGCGTTGGCGAGTTCGCCGATCTGGCCAGCTGGCGCGCCAATTTCCAGCGTAAACCGCAGCAGCTGGTGGTGCGCATCCTGCGCGGCAACGCGCAGTACGACGCGTTGATGCGTTGACGCGATGTGCACTGCACGCCGCCTCCACTAACGCCTCCTACACCCCCCCGATGCTATTGATACTGCTCGACCGCACGTGAGTGGCGGCTGCCCTCAATGACCCAAGGAGATATCGCATGAGCCCCACCAATACCGATCAGCTGAAGGACAACCTGAGCGAAGCCGGCACCCACCTGAAGTCGGCCGCCAGCGCCGCCGGCGAAGCCGTCAAGGGCGCCACCAGCGCTGCCGGCGATGAGCTCAAGCTCGGCCGCGCCAACGTCAAGGCCGAACTGTCCGACACCGCACTGGCCGGCATGGCCGCTGCCGAGTTCGGCGGCGCTGCTGCCAAGGAACAGATGGACGTGCTGGTTGCCAAGGGCAACGATCTGCTCGAAAGCGCCACCGACCTGATCCGCGAGCGTCCGCTGGCCGCTTTCGGCGTGGCGTTTGCCGCTGGCTGGGTGATCGCCAAGCTGGCACGCAGCAACGACAACTAAGTCGTGACCGATCAGGCCTCTACTGCTGCCGGAACCGATGCGCTGAACGCGCGTGCGGAAACGCCAGGACTGGACGAAAGCGTACGTGCGGTCGGCGCTGCCGGCCGCGCGACGCTGGGCTCGGCCAAGGACACCAGCCGCGCATTGCGCCGACTGGTGTCGGCCGATCTGCAGCTGGCACGCAGCGCTTTCGGGCGCGGATTGGCGTGGGCGTGCGTGGCCGTGGTATTTGGTGCCTCGTCGTGGCTGCTGCTGGCCGGTGCGATCATCGCCCTGCTGCAACGCGCCGGGTTGTCGTGGTTCCATGCGATGTTCTTTACCGCGCTGGCGAGTCTGTTGGTGACCGGCATCGCGGCGTGGCGGGTGTTCTTCTACTTCGACCACACCGGTCTCAATGCAACGCGCCGTCAGCTGATCAAGCTGGGCATCTTCGACGACAGCAATGAAGACGACGATGCCGCCGCGACGTCGGCCAGTGGAGCACGCACATGAAGTTTGGAACCTTGCGTCAGCGCGTCGAACGCGCCGAGTTTCTGGTGGAAGGGCGTGCGCAGGAAACGCGCCTGCACTGGGGTGAATTGCGCCAGACCTGGCGTGCAGGGTGGTCTCCAGTGCGCATCGTGCTGGTCGGCTTCGGGCTGGGGTTTGTCACCGGCCGCAACGAGCCGCAGGCCGCGCTGGGCAGCATTGCCGGCAAGCTCGGCGGCATCCCCAAGATTCTGCAGATGATCAGCACGATCTCTGCGCTATTCACGGCGCATCGCGCGCAGGAAGCCTCTCAGCAGGCAGAACGGGCGGCCGACAATGCCGAGGAAGTGGCTGCCGACCCGCCGGTGACCGTGGTTCAGGTACCGGTCGACCGCGCAGCTTGATCCAGGCGTGGTGTATGCGGCGGCTGGCGATCTGCTACGCCGCCGCTCTTGGCACCGGCAGGTTCCGGGATCTGCATAAGAGCAGTTAGCAAAGCATCGGCGCGACACGGCCGCGGTGCGTGCTCCGGGTGCTTATGTACCGCTCGTACGCTGCGCTTGCGAAAGCACCGCCCGCAGCAAGCGACGATCAATCACGACATTTTTAGCCCGTTCAAGCCACTGCTGAACCACGGCAGCTGCCAGGGCGCATAGCCGGCGTGCCTATGGCTCGTTAATCAACCGGTATATCCCAAGCATGTATTTCGCTGCCTCGTGCCATCCTTATTCGCTGAGCAACTGCTTGTATCTTTTGTCGGCCTTTTCAGGCTTGAGATAGTGGGTTCGCATGCTCAAGATGGCGCGCCGTTTAGCCGAGCGCACTTTGCGTCGCAGCTAGCGTCAAACCGCGCGCAGGCTGTCCACGTTGAAGCCGCTCTGTCGCCAGAATCACAAAGGTCGCCGGCAGCGGCCACACGCGCGTCCACTCGACGTCTTGAGAACGGCACAAGTCCTTTTGCGGCCGAGGCCGCCAGGCAGCCGTCCGTTCCCTGACATCGCGCCCACAGGCTCTGTGCGCGCCGTTGACGCGTTGTGCCGATAATGGCGCACCGCTGGCGGTGTGCCAGTCTGTTGCCAGGGCGCGCATGTCTCTTCCCGTCGATTCATTGGATGCTGCCGCACCGGCAGAGTCGCTTCCACCCGCACCGGCGCCCCGCCCGCGCGCGCCTGCTTCGATGGTCGTGCTGGCCACGCTGGCCGTTGGCTACACGCTGTGGGCGGCACAGACGATCATCCTGCCGATCATGCTGGCCGCATTTTTCGCGCTGATCGGCAACCCGATCCTGCGCGGCCTGCGCAAGCTCTATATCCCGCGGTTTCTCGGCGCATTGCTGGTGTTGTGCCTCGGACTGGCCGGCACCGTGACCCTGGCTGCGCAATTGGCCGGCCCCGCCGCCGAATGGGCGCAGCAGGCACCGCGGCAGATGCGCCAGATTGCGCGCGATGTGCGCGACCTCACCAAGCCGGTGATGCAGGCCAACCAGGCCGCGGAAAATTTTGCACGCGCGGCCGGTGGCGAAGGCCAGCGCAGCGTGCAGATCGTGCGCACGCAGATGGACGACCCCTACAAGGCGCTGGTCCGCACGCCCAAACTGGCCGCGTCGGTGCTGGCCGTGGTGCTGCTGACGTTCTTCTTCATGGTGTATGGCGAGAGCCTGCAACGGCATGCGATTGCCTTGCTGCCCAACCGCCAGCAACAACGCTTCACCACCGAAATCATGCTGGATATCGAACGCGAAGTGTCGCGTTACGTGCTCACCATCAGCGTGATCAACACGCTGGTCGGGTTGATATTCGCCGGTATTTTATATGTGCTGCAGATTCCGCTGCCCGAGGCGATCCTGTGGGGCACGGTGGTGGCACTGCTGAATTTTGCGCCGTATGTGGGCCCCTTGATCGGCGTGATGCTGATGCTGCTGATGGGCTTTGTGGAATTCCGCACCACAATGTCTTCGCTGCTGCCGGCCATCCTGTATCTGGCACTGCACACCATCGAAGGCCAGGTGGTAACCCCTATCGTGCTGGGCCGCCGCATGGCGATCTCGCCGCTGATGCTGATCCTGGCGCTGATGCTGTTCGGCTGGCTGTGGGGCATGGTCGGCCTGCTGCTGGCGGTACCGCTGCTGGTCTGCATCAAGATGGTGCTGAGCCGGGTGGAGGGGATGCAGCGCTGGGCCAGACTGCTGGAGTAGCGGGGATTCGGGATTCGGGATTGGGGAATCGCAAGAGCGGTGGTGCTGCTCTGCCCATTTCCTACTCCCGATTCCCCATTCCCAACGCAAGACCGTAAAATCTCGCGATGAGCTTCCGCATCAGCGCCATCACTCTCGACCTCGACGATACGTTGTGGCCTTTTGCGCCGATCGGGGCGCGCATCGATCAGGTGTTGTACGACTGGATGTGCGAGCACAGTCCGGTCACCGCCGAGCGCTTTCCGTTGGAGGCGATGCGCGAGCTGCGTGAGCGCAGCTTTGCCGACAACCCGCACCTGCATCACGACCTCAGTGCGTTGCGCCGGTTGACGCTGGAAATGGCGCTGCGCGACAGCGGCGGCGATCTGGCGTTGCTGGAGCCGGCCTATGAAGTGTTCTATGCCGCGCGCAACCAGGTGGAATGCTATCCGGACGCGCTCGACGCGCTGGCGCGCATTGCCGCGCATGTGCCGGTGGCCGCGCTCAGCAACGGCAATGCCGATCTGCAGCGCATCGGGCTGATGCATCATTTCGCGTTTCAGCTGGGCTCGCGCGAACACGGCAGCGCCAAGCCAGACCCAAGCATTTTCCTGGCCGCCTGCGCCCGGCTCGAAGTGCCCCCCGCGCGCGTGCTGCACGTGGGCGACCACGTGCGCATGGACGTGCTGGGCGCACTGGATGCGGGCCTGCGCGCCTGCTGGATCAATCGCGACGGCGCCGTGTGGTCGCACCCCACCCAGCAGCCGGACCTGGAATTCGACAGCATGACCGGGCTGGCCGATTGGCTGGATGCGCGGCAGCCGCATCCCGGCCCCACGCACGCCGGCATCAGCATTCCCGCCTGAGCCCACTCTGCTCGGCGCATGGCGCCGCATTCGAGGATTTCCATGTCGCACCTCACCGGTTTCATCGATTCCAACGCCGCGGCCCTGCCGCTGTATGTGCTCGACCGCGAGGGCTTTACGCGCTGGTGCGCCGAACAACCCACCCGCGTGCTGTCGTGGGCGCAGGCCCAGCGTTTCGACGCGGCGCCAGGCAGCGTGCTGCTGTTGCCGGGCGACAACGGGCTGGCCGGTGCAATCCTGGGTGTTGGTGATCGTGCCGATGCCTACGCTTATGCGCATGCGCCGATGGCGTTGCCGCCAGCCAGCCGCTGGACCCTGGCCAACGCCTTGAGCGATGCCGAACAAGCGTTGCTGCACCTGGGCTGGGGCTTGGGCGCTTATCGTTTCGCGCGCTATCGCAAGGTGCCGCGCGCGCCGGCCGAGCTGGCCGCCACGCCATCGGCGCAGACGCGCGCCTTGATCGAGGCCTGCCTGCAGGTGCGCGACTGGGTCAATACGCCGACCGAAGACATGGGCCCGCAGCACCTGGAAGACGCCACCCGCACGCTGGCGCAGGCACATGGCGCGCAGGTCGATGCGATCGTGGGCGAGGCATTGCTGGCGCAGAACTTCCCCACCATCCATGCCGTTGGGCGCGCCTCGCATCGCGCGCCGCGGCTGATCCAGCTGCAGTGGGGCGATGCCGTGCATCCGCATCTGGTGCTGGTCGGCAAGGGCGTGTGCTTCGACACCGGCGGCCTGGATCTCAAGCCTGCCGATGGCATGCGCAACATGAAAAAGGACATGGGCGGCGCCGCGCATGCATTGGCGCTGGCCGGGCTGGTGATGGCGCAGCAGTTACCGGTGCGGCTGACGCTGCTGATTGCCGCAGTGGAAAATGCGGTGGGCCCGGACGCGTTCCGCCCTGGCGAAGTGATCACCACCCGCGCCGGCGTGACGGTGGAGGTGGACAACACCGATGCCGAGGGCCGCCTGGTGCTGTGCGATGCACTGAGCTATGCCACCGAACAACGCCCGGACCTGATCCTGGATTTCGCAACCCTCACCGGTGCGGCGCGCATCGCGCTGGGCCCGGACCTGCCTGCGTTGTTCGCCAACGACGATGCGTTGGCACAGGCCTGGATCAACGCTGGCGAACAGACCCGCGACCCGGTCTGGCGCATGCCGCTGTGGCGCCCGTACCTGCGTTATCTCAACAGCCATGTCGCCGACATGGCCAACGCCGGCTCGCGCATGGCCGGCGCCGTCACCGCCGCGCTGTATCTGGAACGCTTCGTGGCCCCGGGCCAACGCTGGGCGCATCTGGACGTCTACGCCTGGAACGACAGCGACCGCCCCGGCCGCCCGGCCGGTGGCGAAGCGCTGGCGCTGCGCTCGGCCTTTGCGATGCTGCAGCAGCGTTACGGCGGCTAACAATCCGGGCCGGTGTGGCGCTGGGGCCTTCGGCCCCGACCATCCCGGAAGCTGCAGGGGGGCGTTCGCTTGGCCAAGGACATGGAGGCTGCCGCGGGCATCACACGCCCACGGCAGCGTGTTCCGGATGATGCGGCACAGGCCGTGCCCGGCCGCGGGATGGTGACGCGGGCGCACACCCTTCCATACACCGCCCATTGCACCACCGGAGCCAGCCATGACGTTGCCACCTCCCTCGCCCCAGCACGCGCGCAGCCCTGTGCTGCCGCTGCTGGGCATTGCCGCCATTGCCGGCGGCGTTGCCATCGCATTCGCCTGGACGGCGGGCTGGATCGGCGGCGACCGGCTCACTGCCGCGCGCATGACCGATACCATCGAATCCAGCGGGCCGCCGCATCCGGGCTTCCGCCGCGCGCATACCAAGGGCGTGTGCGTGAGCGGGCAATTCCAGTCCAGCGGCAAGGCCACCTGGCTGTCGTCGGCGCGCATCTTCAGCCAGGCCAGCACGCCGGTGCTGGGGCGCATGTCGATCGGCGGCGGCGACCCCCACGGCCCCGATGGTCAGGCGCGCGTGCGCAGCATGGCGCTGCTGTTGCGCAGCGACGATGGGCAGGAGTGGCGTACGGCGATGAACAGCTTTCCGTTCTTCGTGGTGGCCACGCCGGCCGGCTTCCAGGCCCTGAATGTGGCCTCCAAGCCCGATCCGGCTACCGGCAAGCCGGACCCGGAGAAACTGGCGGCGTTCGGCAAGCAGTACCCGGAAGCGGCCAAGTTCCAGCAGTGGGCCAAGACTGCGCCATGGTCGGACAGCTGGGCCAATACGCAGTACAACGGCGTCAATGCGTTCCGCGCCATTGCCGGCGATGGGCGCGAACGCTACATCCGTTGGTCGATGCGCCCGCATACGCCATTCAAGGAATTGAGTGCAGAACAGCGCAAGCAGGCCGATGGCGATTTTCTCGCCACCGATCTGGACGCGCGACTGGCGCAGGGGCCATTGCGCTGGGACATGGTGCTGACCGTGGCCGAGCCCGGCGATGCGGTGGACGACCCGTCGCAGCCGTGGCCGGCCAGCCGCAAGCAGGTCGTGGCCGGCACGCTGTCGATCGAACGTGCGCAGCCGCAAGCCACCGGCCCCTGCCGCGATCTCAATTACGACCCATTGATTTTGCCCAAGGGCATTGCCGCATCGAACGACCCGATTTTGGCGGCGCGCTCGTCGGTGTATTCGCAATCGTTCAATCGCCGCGAGCGCGAAATCGCCAACGGCCAGGGCAGCGCAGCCACCGGACAGGGAGCACGCCAATGAGCAGCCGCACGCACTTCAATCTGCCCGCACGCGTGCTGCATTGGCTGATGGCCGCGATGATCCTGACCATGCTGTTCGTCGGTGTGGGCATGGTGGCCTCGGTGACGCAGCGGCCGTGGCTGATCGACCTGCATCGCCCGTTGGGTATCGCGATTCTGATCCTGGCGGTGCTGCGCTTGATCAACCGCTTGCGCCATCGCCCGCCGCCGTTGCCGGCAGACCTGCCGGCGTGGCAGAAGGCCGCCGCGATCGCGTCGCACTGGCTGCTGTATGCATTGATGCTGGGCATGCCGCTGATCGGCTGGGCGATGTTGTCGGCCGGCGGTTATCCGATCGTGTTGTGGCCAGGTGCGAACCTGCCGGCGATCGCACCGCACGACCCGGCGCTGTATGCCTGGCTGCGCAGCGCGCATGGCTGGCTGGCGTACCTGCTGTTCGCCACTGTGCTGGGGCATCTGAGCGCGGCACTGTTCCATGCCTGGGTACGCCGCGACGGCGTATTTTCCAGCATGGCGCGTGGGGAGCGGTCGGCACGTTGATGGAGTGGAGCTGGAGTGGATAACGTGTTGTGCAGAGTGATTTCGCTGCGCGGATGTACTCTCCACTGCGCGCCCTTTTCCAATGGGAGAGGGGCTTGTCCCTTCTCCCGTCGGGAGAAGGTGCCCCGCAGGGGCGGATGAGGGTACGGGCGAAGCCTCGCAATGCTCATTCCCATGTGGCTTCGCCCCGTACCCTCACCCCAACCCCTCTCCCGCCGGGAGAGGGGCTTGATTCCTCCTCCCCTTGAAGGAGACCGATGTCCCGACGAGAGGGGCTAGTGCACTGAATCCGAGGAATCGGATGTGATGCGTCGAGTTGGATCAGCGAAGGTCCATTTCAGCGGTTTTGGGTTTTTGTTGTACTGGCGGATGTAGCGCATGAGCTTCTTATCGAGGTCTTTGACTGAGGAGAAAACCCCGCGTGTGATGACATCACGCTGGATGCGGGCGAACCAGTTCTCGACCTGGTTCAGCCATGACGAGTAGGTGGGGGTGTAGTGCATATGAACGCGGGGGTACTCGGCCAGGAACGCATGCACGAGCGGCGTCTTGTGGCTGCTGACGTTATCGCAGATGACATGGATGTCCCGGCCGTTGGACTGACTGGCGACAACCTCTTCGAGGAAGGTCACGAACTGCTCGCTGGTGTGACGAGCTGCCGTTTTGCCCAGCACTTCGCCAGTGCCCGTATTGAGCGCGGCGAACAGGCTCAGTGTGCCATTACGCTTGTATTCGAATCCGTGGCTTTGCGCGCGTCCGGGTGCCAATGCAAGCATCCGGTCCTTGCGGTCCAGCGCCTGGATCGCGGTCTTTTCGTCCACGCAGAAGACCACCGCGTGCGCAGGCGGGTCCAGGTACAGGCCGATCACGTCTGCGGCCTTGGTCTCAAACTCCGGGTCGTTGGAGACCATGTGGGTGTCCAACCGATGCGGACGCACGCCGTGTTTGCGCCAAATGCGCTGGACGGCCGAGAACGACACATTGCCCAGCTCGGCAGCCAGCTTGCGACTGCTCCAGTGCGTCGAACCGTCTTTGGGCTTGTGCTTGAGCGTGCGGTTGAGCACACGCGCTTCCAGCTTGGCCGTCGGTATCTTCGGCGCACGCCCAGGATGCACCGACACCAGCCCGGCCAGTCCTTGCGCCTCAAACGCCGCCGTCCACTTCGAGACGAATGCGTCGTTGCAGGCAAGCTTAGTGCGTATGTGGACTCGACGTTCTCCATCGCTCCAAAGCACAACACACCGCGCGCGGCGCACCAAAGCGGCGTTGCCGTGACGCTTGCGCATCACCGCCTCCAATTCAGCACGCTGTTGGATCGTCAGCTTCGTTCTTTGCATGACACACTAACTGGGGATCATGCATCCGATTTCAATGATTCAGTGGACTAGTGTTTAACGCTGGCGTTTTGTTTTGACCGCAGGCGCAGATGCTTCGATGCCCTTGCCAGTCGCCGCCCAATAAATCCCGCCGTACAAATGCTCCAGATAACGTGGGTCGTTATAGGCCTCGGCCAGATGGCCTAGCGCAGTGGCGAAGACGCGGCCGCCTTCGAAGTGGTGGTACCACGCCACCGGGTGCTGTTTGCCCATGCCCTTTGCGACTTGGCCCGGCCAGATCAGGGTGGGGTCGTAGCTGCTTTCGTCCACAGTGAGCAGCGTGACCAGATCATCGCTGTAGGGCGGGTCGTATTCGTACCACTCATCGCTCCACACCCAGCGCTTGGGCAGACCGGCCGTGGCCGGGAAATTGGCATCCACCACATCCACCATCGCGGTCTGCATGTACGGGTGTGTGCGGAACGAGCGGCCGATCATGTGGTCGTACCATTCCCAATCGCCGCGCTTGATCGCAAACGCCTTGTGCACGGCGACCACGCCACCGCCGTTGCGCACGTAGTTTTGAAAGTTGGCCCGCTGCGCCGGGTCCAGATCGGTGGCCGGCGTATTGAGCAGCACGATGGCCGCGTACTGCGACAGATCGCCATCGAAGGCTTTCGCATTCCACGCCCACACCATCTCGACATAATGCTTGCGCGCCATCGCTTCGAATTGCGGCTTGGCCACGGGGATATAGTCGTGGTGATACTGGTTGGGAATGGCGGCCACCAAGATCTTGAATTGCTCGGCAGAGGCATTGAACGCGCACACCAACAGCAGGCCCGACAGCCACAGAGATTTCATGCATTACTCGCCATTTTTTCCGATGCTGCGCAGTGTACCTGCGTGCAAATCGCATTCCTTCGCACGCGTTTGGAATAGCTGCGCTTGGCCGAGTCAAGCGAGTGATGCCACGGTTTCGATGCGGGGTGCGTGAGGTGATTGCATCGAGCAAGCGCTGCCCACCTGCATGCAATCGCACGCGCAGAAACGCGAGCGGCCTGCGCACGCCATCAGTCGAATGAAGGCGCTACAACCAGCCCTTCTGCCGCGCCAGCCGGTACGCTTAGATGCGATTGGCCACGCCCAATTTGCCGATGCATTCGGACAGATAATTGCGCACGGTGCGATGCGAGAGCTGTAACTGCTGCGCAATCTCGCTGGCAGAGCGGCCTTCGCCGGCCAGCCGCAGCACGGTGCGCTCGCGTTCCCTCAGGGGGTCCGCTTCTACCCACGCATCGATGGCCAGCTGCGGATCGATCACCCGCCCGCCGCGCTGCACCTGGCGCAGCGCATCGACCAATTGTTCGGCCGGCGCATCCTTGAGCAGATAACCGGCCACGCCGGCGTCCAGTGCACGACGCAAAAATCCCGGGCGCGCGAATGTGGTGACGATCATGACGCGCACCGGCAGCGCGTGACGCTGGATCCGCTGCGCCAGTTCCAGCCCGGTCAGGCCGGGCATCTCGATATCGGTGACCAGCACGTCCGGCTGCAGGCGCTGCAGTTCGCGCCACGCGCTTTCGCCGTCGCCAGCGCTGCCGACCACGGCGATCTCGTCCTCCAGCCCGAGCAGGGCCACCAGCGCGCCACGCAGCAAGGCTTGGTCTTCAGCCAACAACACCCGGATCATCGGTTGCGCTCGCATGCAGACAACGATGGCGCACGATAGCAGCCGCTGCGCTCGCCGTGCATTCGTCCAGCTGCGGTCGGCGTCTGGGCGCTCAACGCGACTGCGGCACTGCCGGCATGGGCAGCGGCGACGTTGCCGGTGCGGTGCGCGGCAATGGCACGCTGGCGCGCAAGCGCATGCCACGCGGCAGCGCTTCCACCTCCAGTGCGCCGCCCAGGCCATGCAAGCGTGCGCGCATGCAGTCCAGGCCGTTGCCGGGCACGATCACGCCGCCGCGTCCGTCGTCGGTGATCTCCAGCACCGCCTGCTCTCCGTGCGCACGCAAATTTACCCGCACACGTGTTGCCTGGGCGTGGCGCTGCACATTGGTGGCCGCTTCGCGCACCACCAGCGCAAGCGCGGTTTCGTGTTCGGGCGGCAGCGGCAGCGTCTCCAGCTGCTGTTCCAGCGCGATGCCGTCCAGGTCCAGCAGCACCCGCGCCGATGCCAGTTCGGCCACCAGGCCAGCGGCACGGATGCCGGTGACCGCGCGGCGTACTTGCGCCAGCGCATCACGCGATATCTGCGCCACGGCGTCGATTTCGTTGCGTGCCGCCTGCGGGTCGCGTTCGACCAGGCGTGCAGCAAGATCGGATTTGAGCGCCACCAGCGACAAGGTATGGCCGAGCAGGTCGTGCAGATCGCGGCCAATGCGCTCGCGTTCGGCCGTGGCCGCCAGCCTTGGACTTCGTCCTGCGACAGGCGCAGAAATGCATCCTTGCGTTCGTTGATGCTGTACACCGCACCCACGGCTGCCATGCCCAGCACCGAAACGGGCAACCACACCAGCGACTGCAAGCGCGTGCCCAGCCAGTGCGCCCACCCCAGGTACAACGCGTTCATCAGCACCAGCATCGCGAAATGCCGCCACAACGCATGCCCCGTAGAGGGGCGCAGGCTCAGGCACGCGAAGCTGAAATAGCTGATGCCCGAGGGATATACCGGCAGCAACGCGGCACTGAGCGCGCCCATCGCCCAGGCATGGCGGTACAGCGTGTCGCGTGGCGCCAGCAACATGCGCGCATACAGCAGCAGGAACAGCGGATACGACACAACTGTGCACAGCAGCCAGGTGCTGCCATAGCCACGCGAGGAAAACACCGGCACCACGAACACCCATGCCGACCACAGCAGGTGCACACAGTCCATCCACGGCGACTGGCCTTGCGCCAGGCGAGCGGCCACTTGCGAATTTGCGGCCGGACGAAGCCAGGCCGGGAGCCTTGCATGCATCGGAGTGGATCCTAGTCGTTCAGCGGATTCTGCCACTGCCGGGTTCGCCTGCGTGCGGCTCCGTACAGGACGATATGGGGGAGCGGCCTCATGCATGCACGCCACCGGTGATTGCCAGGCTGCGATTGCGTGCTGACGCAGCCACTTGCCTGCGCAAGCGATGCAGATGCAGATGCAGATGCGAGCAAGGCATGCAGGTGGAACATTGCCGAGGAGCCGCCAGCATCGCCGCCCGCATCACTGGCGCACAGTTGCCGTTGTCATGCGCTGCAGGTGACAGCTGTCACTGGTGAGCGTGGTGGCGCTGGCTGCATGCTGCGCAGCATCTGGCCGTGCTCTCGGCGCACCGACCGTTCGTCGCCGCACCGCCGTTGGTGACTTCCGGCAGCTTGCGGCGCCGTCCGCAGACCGTCACATTTCGCGCAGCCTTCCGTCCTGGTCATCGATGAATACTTCCGCCGATCTGCTCAAGCAACTCCGCATCGACCGCCAGCGTCCTGCCACGCCACCGCCTGCACGTCGCGGCGGCTGGATCGCCGCTGCGGTTGTCATCGTCATCGTGCTGGCCGCCGCCGCGTGGTGGTTCACGCGCCGACCGGTGGTGAACGTGCAGACCGCGCCGGTGGTGGCGATCAGCGCCGGCAGCAGCAGCGCCTCGGTGCTGGATGCCTCCGGGTATGTGGTGGCGCGGCGCATGGCCACGGTGTCGTCGCAGGTCACCGGCAAGGTGCGCGAGGTCATGATCGAAGAAGGCATGCGTGTCGAACAGGGCCAGGTGATGGCCACACTCGACCCGCTGGATGCCGATGCGCAGCGTACCTTGTCTGCATCGCAGTTGTCGGCCGCGCGCAGCCAGGTCGACAACATGCAGGCGCAACTGGCGGTGGCCAATGCCGATGCCGCGCGCCTGCAGTCCCTGGTTGGCGCGCAATTGGTTTCCCGCTCGCAGTACGAGCAGGCCATCGCACAACGCGATGCCTTGCGCGCGCAGCTGCAGAATGCGCAGCGCAACGTGCGGGTTGCCTCGGACCAACTGGCCATCGCCGGCATCCGCTCGGACTTCAATGTGGTGCGCGCGCCATTTGCCGGCGTGGTGACGGCCAAGGCGGCGCAGCCGGGCGAAATCGTCTCGCCGTTGTCGGCCGGCGGCGGCTTCACCCGCACCGGTATCGGCACCATCGTGGACATGGAATCGCTGGAAATCGAGGTGGAAGTGGGCGAGTCCTACATCGGCCGCGTGCAGCCGAAGATGCCGGTGGAAGCCGTGCTCAATGCGTATCCGGAATGGAAGATTCCCGGCGAAGTGATCGCCATCATCCCCACTGCCGACCGCGGCAAGGCCACGGTGAAAGTGCGCGTGGCGCTCAAGCTCAAGGACCCGCGCATCGTGCCGGAAATGGGCGTGCGGGTGAGCTTTCTGGAACAGGCCAAGCCGCAGGAAACGGCCAAACCGCAGGGCGTACGCGTGCCGGCCGCCGCACTGGTGGAACGCGACAGGCGCACGGTCGCGTTCGTGGTTGGCGAGCACAACAGCGTCAGCGCGCGCGCGGTCACCACCGGCATGGTGATGGGCGAAGACAGGCAGGTGCTGTCCGGCCTGACCGCAGGCGACAGCGTGGTGCTGAATCCGCCGGCGGCGTTGAAGGAAGGCGACAAGGTGGTCGAAGCCGGGCCGGACGCCGAGTAACGCAAACCAAAGACAGTGCAGGCAGCCCAGCTGCTCGGGGGAACACGGCAAGCGTTGATGGAAGCGGTAGATATGCTGGCGCTGGCGCCGCGCTGCGATACACGCTGTCGAATTCAGTAAAGCACCATCGACTGCGTCAGCGCATGCGCAGTCGCGCTGCGCTTCAACATCGCTTCAATCGGTATAGCTGCACGCGTTCAAACATCGCTTCAGTCCGTGCAGCACTGCACGCGTTTCACACAGCGGCAGCGTGTTGCGGCGTGCATCGCCGTAGCAGCACCCGATACGCGGCAGCCGCAGGCAGCACCACTCCACCGCACACCACCTCGTCGTGTCACTGCAGTGCCGCATCCAACATCCGCAGTCGCGTTGCCGCATCGCTGTCACTCTTCCCATTGCACCGCCAGGAGTCGCCATGTCCGCTCTCGTCAGTTTGCGCAACATCACCAAGACCTACCAACGCGGCCCCGAGCAGGTGCAGGTGCTGCACGGCATCGACCTGGAGATCGCCAGCGGCGATTTCGTGGCGCTGATGGGTCCGTCCGGCTCGGGCAAGACCACCTTGCTCAATCTGATCGGCGGGCTGGACAACCCCAGCGGTGGCGAGATCGAGATCGAAGGCGAGCGCATCGACCGCATGAGCGGCGGCCAGTTGGCAACCTGGCGCAGCCACCACGTCGGCTTCGTGTTCCAGTTCTACAACCTGATGCCGATGCTCACCGCGCAAAAGAACGTGAAGCTGCCATTGCTGCTCACCTCGCTCAATGCGGCGCAACGCAAGCGCAATGCAGAAATCGCCTTGACCCTGGTCGGCCTGCAGGAGCGCCGCAACCACAAGCCCAGCGAGCTGTCCGGCGGCCAGCAGCAACGCGTGGCGATTGCGCGCGCCATTGTCTCCGACCCCACCTTCCTGATCTGCGACGAACCCACCGGCGATCTGGACCGCCACAACGCCGAAGAAATCCTGCGCCTGCTGCAGGAGCTCAATCGCGAACATGGCAAGACCATCGTGATGGTCACGCATGACCCCAAGGCTGCCGAATACGCCACGCATACCATCCATCTGGACAAGGGCGAGCTGGCCGACGCGCCGCTTGCACTGTAAGGGAGCGCTGCAATGAAGTATCTCTGGTTGGTGTGGGCCCAATTGTTCCGCAGCAAGACCCGCACCCTGCTGACCTTGCTCTCGGTGGTGGCGGCGTTTTTATTGTTCGGCATGCTCGATTCGGTGCGCGTGGCCTTCACCGCCGGCGGCAGCGTCAGCGGCGTGGACCGGCTGGTGGTGGCCTCGCGCCTGTCGATCACCCAGTCGTTGCCGATCAATCTGGAAGCGCAGATCCGCCGCGTGCCGGGCGTGCGCGATGTGACCTCGGCGATGTGGTTCGGCGGCATCTATCGCGACCCGAAGAACTTCTTCCCAAATTTTTCGGTGGCGCCCAATTTCTTCGATGTCTACAGCGAATACCAATTGCCCAAGGACCAGCTCAAGGCCTTCCAGACCACGCGCACCGGCGCGGTGGTCGGCGAAAGCCTGGCCAAGGAAAATGGCTGGAAACTCGGCGACACCATCCCGCTGCAGGCCACCATCTTTCCGCGCGGCGGCAGCAACGACTGGCCGCTGGAACTGGTCGGCATCTTTCGCATGAAAGACCGCACGGTGGCCGCCAACCAGGAACGTCAGTTGATGATGAACTGGAAATACTTCGACGAATCCAACGACTACATCAAGAGCCGGGTCAGCTGGTACACGGTGACGCTGCGCAATGCCGACCAGGCCTCGCGCGTGGCGCAGGCGATCGATGCGTTGTCGGCCAACTCCGATCACGAAACCAAGTCGCAGACCGAATCGGCGTTCCAGCAGGCCTTCCTCAAACAGTTTGCCGATATCGGCTTGATCGTCACCTCGATCATGGCCGCGGTGTTCTTCACCTTGCTGCTGCTCACCGGCAATACCATGGCGCAGGCGGTGCGCGAGCGCATCCCGGAGCTGGCCACGCTGAAGACGCTGGGCTTTCAGGACCGCACCGTGCTGAGCCTGGTGATGGTGGAATCGATGTTGCTGATCGGCCTGGGTGGCTTGATCGGCATGGGGCTGGCGGCGCTGGTGATCCCGGCAGTGGCAGCGCGCAGTGGTGGCCTGATGCCGACCCAGAGCGTGCCGCTGCAGACCCGACGTCCCCCCGATTTTGAGTAGCGCCGCAGTTTGGAGTCCAATTCCCTACCCGAAGGAGATTGGACGTGAAGAAGCGTTTTACTGACGAGCAGGTCATCGGCTTTCTGCGTGAGGCCGAAAGCGGCGTGGCGATCAAGGACCTGTGCCGGCGCCATGGCTTCAGCGAGGCCTCCTACTACCTGTGGCGCAGCAAGTTTGGCGGGATGAGCGTGCCCGATGCCAAGCGACTCAAGGACCTGGAGGCAGAGAACACGCGCCTGAAGAAGCTGCTCGCCGAGCAGGTGTTCCAGAACGATCTGATCAAGGAGGCACTGCAAAAAAAATGGTGAGCGCACCGGCGCGTCGTGCGCTGGTGCGCGAGTGGATGGGGCGAGGGGCCAGCGAGCGTTGCGCGTTGGCCGCGATCGGCATGAGCGCCAGTGCGCTGCGCTATTGCCCGCGCGAGGACCGCAACGTTGCGCTACGCGAGCGCATCGTGGAACTGGCGCATCGCCACAAGCGCTACGGCGTGGGGATGATCTATCTCAAGCTGCGCCAGGAAGGACGCCTGGTGAACTACAAGCGTGTGGAGCGCTTGTACCGCGAGCAGCAGCTGCAGGTCCGCCGCCGCAAGCGCAAGAAAGTGTCAGTGGGCGAGCGTCAGCCGCTGCTGCGGCCATTGCAGGCAAACCAGGTGTGGTCGATGGACTTTGTGTTCGACCGCACCGCCGACGGCCGGGCGATCAAGTGCCTGGTGATCGTGGACGACGCCACACACGAAGCGGTCGCCATCGAGGTGGAGCGTGCAATCTCGGGCCATGGCGTGACGCGTGTGCTGGAGCGGCTGGCCATCAGCCGCGGCTTGCCGCAGGTGATCCGCACCGACAACGGCAAGGAGTTCTGCGGCAAGGCGATGGTCACCTGGGCGCATGCGCGTGGCGTGCAGTTGCGACTCATCCAACCCGGCAAGCCAAACCAGAACGCCTATGTCGAATCGTTCAACGGCCGGTTGCGCGATGAATGCCTCAACGAGCACTGGTTCCCGACACTGCTGCACGCACGCACCGAGATCGAGCGCTGGCGACGCGAATACAACGAGGAGCGACCCAAGAAAGCAATCGGCGGCATGACGCCCTCCGCGTATGCCCAACAGCTGGCCAACACCGATATCATCAACCCCGGACTCTAGACCCGGCCGCTACTCAGGACGGGGGGACGTCGGACCTGGTTGGTCGCTTTCGGGCTGATGGTCGGCATCGGCCTTGTGGTGGGTGTGCTGCCGGCATTACGCGCGCAGCGCTTGAAGATCGTCGATGCACTCGCCGGCCGCTGACAGGAGCATGCACATGCAACGCAAATGGAAAGATCGTGGTTTGAACCTGCTGTCGGTCGTGCTGCTGGCGCTCGGATTGGCGGCCTGGATCGCGCTGCCGTGGATGGCGCTGCTGCCGATCGCGGCACTGCTGGCGGTGTGGCTGGTGGTCACCCGCAGCGGCCGGCTCTCGCTGGCGGCCGCGCGCATCGGTATCGCCACGTTGCCGCAACGCTGGGGGTCCAGCTCGGTGATCGTGGTCGGCATTGCCGGGGTGGTGGGCGTGCTGGTGGCAATGCTGGCGATGGGCCAGGGCTTCCAGGCCACGCTCAACAGCACCGGCGACGACACCACCGCCATTGTCCTGCGCGGCGGCTCGCAGGCGGAGACCAATTCGGTGATCACCCGCGATCTGGTGCCGCTGATCAGCAGCCTGCCCGGCATCGCCGCCGATGCCAGCGGCCGCCCGCTGCTGTCGCCGGAACTCTCGCAAGTGGTCAATATCGCCTCCCGCTCCGATGGCACCGACGTCAACGCGCAACTGCGTGGCGTGGGCGAACAGGCCTGGGCGGTGCATGACAAGATCAAGATCGTGCAAGGCCGCCGCTTCACCAACGGCCTGCGCGAAATGGTGGTGGGCAAAGGCGCGTTAAATCAATTTCGCGGACTGGAGCTGGGCAAGACGCTGACGCTCGGCAGCCAGCAATGGACCGTGGTGGGCGTGTTCGCCTCCGGCGACGCGCACGATTCGGAGTTGTGGACCGACGCGCAGACCCTGGCCACCACCTATAACCGCAGCGCCTATCAGTCGATCAACGTGCGCACCAGCGGCAAGGCAGGCTTCAGCCAGTTCAAGACCGCCATGGCCGCCGATCCGCGGCTCAAACTGGATGTGGAAACCACACGCGCCTACTACGGCAAACAGGGCGGCGGCTTGAACAAGTTGATCAGCATCCTGGGCACGGTGATCGGCGCGATCATGGCGGTGGGTGCGGTGTTCGGTGCGCTCAACACCATGTATGCGGCGGTGGCCACGCGGGCGCGCGAGATTGCCACCATGCGTGCAATTGGCTTCCGCGGCACGCCGGTGATCATGGCGCTGATGCTGGAAACCATGCTGCTGGCGCTGCTGGGCGGGCTGCTGGGCGGGGCAATCGCCTGGGCGGTGTTCAACGGCTACACCGTCTCCACGCTGGGCAACAACTTCAGCCAGGTGGTGTTCCAGTTCAAGGTGTCGCCGGAGCTGTTGTGGAGCGGGCTGAAGTGGGCGCTGGGCATCGGCCTGGTGGGCGGGCTGTTCCCGGCGCTGCGTGCGGCGCACCTGCCGATCACCACAGCCTTGCGCGAGGTGTAGGCGGGCCGTTGACCCGCCGGGATTCGGGATTCGGGGTTCGTAGAGCCGAGCTAGGCGATGCGCTTGGTATCTGAATGTATTGCAGGCTGTCATCGTTTTGTCACTGCGTTGCGGTAGATGCGCGGGCCAGGCAGGCCGTAGCCTGCCCGGCCGTTGCATCCATCGATCTTCGCCATGACGCGCCTGATTTTGCTGGCCTGCGCCTGCCTGTGGCTGGCCGGCTGTTCTTCCTCTTCGACCTCGCTCAGCGAGCGCCTGGTTGCGCCCGGCGGCACCTCACCGTTGCTGGACGAAGAACGCATTGCCGCCACCATCGCCACGGTGCCCAACCGCAGCGGGCATGTGGTCACGCGCGATGGCGTGCCGATCTTCTGGCGTGCGATCGATCCCGGCCAGTACGCCATGCAGTACCGCTACGTGGGTCAGCGCAACGACCCGGCGCATGCGCTGGATGTGGATTTCGGTTTCAAGGTCCCCACCACCGCGCCACCGACGCCACGCGGCACCGTGGTGCTGTTGCACGGCTGGATGATGGATGGCGATTCGCTGCTGCCATGGTCGCTGCAGCTGGCCCAGGCCGGCTATCGGGTGATCACCATCGACCAGCGCAACCACGGGCATTCCGGCGGTGGGCCGTCCGGCTACGGCACGCGCGAATCCGACGACGTCATTGATGTGCTCGATGCGCTGCAACCGCGCGGCGAAATCCGCGGGCCACTGTATCTGTTCGGGATTTCCTACGGCGCGGCCACCGCGCTGTTCACTGCCGACAAACTCGGCGCGCGCGTGACCGGCGTGGTGGCGATGGAATCCTTCGCCAATGCCGGGCGCGGCATTCGCGACATGGTGCCGCACCTGCTCGCCAGCCAGCCGCACGGGTGGCGCGGGCAGGCGGTGGCCGCCTATGCGCGTTGGCGCTATGCCGACCAGAATATCGATGCGGTGATTGCAGCAGCCGATACCCAGCTCAAGCTGGATCTTGACCATGTCGATGTCGCGCACGCCCTGGCCGACACGCGCAGCTGCGTGCTGCTGTTGCATGGCGATGCCGATCAGCACATTCCGGTGGCACATGGCCGCACATTGGCGTTGGCCAGCGCACGTGCGCATTACGTGGAGCTGCCCGGCGAAAACCATCTGAGCCTGCCGTTACGGCTGGATCTGCTCGGCGGGCCGATCGATCAGTGGCTGGCGCAGCTGCAACAAGACCCCACCCATTGCCCTGCGCCGCAGGCACTGCCGGCCTCCACGCTGGCGGTTGCGATGCCGCTACCGGTACCGCGTAGTTGAGCGCGGCAAACGCGCTACGCTGACGTGCAGCATTCGCGCTGCTCCATGCCACACGCATCACGTGCAGTGCGGCGCTGACTCAGCGCACGGCCACCGGCTGCCGCGAACGCGCCACGCTATCGCCGACGAACAGCAGCAAACCGACCCAGATCGCAGCGAAACCGATCACGCGCCCCTGGTCGAACGGCTCATGGAAAAACCACACGCCCAGCAACAGCTGCAGGCTCGGCCCGATGTACTGCAGGATGCCCACCAGCGACAGCGGGATGCGCCGCACGCCATACGCAAATCCGATCAGCGGCACCGCCGTCACTACGCCGCCGAAGATCAGCAGCAGATCGGTGCGCAGATCCCAGCCGCTGAAGAACGCGCCACCATGTCCCTGCTCGCCCCAGGCTGCGAGCAGCACTGCCGGCACGAACAGGTACACGCTTTCCACGCCAAGGCCGGCGACCGCGTCCACCGCTACCAGCTTGCGCAGCAAGCCATAAATGCCGAACGACGCCGCCAGCCCCAACGCAATCCATGGCGGGGCGCCGGCATCGATGGTCAGCCACAGCACCCCGATAGCGGCGCACGCCACCGCCAGCCATTGAATGCCGCGCAGGCGCTCCTTGAGCACCACCACGCCCAGCAACACGCTCAGCAATGGGTTGATGAAGTAGCCCAGACTGGCTTCGATCACATGCCCGGCATTGATGGCCCAGATATACAGGCCCCAATTGAGCGCGATCGCCACGCTGCTGCCGGCCAGCATCCACAACGCGCGCGGCTGGGCGGCAATCGTGCGCCACCACCTCAGGCCGGAGGTCGCCAGCAGCCACGCCACCACCAGCACGGTGCTCCACACGATGCGGTGCGCAATGATCTGCAGCGATGGCACCACCTTGAGCAGATGCCAATACAGCGGCACCAGGCCCCAGATCACAAAGCTCGCCGCGGTCATCAACAACCCACGCCGCGCTTCCAGCGCCGTCACCGGCACGGGCGCGCTCATCGCCGCGCCCTGGCGAAGGTGACCACCAACACGCCGGCCAGAATCACCGCCATCGCGCCGATATCGTGCGCACTGAAGCGCTCATGCCCCAGCCACGCACCCAATGCGACGGCAATCACCGGGTTGACGTAGGCATAGCTGCCGGCCAACGCCGGGCGCACGTGATGCAGCAGCCACACGTAGGCGGTGAACGCCACGATCGAGCCGAACACGCACAGGTACGCCACCGCCAGCAGCCCCTGCGGGCTCGGCACGCTGTGCGGGCGCTCGCCGATCAGCAGGCCGGTGCCGACCAGCAACACGCCGCCGCACAACATCTGCCCGGCGGCGGTCATGAACGGCGATGGCAGATCGCGTCCGCGCGACCACACCGAGCCGAACGCCCACCCGATCGGTGCGATCAGCAGCAACACCAGTCCGCCCGGTGTGGCAGTAAGGCTGCTGCCGGCGTTGAGCCACACCACCCCCAGAAAACCGATCACGATGCCCAACCATTCGCCGCCGCTGGCATGCTGCCCGCGCAGGGCACCGAACAAGGCCATCCACAACGGCACCGAGGCCACCGCCGTGGCGGCCAGCCCGGAGGACACGCTGCGCTCGGCCAGCACCACCATGCCGTTACCCAGCAGCAGCAACGCCGCGCCCATCAGCGCCACGTTCTTCCATTGCACGCGCGTGGGCGCTGCCACACCGCGCCAGCGCAGCACGCTGTAGAGCACGCTGCCGGCAATGATGAAGCGCGCACCGGACACCATCGTCAGCGGCTGCGCGCCGCCTTCCAGCGCAAACCGGATCGCCAGATAGGTCGAGCCCCAGACCACGTAGACCAGCAGCAACGCAAGAACGACCAACCCGCTGCGCGCAGGCGCGGCAGCATCGTGAGAGGAAGACATCGGAACAGTGCCAGGAAGTGCAGCGGAAGCTTCGATTCTAGAGCACATGCGCACGCCAGCAGCCGCCGGCTGCGCTATGGTGCCGGTCACCCCGCAACCGAGAGTGCATATGCAGCGTCGTCTTCCCTGGCTGGCCCTGGCCGCCCTGAGCGCACTGTCTACCACCGCAGTGGCACGTGCCCCCGAGCCGTGGGAACTCAGCGCAAGCAAGCTGATCGACGCCGGGCTGGACGGATCGCTGGCGCCGGAAATCACCGCACCGGAGCAGGCCGAACTCAAGGTCATGCTGTCGGCCAACCGCGCCGGCGCGTACCTGCTCGGCGTCGCCAGCGCCAGCTACCGCACCCAGTGGTGCATGCCGGCAGGCAAGGTCGGCCCGCCGGATCTGCAAGCGATCATCGCCGATATCGGCGCGCTGCCCGATGCCCGCCAGCACGACGCCGCACCTGACTTGATCGTGCAGGCGCTGGCCAAACGCTATCCATGCGGCAGCGGCAGCAAGCGCAAGAATGCCGGCAGCGGCAAATAAGCAGACGCCGGCGAGCCGTAGAGCGCATTTATCGGCAACCGCCCAATGCCTGGCCTTGGTCACCACGCCGGTCGTTTGCATTTACAGCGGAGACCCACACGTAGCAGCAGCCGCTTGCTGGCTTAGACGGCGCGCTGAGCCGCGCAGCGTACGAGTGGTGCCTGCCGATTACGGGCGCCAGCTGTGTCCGCCTGGCGATGCGCACAGTCGGTTTGCCAGGCGCTCTTCGCTGCGTGGTCGAGGGTGCGATGCCCTCACCACTCAAGCCTGACAGTGGCTGACAAAACGCTATCTGCAGTCGTCAGATGAGGCAGACGGCGCGGAGACACCGGAGTACATGCCGATTCCGGGCACCGGCCGCACCCGCAGGGCGGCGAGCGCAGTCGTCTTTAGCCACGCTTACTTACGCGCCGCATCGCTCCTGGCGCGGATCGCCTTGAACTCCGAGCCGTCCTGCCAGCTCGGCCACTGCCGGCCGTTGGCCAGCACCACGCCCACGTCGTACACCAGGGTGGTATCGGCGGCATGGCCGCTGGCATCCCATTGCGGCGTCCAGCGGTCGCACGGCTGGTGGTAGCAGTCGGCGAAGTATTTATCGCGCAGCGCCTTGCCCTTCGCGACGCCGCCATCGCGCATGTCCAGGCCGGGGCCAGCGGTGATCGCCGGCACGCCCATACGCGCGAACGCAAAATGATCGGCGCGGTAGAAGAAGCCCGCTTCCAGATTCGGGTCCGGCGAATAGCTGCGACCACGCGCCTTTGCGGCGGTTTCCAGGTCGCCTTCCAGCGACACCCGTCCACGCCCCCACGAGGCAATGTCGCGGGTCGGGCCATCCGGGCTGAACATCTCCATGTTGAGCACGGCCACGGTCTTGTCCAACGGCGCCAGCGGATGCGCCGCGTAATAATTGGCGCCAAGTAGGCCCTTTTCCTCTGCGGTCAATGCGATGAAGTACAGGCTGCGCTGCGGTTTGGAGCCGGCCGCGAACACGCGCGCCAGTTCCAGCACGCTGGCAACGCCAGTGGCGTTGTCCACCGCACCGCGTCGAATCGTATCGCCACCGGCATCGGCCTTGCCGATACCGAAGGCATCCCAGTGCGCGGAGAAGATCACCGTCTCATCCGGATGCTGGCTGCCGGTCAGTTTGGCCACCACGTTATGCGTGACCACACGCTCGCGCTTGAGCTTGAAGTCCACCGACAACGCCGAATCGCCCAGTGCCACAGGCGCGAAATCGCGTTGCTGCGCACGCGCCTTGGCCTGTTCGAAATCCAGACCAGCCTGTTCGAACAAGGACACTGCCAGTGCACGCTGCATCCAGCCACGCACCGGTACGTGCTGCATCCTGGCATCGGCGTCGCTGCGTTCGATGTCGAACAACGGCGACATGCCCGAGCTCTGCACCGTGGCCCAGCCATACGCCGCTGGCGCGGTCTCGTGCACGATCAACACACCGGCCGCACCACGCCGCGCCGCCTCTTCGTATTTGTAGGTCCAACGGCCGTAGTAGGTCACCGCCTTGCCGTCGAATGCGCCCGACTGCGGCGATTCGAAATCGGCATCGTTGATCAGCACCACCGCGATCTTGCCGCGCAGATCCACACCCTTGTAATCGTCCCACTGCCGCTCGGGCGCGCTGATGCCATACCCAACGAACACCAGCGGCGCATCCTTGAGCGCTACCGCCTTCTGCGGACGCAGGCTCTGCAAGGTCACATCGCTGCCGTTGACCAGCGCCTGCGTCTTGCCGCCAACGCGCAAGCTGGCGCGCACCGGGCCCTCCACCTGCGCACGCACCAACGGCACCGCCTGCGTCCAACCGCCCTGCTCGCCACCTGGCTCCAGGCCGGCCGCCTTGAACTGTTCCACCAGATAATCGACCGTGCGCTGCTCGCCAGCACTCGCCGGCGCGCGGCCTTCGAATTCGTCCGACGCCAGTAGACGCACATGCCGCGACAACGCCTCGGCATCGATGCCGCCGCCCGGCAGATCGTTGGCGGCCTGTGCCACACCTCCCACAAACAGGCAGGCGGACAACAGCAGGATGCGCATCGGATTCACGGTGAGGCCTTGCAACGGATAGATGACACACAGTTTACAAGCGTGCAGCCCGCGCTGGCGCGCTATGACACGAGAATGCATCAATCGCATCGGTTGCATGCATGACGAAGAGCGGCTGACAAAATGGTGCGAGCGGTCGTCAGGTGCGGGCAGGCGGCGCGCTCCAAACCACTGTGTACGAGTGGTACATGCCGGTTCCGAGTAAAACTGCGCACGTCTGATGGCTTCCGTGACGGTGCGCGGCCCAGGACCGTCGAGAGGGAGTCGGTGATGTTGCAATCAGCTCATAACTGACAGGGTTGCTGTAATTGCGTGCTCTACGAGCTTTCCAATTCAATCCAATTAACCGCAGAGCTTTGAAAAAAGTCCTCGACCAACTGTCAGATGCGGTGTCCTCATCGATTGCGGGACCGTTGGCGGCATGGATGCTGCCATCGAGCCCCATGGACGGGTGAACGGCGTGTCCTGCGGGCGGTGAGGGCACCGCGCACTCGACGACTTTGCGTTTTCTGCAGGGCCCTTGCCCGCCCACCATCGCAGGACACGCCGTGAATCCGTCCCTGGAGCCTCTGGCGCGGCATCCATGCCGCTCAAGGTCCCGCGACGGTGAGCGGGCAAGGACCAGTCGGGATGGTCGGTGCGCAGAGCTTTCAACAGCGCAACGATCAACGCTCTGGTGCGGAATTTTGTTTCTTCTGGTAAACCACCAGCCAACTCTCTGGTGCGGTGTCCTCGCCGATTGCGGGACCGTTGGCGGCATGGATGCCGCCACCGAGCCCCCATGGACGGGTTAACGGCGTGTCCCGCGAGCGGTGAGGGCACCGCGCACTCGACTGACCGGCTTCTAGCTGTACCCAAATGACGCGACAACTTGCTACGACGTTCTACAGACGTTGTCAGCCGCTCAAGCAGCCCTAATTCGCGCGTGTTGCACGATCCAGCCAACATCCCAGCCCTTGCGCGTTGAGCTCGATATCGGTTGCCAGCAGCTGCTCCACCGCCGCGTCGTCCAACCGACATCCATGCTGGCGTGCGCGCTCAAGATACAACGCGGTCAACGCCGCCACCATGCAGCGATGTCGGTCCGGACGCTGCGCGCAACCCAGCGCAATGTCGGTCATCGCATGAATCTGTTCGCCCAGCGCGCGTGCCAGTGGTGCTGGCGGCGCGACACGGCCGTAATGGGTGAGATACATCGCCTCCGGTGCGGTTTCCATCAGGCGCGCAATCGACTGCAGCATCGCTTCGGGCTCGAACTGCACCGGCGAGGAGGTTGGCAGGATGAAGGCGCCGGCCGCACTGTCCAGCTGCCGATACGACAGACCGAAGGTGTCGCCGGTAAACCAGCTGCGGCTGCGCGCATCCCACACGCACAGATGGTGGCGCGCATGCCCCGGCGTATCGATGGTATGCAGCGCGCGCGCGCCCAGCATCACCGTGTCACCATCGCTCGCCTGCACCACGCGCTCGGCCGGCACCGGCACGATGACGCCGTAACTGCGCGCCATTTCCGCCTCGCCATACACCGCGGTGGCACCGGCAATCAGCCGCGTGGGATCGATCAGATGCGGTGCACCGCGCGGATGCACCAGTACGCGCGCATTGGGCAGGTGCTGCAACAAGGCACCTGCACCACCGGCGTGGTCCAGATGCACATGGGTCAGGACCAACCACTCCACCTGCGCAGGCGTCAGCCCGGCGGCTTGCACTGCCGCCAGCATATGCGGCACCGACAAGGATGTGCCGCAATCAACAAACGCTCCGCGCTGCGCCTCGACAATCAGATACGCCGCGTCGAACTGCACGCCGCCAAAGCCGGTGTCGATGGTGTGGATGCCGGGATCGGCCAGTGCTGTCATTCCTGCTCCGTGGCGATAAGGACAGCCGCAGTGTAGGCGCAGGTAATGCGCGCGCGGTGTGCGGCTGGTTCCAGGCAACGATGAGTTAACACCGCTGCCTCACGCACAACAAAATCGTCTTGCCGGATCTCGGCACTGCACCTGCGATGCAATCCCCACGCGCAAGGCGGTCGCCGCACCTTGCGCGCGCATCGATCACGCCTCGCGCAACATCCGCATCGCCGCAAGGATCCCATCGGCTTGCACCTGCGCATGCACGCCTGGCAGCTGCAGATCGCTGGCCTGCTCGGCCTGTTTCAACCGTGCGATCAACTGGCCTGCATCGCGCGGCGAGGCGAAGCCATCGCTCTGCAACAGCAATGTGCCCGCGCCGTCGTTCAACTTGAAATAGAACTGGCCATCGCTTTCGCGGTATTGCTTGAACACCGGCAACGCAACCTTCTCGCCGGCATCGCTCGCCGCTGTGCCGGCCTGACTGGACAGATCGCGCAGGCCCACCGCATCGCGCAGCTCGGCCAGCAGCGGCGTGGCATAGCGCGCACGCAGGCGTGCACCACCGGCGCGCAGAATCGCTTCGATCTTGGCCGGCTCTGCCATCAATGCCTCGTAACGCGTCCGTAGCGGCGCGATTTCCTGATCGATCCGCTCGAACAGCTGCTGCTTGGCATCGCCCCAGCCGATGCCGTCGGCAAACACCTGCGCGAACACGGCAGATTCCTGCGGCGTGGCGAATGCCTGATACAGCTGAAACAACGCCGACCCCTGTGTGTCCTTCGCTTCGCCGGGCGCACGCGAATCGGTGAGGATGGAAAACACCAGCTTGCGCAATTGCTCGCGCGGTGCGAACAGCGGGATCGTGTTGCCGTAGCTCTTGCTCATCTTGCGGCCGTCCAGGCCCGGCAAGGTCGAGACCTGCTCGTCGATCACCGCCTCGGGCAAGGTGAAAAAATCGCGCCCGTAGACATGGTTGAAGCGCTGCGCGAAATCGCGCGCCATCTCGATATGCTGGAGCTGATCACGCCCCACCGGCACCTTATGCGCGTTGAAGATCAGGATATCGGCCGCCATCAGCACCGGGTACATGAACAAGCCTGCGGTCACGCCGGCATCGTCGTCTTCGCCATCGGCGCGGTTCTTGTCCACCGCCGCCTTATAGGCATGCGCGCGATTGAGGATGCCCTTGCCGGCCACGCAGGTCAGCAGCCACATCAACTCGGTGGTTTCGGGCACATCGGACTGCCGGTAGAACCACACCTTGTCCGGGTCCAGGCCGCAGGCCAGCCAACTGGCGGCGATTTCCAGCGTCGAACGCTGCGTGCGTGCCGGGTCCTGCGCCTTGATCAGGCTGTGCAGATCGGCCAGGAAATAGAAGCTCTCGGCATCGGCACCGGCGCTGGCCTGAATGGCCGGACGGATCGCACCGACGTAATTGCCCAGATGCGGGGTGCCGGAAGTGGTGATGCCGGTAAGGACACGAGTGGTCATCTGCGTAATGCCGGGAAGTCAGCGTGCAAGTTTAACGGTTCCGCGCCTGCCTTCGTCGCATTACGGCCGCAGCCAGGATTGAAGACGCGCAAACGCAGAACGGGCCGCACTGGGCGGCCCGTCGTCTGCAACCTGCCTGCCTCACCCGGCAAACAGCGTGGACAGCACTCAGGTGTCGTCGCGCAGCGACTTTTCGAACGCGCGCACTTCGGTCTGGGCGCGGTCGCGATCCCAGCCGTAACGTTCCTGGAGCTTGCCTTGCAGATATTCCGCATTGCCTTCGGCAACCTTGAAATCGTCATCGGTAAGGTCGCCCCACTTGGCCTGGGCCTTGCCCTTCAACTGGGTCCACTTACCGGAAATGATGTCAGTGTTCATGCGTTGACTCCGCTGATGCGGCCGCGATTGACCGTGCCGCCAGCGTGAGCACTGCTGCGTTTGCGATAGATCAAAAGGTGTCAAACCGCCGATCACGGCACTGAACCGTTGCCCACCCATCCACCCTGTTCGCGATGCGTCGATTGCGCCAAATACAGTACGTGGATCGCTTCCCGCCAGCGATCGTACACAAAAAAAACGGGCCTTGCGGCCCGTTTTTTGTTGCATGCGGCGTCACATTACTTACGCGCTGCGTCTTCCACTTTCTCGCCGGCACCCTGCACGTCCTTGCCAGCACCTGCGACGGTGTTGCAGCCCGACAGCATACCGACCGAGAACATCGACAGCACCAGCAGCACAATTGCACGCTTCATAACAAACTCCTTCGTGGGTAAAGCGGCGTGTTGCCGCAGATCAATCACATCAAACACGTGCCATGCGACGGTGACGAATCAGCACTTACCGTCGCTGCATTTATCGGCGGTCTTTTCGACCTTGTCGCCCGCACCCTGCATATCTTTGCCGGCGCCGGCCATGGTGTTACAGCCAGTCATCATGCCGGCCGAAAACAGGCCCAGCGCCATTAGTGTCAGCAGTCGCTTCATTGCTCTTCCTCGGTCTGCGCCCGGTGCCAACGCACCTCGCTTGGCGCCAAATCTGACTGCGCGGACGTGGACTTGATGTGAACGGCAGCACGCCACGTTCAGCACTGGATCAATCTCGCATCAGCGTGGACTTGCCGAACAGGCTCTCGACCAGATCCACCGCCAGCTCGGCGGTGGCGTTGCGGTTATCCAGCACCGGGTTCAGCTCGACGATATCCAATGACCCCATGCGCCCGGTGTCGGCAATCATCTCCATCACCAGCTGCGCCTCGCGGTAGTTGGGGCCACCGGGCACGGTGGTACCCACGCCCGGGGCGATGCTGGGGTCGAGGAAGTCCACATCGAAACTCACGTGCAGGTGCGTGTCGGCGCTCATGCCCTGCAATGCCGCTTCCATGGTGCGCTTCATGCCGGCTTCGTCGATGTAGCGCATGTCGTAGACATCGATGCGGTGCTGCTTGATCAGGCGCTTCTCTTCCGGATCCACCGAGCGGATGCCGATCTGCCGCACCTGCTCGGGCAACAGCGCCGGCGCGCTGCCGCCCAGATGCGTGAGCGCCTGCGGGCCCAGCCCGCACAGGCACGCCACCGGCATGCCATGCACGTTGCCCGATGGAGTCACTTCGCTGGTGTTGAAGTCCGAATGTGCGTCCAGCCACAGCACCCGCAGCGGGCGACCTTGCTCACGGCAGTACTTGGCCACGGCAGTGATGGAACCGATGCCCAGGCAATGGTCGCCGCCCAGCATGATCGGCATGCGCCCGCCCTGCAGTTCGGCGTAGCTGGCGTCCATCAGCGCCTGGTTCCAGGCCACCACTTCGTCCAGATGCCGGTAACCGGACTGCGGCGCCTGCCACGGATTGCGCGGGCCATCCAGATTGCCCAGATCGCGCACCTCCACGCCACGGCCGATCAAGGCCTCCTGCAAGCCGGCGATGCGCAACGCTTCAGGCCCCATCCGCGCGCCGCGGTGGCCGGCACCGATGTCGGTGGGAACGCCAATCAGGGAAACCGGCAGGTACTGCGTCGCCATGTATTGCTCCAGCATTGATAAAGCCGTGCAGTCTAGTGGCACGCCCGCGCAGTGACGCGCGGCAGCGCAGCACGCCAGGCCGCGCGCAGTGAACATGCGCACGAAACGACATGCCCACACACCAGAGGTTTAGATCTGCCTCGCCGCGCCGCTACAGTGACGTGCCACGGCACTTTGTGGCGCACCGGACTTTGCAGATCCTGCTTGTCTGACCGCCCAGTTAAGCAACTCAGGCTGGCGTGTCTGACTGCCCGGATATGGGTGGTATGGTGCGCCGGCCAGCGCGGCACGCCACACGCATGCATGCGCTCGGGCCATCAAGCAACAGGGGGATTTCATGCCGCATAACGCCGTCAACCAGGTCGTCAAGGCTGCCGTGGGCGAAGTCGCGCGGGCGTCGCATCAGTACGATCTGCAGCGCATCGGGCGCGAGTTTGCGCAGACCATCGAGCGCGAACCGGGCATTCGTCTGTTGATGCTCTCCACCGCCGACGGACGTGCCATTACCGAGCAATCCAGCCTGGATGTGGACGGTCGCCGACTGGCCGCCATGGCCAATTCGTTCCTGACCCTGGGCGAGACCCTGGCGCGCGAATCCAGCCTGAGCGAAGCCGACTACGCCACCATCAGCACGCGTGGCGGGCAGCTGGTGCTGATCCGCATCCGCGCCGACAAACCGCTGACGCTCACCGCCGTGGGCGGCAGCGACATCAATGCCGCTGCGCTGTTGTTCAACGCGCGCGACTGCGCCGGCCGCCTCGCCACCGTGCTGACGGTGCCGCAAGGCTGAGTGTTTGGCACTGTTCGTGCATGCCGCAAGGCATTCATTCCTCACCGTTTGCAAGGACCACTTGTGTCAAAACTCAATCTGGAACAACTGCATTCGCTGGCCGGCTTCGTCGGTGCGGCGCTGGTCGATAGCGACAGCGGCATGGCACTGGGCATGACCGGCGGCGCCGAGCTCAACCTGGAACTGGCGGCGGCCGGCAACACCGAAGTGGTGCGCGCCAAGCGTCGTATCGCCGAACAGCTCGGCTTGAACGACACCATCGAAGACATCCTGATCACGCTTGCGCGCCAGTACCACCTGCTGCGTCCGCTCGAAAGCAATGGCACCCTGTTCCTGTACGTGGTGCTGGACCGCGCCAAGGCCAACCTGGCCATGGCCCGTCACGAGCTCAAGGCGTTCGAAAAGACCCTCGATTTCGGTTGATGCCGACAGCGCGGTGCGACTGCACCGCCCGCTCCAGCCTGCCGGTGCTGACCGGCAGGCATCTCGCTATTCCAATGCGCCGCCACGGCGCCAGCTCATGACCACACCCATTCACGCCATGCGGGTCGCCACGGCCGGCCTGGACCTGCTGCACACCACGCGCCTGAAACTGGCGTGCTCGCTGCTGCTCGCCGAGCGCATCGACGTGCAATTGGGCGAATGGCCGCAGCACGCGGCCGATGTGGTGGTGCTAGGCCTGGAAACCGCCGACGGCCTGGCCGCCTGGCAGGCGCTGCAAGGCCAACCGGTGCGTGTGCTGGTGGTCTCGCGTACGCCGATGGCCGGTGTCTGGATCAAGCACGGCGCCACCGTGCGCGAACTCAACGAACACGTGCGCTTGCTGCTGTCCTCGCCGCACACTACCTCGGTGGCCGAGCCGGCGTTGTTGCTCCGGTATTGCCGGGGCGAATTCGGTACCGGCGCGGTGGTGTTGCAGCACGCGCAATTGCAGGTGCGGGTGGACCCGGCCAATGGCTGCGTGCAATTGCCGGCCGGGCTGGCGCTGGCCGATCTGGTCGCCGCACTGGATCGCCCGGGCTGGCAGGCCCTGCCCGCGCTTGTTACCGCTGCGTTACCGCAACGCATTTCATTCGAAGCACTGTATTTCGCGCTGCCCGAGCAGCTGCGCCCGGCACTGCCGGCGGTGGAGCTCAGCCATGCGCTGCAACTGCGCCAATGGCCGGAGCTGAGTGCAGAGACCAGCTCGCCGGCGCAGTTGCTCGCCATCGCCCATCTGCATGCGCGCCCGTGGCGCCCGCAGGCGCTGGCCAATGCTTGCAAGCTGCCGCTGCAAACGGTGGAATGCCTGTTCGCTGCTGCACTCGCCAGCGGCCTTGCCCAGACTGCGGAGATTCCCGTGCCTGCAACGCAGCGTCGTCCGGACAGCGGCAACTCGCGGTTCTTCTCCTGGGTCGCACGCCGGTTCGGCCTTTCCCTCTTTCAGGCGCAGTCATGAGTCTTCCAGCCAACAAGCTGGTGTTCGTCGGCGGCATGGGCGCCGGCAAGACCACCGCGGTGCGCGCCATCTCCGATGTGGAGCCGGTCAGCACCGAAATGCCGCTCAGCCAGGACGCCTACGGCGACAAGACCTACACCACCGTCGCGCTGGACTACAGCTCGATCGAGCTGGAAGACGGCGAGCTGTTGCACGTCTACGGCGTGCCCGGGCAGAAATACCTGGATTTCATGTGGCCGCTGGTGTGCGACGGCGCGCTGGGCGTGATCGTGCTGACCAATGCACGCGACCCGCAGATGCTCGCAGCCACCCTGGAGTTATTGCGCGAGTTTTCGCAGATTGCGCCCGAGGCCAGCCTGGCGGTGGGCATCACCATGACCGACGAGGTCGAAGACTTTCTGGTGCCGCCGTTCCGCGACGCCTTGGTGGCCGAAGGCTTCCGCATCCCGGTGATGCGTGTGGATGCGCGCTCGGCTACCCAGATCACCTTCCTGGTGAAGTCGCTGCTGTCGTATCGCTATACCTCGGCAACCAGCTGAGGCGGGCAGCTGATTGTCAGCGCGCGGGGCGCCGGCAGGTGCGGTAGCGACGTTCAAGAAAACAAGGAATCCGGTCACGACGGTGCCTGAGAGGGCGTCACGCGGGGGATGCCGCCTCTAGGGTGGCGGCGACGCGTCCATCTTCCTTGAAGCCAGAAACACGACTCGGTCGTGATACGAACGTGCCGTGTGTCTGACTTGTTCAGTATGGCGCGCAGCGAGAAGCGAAGAAATCGGGACATTCCCGACATCGAACAGGACATACCAGCGATAAGTAATAGGAAATATGCCGTCGCACGCGCCAGACCTTCTGCCTGGCCCGGCCAGTCACTGCAGACACAAGACGGCTGCAGCGAATGTCGCGATCGCGTCCGCAATATGCCCGCCTGTGCGGTGCAATCCGCCGCCGCGCGTTCGCCCACTCGGGTCGGTCACCGGCGGCCGCACTGCAGCGCCCCCCAAGACCCGCCCATCAGGATCAGCTTGCCGCAGCGCGGCCGGCTACAGATCCGTTGCCGCGATCAGATAAAGTAGCGTGATGACAATCGAACTGAAGCCCGGCGGTTTGTTGATCGCCATCGAAGGCATCGACGGCGCCGGCAAGACCACTCTCGCCCGCAGCCTGGCAAGCGCACTGGAAGCTGCCGGCGCGCGAGTCGTGCTGAGCAAGGAGCCGACCAACGGCCCCTGGGGCACCCAGTTGCGCCAGTCCGCCGCTACCGGCCGCCTGCGTGCGCATGAAGAAGCCGAGCTGCTGATCCGCGACCGCCACGAACACGTGGACACCCTTATCGCACCCGCGCTGGCGCGCGGCGACATCGTGATCCTGGACCGCTACTTCCCGTCGATGGTGGCCTACCAGGGCGCCGCCGGCCTGCCACTGGACGAACTGCTGGAACGCAACGCCTTCGCGCCGCGCCCGGATGTCCTGCTGCTGCTCGACCTGCCGCCGCCCACCGGCCTGGCCCGCATCCGCGCCCGCGGCGACGCGCCCAACCATTTCGAAACCCAGGACAACCTGGAACGCTGCCGCACCATCTTTGCCGGGCTGGAATTGCCGGGCAAACATGTGCTGGATGCCAGCGCCGAGGCCGACAGCGTGCTGCGTCAAGCCCTCACCATCGTCGTGGCGGCACTGGCCCAACGGCTGAGCGGCGACGCCGCCCATTCCGATGCAGACCAGGCCGCCCTGGAACTGCTCTCGGCCGGTCGCCCGGCCTGAGTTGCTGCGCACGCTTACGCGCAGATCACACCAGACTGCGCGAATCGAATGGCGTTAGTGGGCTGCTTTTATGCAGCACAACGCACTCCATCGCCCTCACCCCGCAAACCGATACCGCCGCCGAAATTCCGACGGCGTGCACTCTACTTCCCGCCTGAAAAACTTGTTGAAATTGGTCGCTTCATCGAAGCCCAGCTTGTCGGCGATGGCCGCAACCGGCATCGCCGTATGCACCAGCAAGCGCTTGGCCTCCAGATTGATGCGTGCGGCAATGAAGGCCTTTGCGGTGATACCCATTGCCGCGTGCACTGCGCGCGCCAGGCTCTTTTCCGTGCACCCGAGCCGGTCGGCGTAGTCGGCTACCTGATGCCACTGTGCATAGCTGTCGTCGACCAGCTGCTGAAACCGGTGGAAACGTCGCAGCGCCGCAGACACCGCAACGTCCCGCGCCTGGCGACGGCCATGCAGGATGCTCAGGCGCGTCAGCAGCGCATGCAGCTGATGACGCAACAATGCATGGAGGTCCTCTTGCGGCGCCTGCAGCAGCGTGTCCTGGCGCATTTGCGCAATCACATCGTTCAGCCGTTGCAAATCATCGCCACCGAGCAGCACGTGATCAGGCAGTGAGCCCAGATCGAAGGCGAGCTTCAGATCGCCCGGCGTTGTCGCTGCCGGCAGCACGAACTCCTGGCGAAAGATCACGTTCCAACCATCCCAGTGGTCCTCGATGCCATAGCTGTGCGCCTGCCCGGGCCGCACGATCAATAGCGAGCCAGGCGTGCAGGCGATCGCCTTGAAGTCGACCAGCTGGGTACACTCGCCCTGGGTGACGCACAGCAAGGTGTGGAACCCATAGCGGTGCGTCGCCTGCACTTCTTCCCTTGTCGCACGGGTTCGCAAATCGGCAACCGTGAAGATTTCAAGGTCGAGGCGATAGGAATCGGACGGCTGATAGGCCAGATGCGGAATCTGCAATGTCGCCTGCGCCACCGAGGCACGCCTGTGTCCGGGCGTCTTCATGCGTGTGCACCCTTCGAAATATGTCCAAAAATGATCATTACCCGTCCACTCTGGACCGCTCGTGCGGGTCAATCAAGTCCAATAATCACCCCACACCAAACACGCCCCCGCCTTGCCGAGAAAAAGACGATGCGCAGCGACATCGAACAGATTACCCAAACCATTCTGGCCGTGGACAACGGCATCAACGAACGCTGGAACCGCGGCGATGTTGATGGCGCACTGGAGGTCTACAGCGACGATGTGTCGTATTTCGACCCATTGACCGAATTGCGCCTGGACGGGCACGCGGCGGTGGAGGCGTATTTCCGCAAGGTGTTCGAGGGCAAGCTCGCAATCCTGCGCAACGACTACCTCCAGCCGGTGGTGATGGTCAGCGATGGCGGCGACATGGCCGTGCTGCACTACAACTTGCGCAACATCGTGAGCGACGGCCACGGCGGCGAGAAGCCGGGCACGCCCTGGAATTCGACACAGGTCTTCCGCCTCATCGACGGGCGCTGGCGCGTGGTTCATGTCAACTGGTCGATCACGTTGCATCCGGGCGCCCTGCAAAGCCTGATGTCCTGACCGATTGCCGCAGATCGCATGACGTTCTCCCACCACAAATCGGCCAGCCGGGCATGCACGCCTGCTGACCTTCCACCTCAACCTTTCAATCAACCAAGGAAAACAGCATGAACACCATCGACATTGCCAAGTCCTACATCACCGCAGTCCAGACTGGCGACTACGCAACGCTGGGCAGCATCATCTCGCCCGATGTGATCTGGCACCAGCCGGGTAACCATCAATTTTCCGGCACACACCACGGCATGGCCGTCGTCGGGCCGATGCTGGGCAAGATGATGGAAGTGTCAAACGGCACCTTCGCCATCAGCCGTGCAGACGACTACATGGCCAGCGGCGACTGGGTGGCCATCACCCTGGAATTTTCAGGCCAGGCCAATGGCGTCACGCTCAAGCAACCGGGCGTGGATCTGCTGCGCATCGAAGACGGCAAGATTGTCGAAGTCCGGCTGTTCTCGGCCGATCAAATCCAGGAAGACGCGTTCTGGGGACGGTGAGCCACGCTGCAGCCTTATTCCAGGCGACATGGACGTTGCCAGGATGCAGAGAAAGACCTGCGTGGTGCCGGCACCCGGATTCGAACTGGGGACCTACCGCTTACAAGTCAGGCGTTACACGCCTTGCCATGATTTGTAATCGGGCGGTCTGCCGGCGGCTTACAAGAGGATAGCACTGCGACCTAATGGCTTTCGAGGGAGCGCACGGCGCGACTGAACACAGCACTGTGTGGTGCGAAACCGTGTTCTCGCCGTGGCCCCGCAGCCCACGGAGCCAACAGATGAAGTCGAAGATTACCCAAGCGCTTGTCGAGCGCACCCCCGCCGCCGAGCGCGGCAAGAGCATCCTGCACGCGGACACAGAGATGAGGGGGTTCTACCTCATCGTCACCGCCAACAAGCGCAGCTTCTACGTCCAGTCTCTCGTCAACGGACGGCAGGTCCGCACGAAGCTGGGCGACCACCCCGCGATGGACGCCAAGCAGGCACGCGACCTCGCGAGGCAGACACTGGTCGGCATGCGAGGCGGCACCAACCCCAACGAGGAGCGCCGCAAGGCCCGTGCTCGCGGCATCACTCTGCGAGGGGCGCTGGACCTGCACCTCAACTCGCGCCGCCTCGCCGACAAGACGCGGAGCGGCTACGAGTACCACATCAGCTACTACCTCAAGGACTGGCTCGAGCGGCCTCTGACCGAGATTGGCTCCGACCGACAAGGCGTGCGCGAACGCCACCGCAGGATTACCGAGAGGAGCGGCGCCACCTCGGGCGACAACGTCATGCGGGTGCTGCGCTCGGTCTACAACCGAGCCCTGCGGCAGTTCCCCGACCTGCCGCCAAACCCGGTGGGCAACGTGGACATGAACGGCATGCGGCGTCGCGAGGTGGACGCCAGCCCCGACAAGCTCAGGGCTTGGGGAAAGGCGGTGCTGTCGCTGGGAAACCCTGTTCGTCGCGACCTCCAACTGTTCATGCTGCTGTCGGGCATGCGCCGGACCGCATCCTGTGAGGCAATGCGCTCGGAGCTTCGCGACGGTCAACTGCATGTGCCAAACCCCAAGGGCGGCTCTTCCAAGAAGTTCGACCTGCCGCTGTCGTCAGCGCTCGCTGACCTGCTCGCCCACCGAGCGGCCAGCGCAGACGGCGTGAGGCGAAAGACGCCCTACCTGTTCCCAGCCGACTCGGCGTCGGGCCGCGTCGCCGAGGTGCAGCAGCACGAGTTGGGCGACCTCACCGGCCACGCGCTGCGGCACGCGTACGCATCGCTCGCTCTGCAGGCAGGCGTGCCGCTGCTAGAACTGCGGTTCCTGCTGAATCACAGCGCGTCGAGCGGCGGCGTCACGATGGGCTACCTGCACCCGTCGATCGACCACCTGCGCGAATACCAAGAAAGGGCATCGCGCTACATCCTCGACGCACTCGGCCTCGTGCACGAGCCGGGAACGTGGCCGCCGAAAACCGCAAGCGCGCGCGCTGGTGCGTTGTAAATAAACGTTCTCTGGAACTGTCGATAGGACGGCAGTTCCAGCATTCGGTTACATACGGCGCCGAAAAGTGTGCTTAGCATCCCTCACCAGCTGGTCACCGGATCAGTGACAACCAATAAGCTGGGATATTCAAACATGAGCAGCAACAAGACGGCCACCAACAACCGTACCCTCGACAAGTGCATGGCCTTGGTGCGGGAAATCGAGTGCGGCAGTGACATCCGCATCTTCGCCGCACGGAACCTCTTCAAAGACAATGAGCGGTACGACCAGAACAGCTTCTATGCGGCGTGCCGCGATGAGCTGGGAGGCCGTGCTACGGCGGACGGGCTGTGCGAGGCCTACCCCGACAGCAAGGATCCTCTGAAGGATGCTTACGACACCTACCTAACGCTCTTCAAGGTGTACGGCGTCAACTGGCCCGAGCTCGCGCTGGCTCACTACTTCGAGCAGGTGCGCAAGTGCCAAGATCCCGTAGCGGCCGCCGAGCACCTGTGGGAGAACGTCATGCGGAACTGGTACAAGGACTTGGTGCTGCGCGCTGCCCACGACCACGGCCACAACGTCATCGAAGAGATGCGATTCGAGCAGCGGGACAACGATCTCGCCTCCGACATGACAGCCCGGCGCATCGACCAAGCGGCGATGTCGCGCCACAGCGCGGCTGCATAACCATCTGATCCGCAGTCGGTGCGCGATCGCGCACAAGGCGATGAAAAGAAAGGGTCACCTTCGCGGCGGCCCTTTCTCGTACACGGCGGGAGAACGGCGTCAGCCGTCGGACGGCGCGGGCTCGACCACGCGCACGGTGGACAGCGCCTCAGCGGACTCCTCCTCGTCCATGTCGGCCGGGTGGCGCTTCTGACGCATCGGCACCTCGACGCCCTTCTTACGCATGTCGTTGGCGTACCACCGGACCGACTTGGCCGTCGCCGCTGCACCCTCGATCTGCGCGTTGACCATGTCGGCCACCAGCGCGTGCGGGAAGCCCGCGGGGTCCATCAGGATCGCGCGCGCAAGCGCGCCCACGCCGAGACCGCGCGGCTTCTTTTCGGTCGCTTCGGGCGTCTCGGTGGCCTCGGCCTTCGGCTCTGCGCGCCGCTCGGCCGCCTTGGGCCTCTCCGGCTGCCCGAACGAGGCCAGGTCGATGTTCTTGTCGGCCGCGATCTGCTCGATCCGGGCGACTAGCTTGGTCCGCGTCGCGAAGGTCTTGGGTCCTGCGGGCTTGTCGGCAATGCGGTTGTGCAGGGCCAGCAGTTTATTGGTGGGCATTTCTTCCAGCTTCATGGCTTTCTCCTACGTGTGGGTGGGCACGTAGGCATTAGGTCGCGCTTCCCTCAATCTGGGAGCCCCCTCTTGCTTCTGCCCAACGTTATCCCCAAGAAGTACATGCCACCGAATCAGGAGAAGGCAATGCGCGACAACGATGAATGTTTGGGCACAGCACGTGTGCTTCACGAAGTAAGTGAGTACGACAAGCTTGAATCCGAGTACGACGAACAAACAGCGATTTCAGTCACCACCAAGGCATTTCAGCGCAAGTTCCCTGAAATTACTAAGCGAGATGTTCGGGGGCTGGTGAAGTGCACGCGTGCACTTCTTACCGGCAAAGTAGACATTGCCGCGGAGCATCGACTTATTGAAAATTCTGCGGCCAAGGCTGCAGAGGATCTTTTGGCTAGTGCTAGCCAAGCTATCGAGGTCGAACAGGTGGATTGAAGCTAGAAGTAGAAAGGAGGGGATGTCCCTCGGACATCCCCTCCGAAACACGGCCGGGCCACCCGTTGCCCTCTGCGCACCTAACCAACCCGGCCGGGTTTGCTCTGTCAGCCCGAGCAGAGCGCGAGGTGCGCCTGGTGGTAGCCAAGTCGGTCGGCCTGGCGCTTCGTGGCGCGGTCCACGTACAGGTCCAGCGCGCGGCAGTACGGCATCCCCGCAAGGCGCGCCGCGTCGTCGAAGTTGTCGGAGTAAGGGCGGACGCCCGCGGCCTCGGCCCGCTCGGCCAGGGAAGCGAGGAGGTCGTGGCCCGTGCGCAGGGCGGTGACCATGCCAGCGATTGCGATCGCCACCGGGTGGTCGGCCGCGTAGTGGGCCTGCTTATTCATCGCCGCCCCCGATCAGTTCGTGGTCGATGTCTTGCTCGCGCATCGCGAGCTGGATCGAGCTGATGGGGTTGGCCTTGCCGGCGTTCCAGGCGCGGATGTTGATCAGGATGCCCTGGAGGCGCGCGTCGCCCAGCTTCACGTACTCCTGGACCTTGAGGAAGTCGTTCATGCGCATGGCGGTGGCCAGCTCGACGGGGCTGACCGGGCGGTCCTTGGACGGCATGAGGTCAATCAGGGACAGCACGGCCGAGGCCAGGGCGACGTTCTTGGTGCCGACGGCGACCTGGGCCATGTGGCCGAGCTCGGCGGGGCCAGCGTGCTGGAGCTGCTGGAGGTACTCGGTGCGCTTCGGGTCACCCAGGGCCGCGCGGGCCAGGACCTTCGCCGGGGAGTCGTAGAACGGCTTCTGCGCGATGAGCTGCGCGTGCGGGTCGCCCGCCTCCTTAAGCAGCGCGTCCATCTCGGCCTTGGATTTGTCGCGGATCTCGCGAAAGGCCGCCAGGGTCTCATGCTGAGCGAAGCGCGCTAGCTCGCCGGAGCCGACGCCCGGAGCACTCTTCCAGCGCAAGGCGATCTCGGTCTTCCTGGCTGCGACGCTCTTATTGAGGCGCTCGATGGCCTTGAGGACGCGGGAGTGCAGCAGATCCAAGGTCGAGGCAAGCTCGCCGATCTGCTGGGTGCTGAGGAGGGGGGTGTCGCTGAGGGTTATCTTCATTGCTCATGTGCTCCGGTGGGTTGTCCTCCGGTCGCCTGTCACGAGCGCGTCCCCAGCCGCGGGTGGTCTGCGCGCCAATGCGCTGACCGGATGCGTTCAATGTGTCGAGGAGCGTGGGCGACGAACGCCATCGTTCTCCGACCGTGTTTCCTTCGATGCTGCCGCCGTCGTAGCGGCTTGCGGTTCATGGGCTTGGCGTTGCAGCGCTACCCGATCCATTGTCGGAAAGCTAAAAATGTCGCGGTATTTGCGACGCGCCCATGGTTTCATGCAAAAAGCATCGAACCGATGTGCGAAGGGGGGGCACCACTCATGGCCAATAATCTGATTGTTTCTTACGACCTGCACAGTCCCGGCCAGGACTACACGAAGGTTACTGATGCGATCAAAGCCCTAGGTTCGTGGGCAAAAGTCCATAAGTCGGTCTGGTACGTCAATTCGAGCTACACGGCCTCACAGGCGGTCGAGAAAGTCTGGGCAACGATGGATCGCAACGATTCCCTCTTCGTGGTCGATGCCACCAACAACGGTGCGGCTTGGCAGAATCTGAGCGATGAGGTCTCGAATCACATGAAGGATCAGTGGTTCAAGTAAGAGGGCGTTGGCCAACCACTGCGGCTAGTGCCCGCGGTTGACGCCGCCATACACACGGGCGTCTTCGTACTCGTCAGACATCGCCTGCCACGTCGCCGCGTCGAGGCGAGGCACCGGCCCGACGCAGGTCATCTGGCTGCGCCGGGCGAGTGCGTCGCGCCCGCCCATCATCGCAAGGGCCTCGGGGGCCGTCTGCTGGATCTCCCGCAGCGACACGTCGATCTGCTCGGCCTTGGCGAGCGCCTCGGCGACCGAGAACTTCTCACTCATCGTCTGGTTCCTCCTGCGGTCGCGCCGCGTTGTACTTGGAAAGCAGCGCCACTAGCTGCGCGCGCTCGTCGGTTGGCATCTGGAGTAGCGCGTCGGCGGACAGGCCGGTGTCCTCGACCTTGACCCGCAGCCTGTCCGCCATCTGCTCGCCGTAGCGGAACTTGAGCAGCACCTCCAGGAGCCTGTCACTGTGCTTCCTGACGGTGAGCGGCCTATCCTCGCCGGTCATCGGGTCGGGGATAGTGGCAAGTCGCCCCTGGTGGATCACGGGCTCGTCGTAGCCGAGCGCGGCGCGCCTGTACGCCTCGTCGAGCAGCGAGTCGAGCGCCACCTCGATCGCTTTCTCCCACCGGGTGCGGAACTCGACGTCGTTGGCCTTGTGGTAGAAGGCCGTCTGCCTGCTGATACCCGCCGCTGCCGCGGCCTGCTTGGGCGAGCACGTGTCCTCCAGCACCTGGAAGAACAGTTCGCGCCGCTCGGACGTGAAGGTGTTCGGGATGGACAGCACGGGTCGTCTCCGGGGTGATAAGTGGCTTGCGGCGTGATCGTGTCGTGCTTACGCGCGCGGGCACGCCATCGTTCAAGCAGTCGAATCAGCGACTTGGATCCCTCGGAACATCCGATGCACGATCGGAGGGCGCGGTCGCCCAGGGTAACGGGGGCGATGATCCTCGCGCGCGAGGGACACGGCGCTCACAGTCGGAAGGATGATCCGCAGCGTTTCCCCGCATCGGTCGCCACGCCCGCCGCGCTCGGCCAGGCTCAGTCCACACCGACTCCCGCACTCGACACGCAGCACGACTTTCTCAAGGGCAACTCGGAAGCCGTGCGTAAAGCTGTTCGTTGTTTTTCTTTGTTTTACTTAGCTTTATTGATCTATGAACAACTTGAACAACATGCACAGCATATTTCTCACCGACGACGAATCGATCATCTCCCTGCCACTGTCCGGGTCGTCGGTGGGGTCTGCGCGGCGCCGAAAATCCTTAAACGATTTCGGCGCCTAAAAAAACTCGTTCAGGCTGTTCGCCGAGCCTTAAGCGCATGATCCGAAAAGCAAAAAGAGCAAAAGGAACCCGTGCGACACGTCACGCGTCGCACGGCCTCGATGTTGTTCTCCCTCAGCCCCAGAGTTGCTTCTGGCTCATCCCTGCGATCGCTGCGAACTTGTCACGGGCCTGGTCGAGAGGGGGCACCACGTACACGCGCCTATCCTTGCGGGCGCCGCTCCTGATCTGTCGCCCGGTCACACCCACCTTGGAGAGCAGTACCTTCGCCAAGCCGGGGAACGGCCTAGGGTGCCTGGTACGGCTGCGGGCGAAGGTCAGGTAGCTCTCGTACAGGTCAGACTTGTCGAGCTCGACCTCGCCGGCCTGCCAGTCCCTTTCCTCGTCGTAGCCTGGCAGCTCGCCGTCGTAGAGCAGCGAGTGCCACCAGGAGAACTCGACGTCCATGCCGCGCAGCTTCTGCTCGGCCAGTGCGCCGTTCTGCGGGATGTCCTTGCGCGGGTGCCATCCCTCGATGTCGCGCGCGAGCATGTCGTGCAGGAATGCGGCGCGCCCCCCGTCGTTGAGCTGACGATTCAGCGCGTCGAAGAACGCGTGGTCGTCCTTGCGGGAGTCGTTTACCTCGAACACCGCGAAGCGCCGCTCCCCATCTAACCCTGCGGGGACCACCCAGTCGGAATTGGATGCCATGACGATGTGGATCAGGTTCTTACCCATCACGGCGTCCCGGCCCTTGCCCTCGTATGCGACCGTCGGCTCCGTCACGAGCGCCTTCAGCTTCGCCTCGCCTGACTTGTCGCCCGCCCAGAACGCCTCGTCGGCGAACAGGCAGATGCAGTTCTGGAGGTGCGAGTTGAAGCGGCCCGTAATGTGCTCCGGCGAGCTAATGTGCAAGCCCTGCGCCCCGGCAATGTGCTGGAGGATGCGCCCCAGCGTGCCCTTGCCCGTGCCCTTCGCACCCTTGAACGCGATCGCCACTTCCGCAGGCTGGGACGGTCGCTGGAACATCGCAGCTATCCAGTTCAGCACGTATCGATAGCCCTGCGGGTCGCCGTCGGTCAGCACCTCGCGGATGAGCCGGTCCAGCAGCGACCAGTCGCCCGGCGCCGGATCGACGGCCCAGCCGCGCCATAGGTTAAGCCAGCCGGCGTGGTCGCTCGACGGGTCGAAGGTGACGCCCTTGTACTGGCGACGCTGCGGGTGCTTCAGCCAGAACTGTGCCCGTGTCGTCGGCCTGTCGTTGAGCTGTTCGACGAAGCTGTTGCAGTAGAGGTTCTGGAAGTCCTCCTTGGTGGAGCGTTGGTAGAAGTGCCTTCTGAGTACCGGGTCGAACTCCTCGGTGAAGACGCGGAACTTGCCGTTCTCCATCACGACGCAGTGCTGGGAGTTCATGTCGTCCAGGGTCGCCTCCTTGCCCTCGGGCTTCGGGGGCTGGCGCAGCGTCGCGTCGTCCACGCCGCGGCCGAGCTCGGCTGGGTTCTCGTAGGCTTCGAAATCATCCTCAGGCGCGACGTGCGGGACGCCGGCCCCGTGCTTGGTGAGCACCTGGTGGAGGTGGCGCACCGTGGTCGGCCTGCCTCCCTGGCCGGTGCGAGAAGCAAGCGAATCCCAGCGGTAGCCGATGCTCTCCGCGTGGTCGTCGTACCCTGCGGCCTGCGTGCTCCAAGCAATGAACTCCTCGCGCGCCGCGCCCCCGGTTGAATGGTGACAAGCGCACATGAGTTGGAACCATTCGTCGTGTGCGCCCTCGCCGTATTCGTCTGGTGGCAGCTCGGCCAATGCGGCGGCGAGCTGCTCGGGCGCAATCTCCCCCCACCGATCTGCGTCACCGGTTCCGGCAGGCATTGCGATTTGGCGAACGCGCAGCAGTTCAAGCAGCGCGGCCGGGGCGTCGGGCGTCTCGTCGGGACCGAGCATCCAGAAGTCGGACTCGTACCTGCGCCCGGTCTCGGGGTGCACCGAGCCGGGGGCGACGACCTGCCCGCCCTGCTTCTTGAAGTCGATGCCGGGGTACTGCGGCAGCCGGCCGACCGTGGCGAGCCCCTCCGGCTTGCGCAGGTAGTAGTGGTGTCCCCCACCGCCCGTGGCGACGTGCGGGCAGCGATCCAAGTCCAGGCCGGCGTCTGCGACCAGTGCGCGGAGCGAGGCTTCGCCCCCGTTGCGCGGGTCTACGTCTACGACTAGATCGGTCGCACCGAGGCGCACGCCCAGATTCCCCCCGCGTGCGCGCGCCTCTGCGACCACGGCGGCGGGGTCGTATCGGCGATTCGGCCAGTCCCTGTCCCTTGGCGCCTTGCTGCCAGCCCTCAGGGGGATCACGTCGTGCCCGGCGCGGGCCAAGAATTCGGCGTCATCAAACGATGGCGTATCGGCGAGGCGCCGGACGGCATCATTGATCCCGTGAGCTTCGGCAGGCTCCGTCTCCTGGTTGGTCACCTCGCGCCCACGGTCTCGTACGCCGTGGGCGCTCTCTTTTGCGGCCATCGGTCAGCCCTCCGACTTCAGGCGGAGGCTGGCGGCGCGTCGGCGGCCGGCGAGCGCGGCCTGGGCGGCGCGCTGGACGCCGTCCCCCATCGCCTGGCCGCTGGCGTACTCGCGCAGGTCGCCCACGCGGTAGCGGATCAGCTTCGGGCCGACGCGGGAGAACTTGGGGCCGACGCCCTGGCACCTGTACCAAGCGAGCGTCGTGTACTTGAGGCGCAGGAACTGCGCGGCCTCGTCGGCGGTTAGCAGCGCCTCGTCGGGCAGCGAGTGCAGCTCCGCTAGCAGGTTCGTTTCCATCTCTCTTGACTCCGGGCAGGCTCCCGGCGCGGCGACGTGCCGCGTCGGGACTGCCTGCTGTGCGTCGCAGAGATGGACCCGTTATTCCCCTCAGTCGGCGGGGCGGGCCTCGGCTGTTTGGGCCACCGAAAGCCTGGCGGCGTCGGCGGTTGGTGGCGCCGACACGACACATGATGCGACAAGCCGGCGCGCGAATATGCCAACGTTCGTGCGGTCGCTCCGGTGAGTCCAGGAGGTCCGGCTAGGTACGGGCGGCTCAGCGCCGAGGCCAATGCGCCCGGACGCGGCACGGGCCAATCCGGGGATCGTGGTGGTACACAAACTGATTACGAAGCCCTGCGGTGATCTGACAGCCCCGCAACATCCGCATTCATCGACTTGTGTGACTCCGCAGGGGCGGTTAGCCTCACTGCATGAACGCAAATGCTCAGAATGACGAGGGATTGGATCCCACTGAAAAGAAGTTCCTCTGCGCAATCCGTCACCATCTCGCGGGATGGCGGAGCAAGATCAAAAAGGACTTTGGGAAAGAAGCTTACGATGAGGAACTCTTGAAGCTGGCTGGCGACCCGGTCTATTCAAAATTCGCTTTCGACTGCCCTGAATATGTACTCGTCCGCTTGATGGGGCGCATGAGCATCAGTGTGGGTCGGCGACTCGGTGAAATTTACGACAAAATCCCCCGGTTCGTGGCGTCTGCGCGCTTTGATGTCGCGCCTGAAAATGTCGCCGAGAAGTTCAACGGACTGGAACTTGACATCGGCCTTCGATATGAGCTTCTTTCCGACCAAGATAAGGCCCATTTGTCCGCCGTGCTGGCTAAATATGGTGCCGACGGCTCTGAGACTGGTGTAGGGATTGAGATAAGGTACAACTTCAATCCCAATGACAGCGCCCGACTCCGCAAAGACGTGGATATGGCGGGGTACGTGCAAGCCGAGGGCCTATTTCCTCTTTACCTCATCTACTCCGCAATCAGCCCGCGCGACGAAGCGATCGCGCGGCTAACTAGAGCTGGGTGGCACTTTCTTCAAGGCGAGGGAGCTTCTGACTTCACCACTCAACTCTTCGGTGCGGATTTCCTAGGCATCCTCGAACGACCAGAGGTGCGAGACAGAGTGCACGTAGAGGTGCGCGAACTCATGGCTAGCATCTTCACTTCGCACGCATTCGCGCAGGTTGCTCGTGAACAACCTGCAGTCGAGATTATTTCTTAGCGTAGACGATCGACTCGAAGAGATTTTTGCCGCTGTGGCGCCGGCGGAATCGGTGTACGTCAAACGTGCGGTAGCCAAGGCCCATGCGATCGACAATTTCACCTAGCATCACGTCAGTTTCGACGTAGATGCCTTTTATCCATGAGTTTCCAACTACATACGCGAGGCGAGCGTCCTTCGTAAGGATTGGCTCCATCTCTTCAATTTGCGCGGAAAGGCGATTGAAGTAGTGCATCACGTAGTTGGCCATTAGATTGTCTTGCGCCCTTATTGCCTCAGCCACGGGGCCTACAACGGCTGCAATCGCGGCATTCCTCGGCGCGAAGATTCCCTTGGACAGCTCTGAGGTCGCAGTGCCCCAAGTGCCGCCAATGGTTCTCTTATCAAGGTCCGACGCTTCCTTCGCGGTTTGCATCAAGCCCAACATAAAAAGATGAGGCCTCGTATTCCATACGTAGCTGTACCGATTCGGGTATGGCGGTGACGTAATTACCGCTGATACGCGTCGATCCAACTGTAGGTTAGACAGGTCAGTGCTGTTCTGGTGATAACAGCGGGCGCTTCCGCGCAAATGGGCTCCAGATGCACGTAGTTCGTCGAGATCTTCAGCGATCCGGCCAACATGGCTGCTGAAAATTGCCCAAACATCAATGTCATGATTGCTTCGGTCAATAAAATGCAACTGCAATCGTCCGAGCGTGACATTGGTAAGGTCTGGCACGAGAACTCCTGCCAGAGCAAGCAGGAGGAGGCGCTTTAAATGAGAGTCTTCTGTCGCGAAAATGGCGCGCCGTAAAAAGAGGAGCTGAACGAGCACATCGGGTCGCCACCAACGGGTTGGATTATGTATTGGCGGAATCGAGAGCCCGTGTACCTCGAGGTCGTCGAGCGAAACTCCGTCCGCTCCTGCGAACGCAGCACTGAGACGTGGCAGCTCATTGCGCAGCCGCTCAGGAGCCACCCCCCATTCGAGACTGGCTTCATTAACGAAGTGAAGCAGCGGATTGATTTCGAAGCCAACAGCGTCTCGACCCTCAAGCTTTGCCTCAATGAGAGTCGTGCCGGCACCTGCGAAAGGATCTAAAACGGTCTCACTGTCACAAACTTCTAGACGCTCCATCATCGCCTGAACCAACTCCGGCCCGAAGCTGGGCGTGAGCCTGAACCAGCGATGCACCTGGTTCGCGAGACCGTTTAGGAAAGTTGACTTGGAGACGTGAATGGCGTCGTAGCTTACAAGGCTGGAAACAGCCGCTGCTTCCCTCTCTTCAGCTTGAAATTCCAATGTCAAATTCTCATTCATTCTGTTTCCGGCCTCAGTACATTTTGCAGAGTAGATGTTGCTGTCGTCTCAAACTTAGAGACAGTGGAAACCATATCGCGACGCCACGAGTTAGTAAGCAATACAAGCTAAAAAGGGCAGCCATGTAGGCTGCCCTCCAGAATTGGTGCCGCTTGTCCGAATCGAACGGACGACCTACTGATTACAAATCAGTTGCTCTACCGACTGAGCTAAAGCGGCGATGTCGTACTTCTCTTGCTCAAACCGTGTCTGGCTCGCCTCGCAGTTTACGCGCTGGCGAGCCTAAAGCCTTGCCGTGCTTAGCTTTCGGTTCGGCTGACACAACAACCGCGTCCGAGTTACAAGGCGGTTGCTCTACCAACTGAGCTATGCCGGCACTGGTGGGCGCATTGCACACCGGACCACATTCTAGCGCAGGGCGGAGCAATCTAGCGATCGTTGACGCTTCGCACCTGCAGCGCTCTGCAAGGTGGCGGCCGCCACCGTGCTGCGCACATCGATCCACCAGCGCGATTGACCGTTGCCACTGGGCACCAACTGCGCGGGAAAGCCTGCGCTGACCAGACTGGCCTGGCGCCGCTCGGCGCGCTCGCGGCTTTGGTACTGCCCCAGCGCAACGGTGTTGTCCTCGCCCTGCGCAATCACGTAATAGTCGCCGATGCCGGCAGCCGTAATGCGCTTGACCAGAGCCTGCGCCGCGGCGCGGTCGCCCACATTGGGCAACATCACCCGGAACGTGCTGACCCCGGCGTCGGTATCCGCGCGCACGCTGGCGCGGCTGGCCTGGCCGCCAACGCGCGCCAGTGCGGCATCGGCGTCGCTACGTGCCGCGTACGGCCCGACGCTGACGCAGCGCTCCGGCGGTGTCGGCACGGACGCGGGCTTTGCGACGGCGGTGCTTTCGTCAACAGCTTTGGAAGCGCTGTTCGCTGCCGCTGCAGCGTCGACTGGACGCGGGGCCGTCTCGGCCATTGCCGGCGTTGGCACAGGCTCGGGCACAGACGCCGTCGCTGCCATCGGCGCAGGAGCCGGCGTCTTGGATGCAACCACTGCACTGGCATCAGGCGTTGCAGCTGTCGCCACGACGGGACGCGACACCGCGGCTGTCGCCTTGGTCGGCACCATCGGCAGCAGGTCCAGTCGAGCAACCCCGGGCGGTTGCGGCGGCGCGGCCGGCGGCGCCGGTGGTGGTTGCAACGCCCACCACAGCGCCACCCCGGCATTGAGGATGATCAGGACAACGATGAGCGCGCGTACAGACATGCGACGATTTTAGGGCCTGTCATGTGGCTTGGGGGGAGTGCGAAGCGGTCGCGGCTCGACCAGGCGCGCAACACACTCTCGGTGCGCCACCGGCCGGCGGCAACGCGTGTCCCCAGCTGCTCTGCCCGGGAGCTATGTCGCCGGTGTGCCAAGCACCCTGCTGCCGAGAACTCCGGCAGCCACTCGGCTACCGATGCCCCATGCTTCTCACCCAAGCCGCACACGGCAACGCTTTACAGCGAAGACGAATGCAGCGCCCAGGTCGCCAGTCCATCCAGCACCAGGGCCGCGCGGAAGGTGGCACCGGGCAGCAACGGCAGCAACGGCGGCGCGCCGCCGCCATGCACCAGCAGCCGCACCGGCACGCCCAGGCTGCGTTGCGCGTGCTGCAGGCTGCGCTCGATCAGCGCCACCGCCGCGCCATCGCAGCCGGAGGTCAAGGCATCGTCGGTGTCGTTGGCCAGCTCGACATAGTCGCCGCCGCTGGCTGGCAACTGCGCCGCGCGCGCATGCAGCGCTTCGCGCATGGTGGTGGGCGAGGCGGCGATCCGCCCGCCGTGGTGCTGCCCATCGGCACCGAGCACATCGATGGTCAGCGCAGTGCCCACCCCGGCCACCAGCACCGGTGCGTCGCCACGCGCACCCAGCAATGCCAGAAACCGGTCCACACCGAAGCGGCTCGGGTCGGCATAGGCGATGCGGATGCCGGCGCATTCGGCGGCCGTGCGCACGATGCGCACCTGCGCAAAGCGTTCCTGCAGGCAGGCGACCATGCGTTGCGTCAATGCCGGTGCAGCCACGCTGGCCACATGCGCGATACGCCCGGACGGCAGCGCCGCCAGCGCGGCCAGCGCGGCCGCATCCATGGCCTCGGCGCCGTGCGCCCATGCCTGCACCTCGCCGGCCCGGTCGCCGTGCAGCGGCGCGTACTTGAACCGCGAATTTCCCAGGTCGAACAACCACTCGCTCATGCAGGTCTCACGCTCACTTCTCCGGAGTGGAACAGGCGCACCGTGTCGCCCAGTTGCACCCGCAATGCACCGTCGGCGGCCAGGCCGAGCGCAACGCCATGATGTCGGGTGCCGGCCTCTTCGACCTGCACTGCCCGCCCGCTCAATAGATCCAGCGCCGCATAGCGCCCCAGGAAGGGCGCCAGGCCCTGTGCCTCGAACAGGTCCAGCGCCGGCAGCAGGCCGGACAGCACCGCTGCCGTGACCTGGTCGCGCGACACCGGCCGGCCGGCCAGGGTATCCAGATCGACCCACGGCTGGTCAATGCCGGCCGCTGCCGCCGCCGGCATGTGCACGTTCAACCCTAGCCCGATCACCGCACGCGCGTTGCCGGCCATCTCGCCGCCGCCTTCGATCAACAGGCCGCCCAGCTTGCGCTCGCGCGCCAGCAGATCGTTGGGCCACTTCAGCCCGACATCGGCGAACCCGCAGCCGCGCAGGGCCTCGGCCACCGCCACGCCCACGGCCAGGCTGAGCCCGGCCAGCTGGCCCAGCCCACCACTGAATCGGCGCGACGCCGACAGATAAATGTGCGCGCCCAGCGGCGAGGTCCATTGACGGCCGCGCCGGCCACGGCCGCCGGTCTGGCGCTCGGCCAGCAGCACCGCCACGCCCTGTTCGGGCGCCGGCTGCGCCAGCAAGGTGGTGTTGGTGGATTCCAGCGTCCAGGCCACGTCCAACGCCGCCAGGCCAGCGACTGCATCGGGCGCCATGCCGGCACGGATGCGCGCCGCATCCAGCAGGTCCAGCGGGGTGGCCAGGCGATACCCGTCGCCGGCGCGTCCTTCGATGTCGACACCGGCCGCGCGCAGGTTCTGGATGCGCTTCCACACCGCTGCGCGGGTCAAACCGGCATCGCGCGCCAGCGCATCGCCGGACAGCCGGCCGCCGGCAAGTCTGGCCAGCAACGCGCGGTCATCCACGGCTGCAACGCACGATAAGAGGTGAGGTGACGATGGCGCGGGCTTTTGCATGCCCAGACACGGCGAGCGCTGCACACCAGGCTGCTCGCCCGGGCAACGCGCAGAATGCGGCATCGGCGTGCCACACGACATCGGCCTTTGGGGTGGCTGGCAGCAGCGAAACTGCATGCGGCTGACCAATGCGCGCGCCAAGCTCACGCCTGGCAACCCGCGTGTCGCAGCGCCGGCCATCGGCGCCTCTCGTCTCAAAGTGCATCACACGCCCGAAGTACCGAATCCATCCGTGAAAGTATGCGCCAAGCCTTTCCGGGCGCCCAGCGCAGCTTGCGTGAGGGAGTGAAAAGCGCGTTATGATCGGCGACTCACGCCGCTTGCCCTGGATGTGGACGATGCGCCGACTCACGGTTTGCCTGCTCCTGTTGTTGGCTCCGCTTGCCGCCCTGGCATCGGACCAACTGGTCGACGGCGATCATGACAGCTGCGTCAGCACCAATTCGGCTGCACGCGGCAGAACGCCCCCCCCCGAGGCGGCACCGGTACGCACGGCTCCGCACAAGGCCGCACCGTCCACCGGTGGCGGTGGCAGCGATGGCGATTCGTTGTTCCCGCGCATGCGCACGATGCCGCGTTGGCACAGTTTCCTGCCGGGCATGTTCCGCTGATCCAGTGGTTGACGCGCTGGCTGCGCCGGCCGCCCCCCGAGATTGCTGATGCGTCGTGGCAGCGGCTGTGCCGCAGTTGCGCATGGGTTGCCGCGCTCGATCCGCCCCGCCAGCAACGGCTGCGCGCGTTGACCGCGCAGTTTCTGCAGCAGAAGACCATTTCGCCTGTCGACGGATTGCAGTTGCAACCGCACGACCAGCTCGTGCTGGCGGCCACCTGCTGCCTGCCGCTGCTGGAGATCGGCGCCGCCGGTTGGCGCGGCTGGTCGCAGCTGATCGTGTACCCGGATGCGTTCCGCGTGCAGCGCACGCATCTGGATGCCGCCGGCGTGATGCATGCGTGGGACGACACCCTGATCGGCGAAGCCTGGGAGCAAGGCCCGCTGATCGTCAGCTGGGCAGACGTACAGGCCGACCTGGACGATCCGCAGGCAGGCTTCAACGTGATCGTGCACGAGATGGCGCACAAGCTCGATGCACTGGATGGCGCGCTCGACGGCACACCGCCAATGCCACGCGATGCGCAACGCGCCTGGGCGCGGGATTTCCAGCGTGCCTACGATCTGTTTTGCCAACGCGTCTATGCCGGCGAAGCCACCGAGATCGACGCGTATGCAGCCGAAGCACCGGAAGAATTCTTTGCGGTGGTCAGCGAATATCACTTCTCCGCACCGCAGCTGCTGGCGCGTGCGATGCCGCAGGTGGCTTTGCACCTGGAACGTTTCTACGGGCCCTCGCCGTTCGCAGCGTCAGTGCAGCCTTGAGCGTGGTGCGCGGTTGACCTGCATGGTTGACGCCTTCATCGACGGCAACATCTGATCGAACGGCGAACCGCAGCCATCGCTTGCAGCACCTGCACCCGATGCCATGCGCATGTTTTACGCATGATCGATCGCCATTTGAACGCTCACACCAACCCGAGATCGCGCGGCGCGGCGCCGGGAAACACCCGCTCCAACTGCGCTGGCGACAGGCCCCACAAGCGACTGAGCAAGCCGCCAAACAAGCTGCGGTAATTGTTGAGGACCGGGTAATCGCGATTCTGCAGCAGCTGCGCCTGTTCGACCGCCACCTGTTCGCCGGCGATGCGGCCGCCGCGCACGCCACCGCCCAATACCCAATAGGTCGTGCCGTGCCCGTGATCGGTGCCCTTGCTGCCGTTTTCGCGGAACGTACGGCCGAACTCGGAAATCACCACCACCACGGTGTCGTTCCAGGCCGGGCCCAATGCATCGGCGTAAGCGGCCAGCCCTTCGCCGAGATTGCGCAGATTATTGGCCAGGCCCCCTTCCACACTGCCTTGATTGGCATGCGTGTCCCAACCACCGACATCGACGAATCCAAGGCGGTAGCGCTCGCGCATCAGCGTCGCCATGCGCCGGGTTTCATCGGCAAAGGTGCGTGCACTGGCGGCGCCGCGTCCGGCCTGCTCCATCTCTTCGCGCAACTGCGCGGTGACCTGCTGACGCAGGGCAAGACCGTCGCGCGCAGCTGCCGCCAGCGGCGTGCTGTCGTACATCTGCGACAGGATCTGCGCCTGCCGCGCATCCAGCCCACCCTTGCCGATGCCCCGCAACGACACGTTGGGCAAATCGCCACCGCCTTGAAAGGTCAACGGCAACGAATCGGTAAACGCGATCGCCGGCACCCCGCTCAGCACGCCCGACAGGCGCGCCATGAACCCGGAGCGGTAATCGCGACGCCTGCCCGCCTGACCGGATTCGATATCGTCCTGGGTTTCGAAATGGCTACGCGACAGATCGTCGGTGCCGGCGAACGGCACGAACGCCACCTGCTTGCGTTCCCACAACGGCAGCAGCGCATCGCGCATCACCGGGTTGAGACCCCACTGCGCGTTCAGCGCCACAGCGCTGTTTGGATTGGCGGCATCCGGCCGCGCAATCGCCAGGCTCGGCCGCGACTGGTAATAAAAATCGCTGCCGTGCGGCACCAGCAGGTTGTTGCTGTCGTAGCCACCGCGCAAAAACACCACCAGCATGCGCGCACTGTCGCGTGGCGCAGCGAACAGACGCCCGGCCCACGGCATGCTCGCAGCTGCTGCAGAGGCGAGCAGAAATTGACGTCGTTGCATGGCGCACTCCCGCGGCGATGACCGCTTGGCATTCGTTGTATCGGTGGGCGTGGATCGGTGGTGTTGAATCAGCTTCTCTGCATTGGCGAGCGTTGAGCCGGCAGCATTGAAACAGTGGTGTTGAGTCAGTAGCTTTGCGTCAGCGATAGTTGAAGTCAGGCGACGACAGTAGAAATCCATTCCATTCCGCAGGCGAGCGCGCCTGGTCCAGCGCCTGCCGCGTTCCGGCAGACAGCGACGGCGCCAGCCAGCGGTACGAAGGGCGCGTGTCGATTTGCGTCACCACCGGAATCGGCGTGTCCTTGTCGCCGTCCAGACGAAACAATTGCTTGGGCCCGCTGCCGATCGAACGCGCCACTTCGAAACGTCGCGCCAGTTGCCCGGAACTGGTCCAGGCCTGCGACTGCAGCGACCACCCATCGGGGGTGATGCGCCCGAACAACGGCTCGCCGAGCTGCTGCACCCAACTGGCCATCGGGGCGGCATTGATCACTGGCTGCTCCTCGTAGGCCAACCGCATCGCCGAGACGACATACCGGTTCGGGTCCTTGAACTTGCGCGGTTGCGCCTGTGCAAACTCCGGCGAGGCCAGCATGGTCTGCATCACCTTGGCGATATCGCCATCGCTGCGCTGGAAGGTGGCGGCCATGCGCGCAACCAGCGCAGTGGGCGGAGTGTCGCTGACGAAGTATTCGGCCAGACGTTGCGACACGAAATGCGCGCACGCCGGTTGCCGCACCAACAGCTGTACCGCGCGTTCGATCTCGTCCAGGCCACCACCGGCGATGCGCTGACCAAGCAGCATCTTGTCGCCGGGTTGATGACGCGCCGGATTGAATTCGAACAAACCTTTGCGTACGACCTGCGCCTGCCCGGGTGCGGCAGCTGGCAACGGCGGTGCGCCGTTTGCCTTGATCGGCACCAAACCTGCGCCGGTGAGGATCAGCGCCAACTGCTGCACATCCTGTTGGCTGTAGCCGCCGTGCACACCCAGCGTGTGCAGTTCCATCAACTCGCGCGCGTAGTTCTCGTTGACCTTGCCCTTGGCATTCTTGGCGTTGTCCAGGTATTCCAGCATCGCCGGGCTTTGCAGCGTGGCCATCACCAGCTCGGCGAACTTGCCGGTGGCATTCGGGCGGATCGCGTTCTCCATGTAATCGGCTGCCATCCATTTCACCCGCGCCTTGTCGGCATACACGCTGAAATGGTTGAGCCAGAACCACACCAGTTGTTCGCGCAGCTGGTCCGGCGCGTACACCGCGCGCAGCAATTGCGCCTGGCGCGCCTGCACCAGCATCTGCCCACCGCGTGCCTGCCAGTTCTTGCGCAAGGCAGCCTTGTCATCGCCATCGGGCATGCGCTGCAAGCGGATCTTGTCGGCCTCGTACTGGGTCAGCAGATCCACCAGCGGGGTGTGCAACGCATCGAAACGCTGCAACTGTGCGCGCACCGGTGCCGGCAACGCAGCGTCATCGCTGGGCTGCAGCAACAACGCACCGAAGCGCTTGGCCCCCAGCCGTGTCAATTGCGTCGCGCTGTTGGCATCCACGCCGTAGGTGGCGCGTTGCAGCCAGCGCTTCTGCGACGGTGTCAGTGGCACTTCGGCCGCGGTGCAGGCGAGCGCAGACAGGCTGCCGGCCAACAGCGGCAGCACGCGCCATCCACGCAGTTGCCGCGCGCGCGCCACGCGCGTGCTCACGCACACTGCCTGGTCAACCTGCTCGAACATGCAGCCCTCCATCGCAACGGCTTACCAAGCCAGTATGGTCAAGCCAACGCGCGAGGCGTTAAACGGTTGTCGGAACGGTTGCGGACATTGGCCACGGGTTCATCGGGCCAACGCCGACGGTCACAATCCCGGCGGCAGCGTCACATCGAAGCGGGCACCGCCCAGCTCCTGCGAGCGCACCACCTGCAGTTCGCCACGGTAGGCCTTGATCAGATCCTGCACGATCGACATGCCGATGCCATGCCCTTGCACGCGCTCATCGCCACGCACACCGCGCTGCAGAATCTTGGCCACGTCTTCCGGCGCAATGCCGGGGCCGTCGTCTTCCACCGACAGGATCAAGCCGGCACGGCGGCTGCCGGTGGTGGGTCCCGGTTGTGCGGTCAGCAGCACGCGGCTGCGCGCCCATTTGAAGCCGTTTTCCAGCAGGTTGCCGAGCAGTTCCTGCAAATCTCCCGGCTCGCCATGAAAGCGCGCTTCCGGCGAAATATCGAATTCGCACAACACGCCCTTGACCGAATACACCTTCTCCAGCCCGCGCACGATCTCTTCGGCGGTCGGCTCGATCGGCAACGGCGCGGCAAACAGCTTGTGCCCGCTGGAGGCTGCACGGGCCAGTTGGTAGGACACCAGGTCGTTCATGCGGCGTAGCTGCACATCCATTTCTTCGTGCAGGTCGCGCTCGGACTGCCCACTGTCCAGTTGCGTCCGCAGGACGGCGATCGGCGTCTTTAGGCTATGCGCCAGATCGGCCAGCGTATTGCGCTGACGCTCCAGGTTGTCGCGCTCGCTTTCGATGAAGGCGTTGATGCTGTCGGTCAACGGTTCCAGTTCGCGCGGATGCTGTTCGCTCATGCGCTGGATTTCGCCGCGCTGCACCTTGGTCAGCTCGTTGATCACCCGCCGCAGCGGGCGCAAGCTCCATTGCAGAATGAAGGCTTGCAGCACCAGCAACACCACACCGGCGCTGCCGAGGTAGAACCACACCGCACCACGGAACACGCGCAGCTGCGCGCCCATCGAGCGGGCGTCTTCCATTACGTAGATCGTGTACGGAATCTCGCCGCCGTGTTCGCGTTCGACATAACTCACGCCCAGGCCGTAGCGATACAACTGGCCCAGGCTGCCGTCGATCTGGGTCATCTCCAGCGGGCCGATGAATTCTTCCTGGCGCGGCTCCAGCATGCGGCCATGTGGAATGTTCGGGCCTTCGGCCGACATCGAGGTCCAGCTCTCGTCCGGCCGCACCACTTCCACGTACAACCCGCCACCGGGTACATCGAAGCGCGGGTCGGGCGGTTGTCCACCGATGTACAGCGAGCCGTCGCGGACGAAGTCGATATTGGCGGCGTACGCAGAGGCGTAGTTCTTCAGCCGCTCGCGCAGATTCTTTTCGGCAGTGTCGGCAAATGCCACATCCAGCGCGTAGCCCGCCAGCGCCAGGAAGGCCACCAGACTGAGACTGGCGGCCAGCAGCTGGCGGGCCTGCAACGAGCGCGGCCGCCAGCGTCTATACCACTTGGAGCGCACCGACACCGAGTTCTTCCTGTTTGCCGACGCGCGAACTCAGCCTTCGGTACGCGGAATGGCGAAACGGTAGCCACGACCGCGCACGGTCTCGATCGGCTTCAACTCACCATCGGGGTCGAGCTTCTTGCGCAGGCGACCGATGAACACTTCCAGCACGTTCGAATCGCGGTCGAAGTCCTGCTGATAGATATGCTCGGTAAGGTCGGCCTTGGAGACCAGTTCGCCGGCATGCATCATCAGGTACTCAAGCACCTTGTACTCATAGCTGGTCAGATCGACGTTGGCGCCATTGACGCTGACGGTCTGCGCAGCCAGATCCAGCGCCACCGGGCCGCATTCCAGCGTGGGCTTGCTCCAGCCGGCCGCACGTCGTAGCAGCGCATTGACGCGCGCCAGCAACTCTTCGACATGGAACGGCTTGACCAGGTAATCGTCGGCGCCCTGCTTGAGGCCTTCGACCTTGTCCTGCCAGCTCGAACGCGCTGTCAGGATCAGCACCGGAAACTTCTTGCCTTCGTCGCGCAGGGCCTTGATCAGCTCCATGCCCGACATCTTGGGCAAGCCAAGATCGATGATGCCGACATCGAACGGCACCTCACGGCCCATGTAGAGGCCTTCTTCGCCATCCTGTGCAGCGTCGACCGCAAAACCTTCGCGCTTCAGACGCGCCGCAAGGGTTTCGCGCAGCGGAGCTTCGTCTTCGACCAAAAGGATACGCATGCACTCTCCCTACTTACGTTGTCGGCCATCGGCCGGGGAATTAATGAGACTGAACGCAGAACTATCTACGTTCAGTGGTTATCGTCGCGTGGTGGCACATCGGCCGGTGCCGGGTTGCGCGGCGGCATGGCCTGCGCCTGCTCCGGCTCATACACGGTGTGCACGCGCCCGTCTTTCATGTACTTGACGCGATTGAGATTGCCGCCATCAAACGGCACGCGCTCGGCACCAAGGATTTCTCCGCCGGTTGTCCGCTGTACGTGCCGGATGGTGTCAGACAGTGTGCGCCCCTTGCTACGCGCCGAGGCGGGTAGCCCCTCGCGCCCGCTCTCCACCATCGGATAACCCTGCCCCCACGCCGACGGCGCGGCCATGGCGACCCAGAGGGCAACCAGAGCGACTTGGCGAGCGCGGCAGAGCAGTTGGGTCACAAACGAATCCTAGCGGGTTGTTCAGGAACATTCAAAATTCGTGAAAGCGGCCACGCGTCACAATGTGGCCGGACCCCGAAATCGAGCCAAATTCTTGATTTTTCGGGGTGAATCCGATCTGAACTTTTTAGCTTCGTGTTAACGGCATTCAGCGAAATGAATATCGATCGGGTCCAAAAACACCGCGGGGCGGGCCCTGCTGCAAACGCGCATGCCCCGAACGACCTCGAAACGTCCAATGTCCCGGCAGACCGTTCAGGAATGCAAGCGGTGGGCCAACCCTATGCGACCACCCGCCAGGAACGCGAATCGGTGCGCTGCAGGGCCTGCTCGACCAGCTCCCAACCGGCGCCCGGACGATGCGCGCCTTCGCTCAGAACCTGTCGGAACGCTCGCCCGCCGGGCTGACCATGGAACAGTCCCAGGACGTGCCGGGTCATGTGCTTCAAGGCCAGGCCCTGCTCCAGCTGGGATTCCACATAGGGCTGCAATGCGCGCAGCAAGGCGTCGCGCGGTTGCTCGGGCTGCTGGGTCAAGGCTGCGTCCAGGCGATGCAGGACATACGGGTCATGGTAAGCGGCACGGCCGAGCATCACGCCGTCGGTGTGCTGCAGGTGCGCCAGTGCGGTGTCCACGGCGGCGATGCCGCCGTTGAGTACCACCGCCAGGCCGGGCCGCTCCTGCTTTAGCCGGTAAGCCCAGTCGTACCGCAGCGGCGGCACTTCGCGGTTTTCCTTCGGCGACAGGCCCTTGAGCCAGGCGTTGCGGGCGTGCACCACCACCATGGCCGCGCCGGCCGCGACCACCTGGTCGACAAAGCTGGCGAACACAGCGTAGTCGTCATCGTCGTCCACGCCGAGGCGACATTTGACCGTGATCGGCAAGCGGGTGGCCGCGCACATGGCGGCAACGCAGTCGGCCACCAAAGCCGGCTCGCGCATGAGGCAGGCACCGAAGCGGCCGGCCTGCACCCGATCGGACGGGCAGCCGCAATTGAGGTTGATCTCGTCGTAGCCCCAGTCCCGGGCGATGGCGGCAGCCTGCGCGAGCAAGGCCGGCTCGCTGCCGCCAAGCTGCAGCGCCAGCGGATGTTCGACCGCAGCGAAGCCGATCAGCCGCGCGCGGTCGCCATGGATCACCGCGTTGGCATGCACCATTTCGGTATACAGGCGTGCGGACGGCGCCAACAGGCGATGAAAGACCCGGCAATGGCGGTCGGTCCAGTCCATCATCGGGGCGACGGACAGGCGCAGGGAGGCGGCGTAGCGATCGGCGGAAGCGGTCATCGACGGTTGGCCGCACTGGGCAGCCATTGGAATGCGAAGCAGGATCAACAGCTTACACGGGCGTCGATGAATCTGCGGCGGTGCGTCATGGCATGCTGGGCCCCCTGCCTTTCGGACCCGGCTGCATGATCACCTGTTCGCTGCGCTACGTCATCGACCCCTATCAACTGGCCGAATTCGAGCATTACGCGCGGTTGTGGATCCCGCTGGTGGCGCGCTTCGGCGGCCGGCATCACGGTTACTTTCTACCGTCGGAAGGGGCGAACAACATTGCGCTGGCGCTGTTTTCGTTTCCCTCGCTCGCCGAGTACGAGCGGTATCGGGAGGCATCGCTGCAGGATGCGCAGTGTCTGGCGGCGTTCGCCTATGCGGAGCAAACACGTTGCATCGTCAGTTACGAGCGGAGCTTTCTGCGTCCAGTGCTGCAGTAACCACTGCGCCCGGACGCCAGCCAGTCTTACGGGTTGCGGAAACCTACACGCTCTTCGGCGCTCAGCGGCTTGCCGAGGGCGTGGTACGAGGCGACCAGCGTGATCAGGGCGGTGCCCATGACCGTGTAGAAGCTCCACGACTTGGCCAACACGTGCACCTGGCCGAACACCAGCGCGACGACAGCGGTGGCGGTGCACAGCACCATGGCCAGCAGAGACATCAAGAAAGGGATGGAAGGATCGAGCTTCATGGTCGGGGGGTTCCAAGGTGCGATGCGATAGCTCCAGCATCGGCGTTCCCGGCGCTTTCTTGAACTGTTTCCTGCGCTTTTCTGCAGACAATTTTTAGCAGGTCAGCGAGCACTCAGTTTTCTGTCAAAGCCTTGGCGCACAAAGGTTTGCACGTCAGAAAATTCCTGACGCACTGGCGAAAAAATCACCACCTGTGCCAGAGTTCCAACGCGGCTGTGGCGGAAATCCGGCGGGGCTGCGCAGGGAGGTTCGGCGTTGCCAACAGCGGTTCCGGGAGTGCTGCGTTGCAGACACCCATCCCGGTCGATACGGGCGGTGGCGTTGCAGGACGACCCGAGGTGATGGGTGCAGAGGAGCGACCGAACGGGAACTCGGAAGGGGCGTGTACCACCACGCGTGGCGTCCTTCGCCTAGAGCTTAGGCATGTCACGAGAAGCGTTTTAGCGGCCGCCTGCCTGACGCAGGGCGAGCATCGGGCAGGAATGCGTTACGTGCCCACACGGGCACTGCACAGCGGTCAGAAACCAGGCATGGTCTCTTTCGCCCGGAACTGAGGAAGGTCGCAAGAAGAGCGCTTGAGCGACTGTCTGACGCCCGGCGACCTTCGTCCAGGAATGCGCCCCCCCCTTGCTTACGCGGGTAATCCGAAGCGAAACGAAGTGGGTCGCCTTGCGTCCGATTGGGGGCAGACCAGGAACGCGCGCACCTGACCGACAAACAAAACGGCGTATCAGCGCGCCGGAGCGGTGGCGAACTCGCCGCGTTGTAGCTTGGTCACGTCGTTGCCCTGCCCGTCCTTGAGGCTGAGGTCCGCGCCCTTGGCAGCCAGGTCCTTGAGCACGTCGGTGCGCTGGAACAGTGCTGCGTACATCGCAGCGGTCTGGCCGGCGCTGTTGCGCTGGTCGGGCGCGCAATCGGCCTGCATCAGGCGCTTGGCGATGCCCAGCTCGCCCTTGAAGATGGCGCCCATCAGCGCGGTGTTGCCACGCTTGTCCTGCGCGCAGGGGTCGGCGCCGGCGCCGAGCAATTGTTCCACTGCCGGGCGCTGGCCGTGGTACGCGGCCAGGATCAGCGCGGTGTAACCCTTCTCGTCGCGGGTGTTGAGGTCGTAATGCGAGCGGATGAACTCGGCCAGCATGTCCTGGCGGCCCTCGCGCGCTGCGTCGAAGAAATAGTCGCGCAGCTGCAGCTTGATCTGCGCAGGTGTGGCAGCCGCAGTGACATTGGTTGGGGTGGCAGAGGTGGGTGAGGCGGCGTTGGCGAGCGCAGACAGGCTGCCAAGCATCAGAAACAACAGGGTGCGCATGGGGATCTCCCGAAACGAAGACGCCATCGCGGCGCGGGCCGCGATGGCGTCGGGCGGATCAGTCCTGCAGGCTAGAGGCCAGCTGTCTGACGCGGGCCAGGTCGCCCTTGGCAACGCGGGCTACACCGGAACCGTACTCGGGGTCGGCCTTGTACAGGAACGACAGGATGAGGTGCTTGCTCTCGGTGTCGGTGGTGGCCAGCGACTCGCCAAAACTTTGCACCAGATCGGCACGATCCTTCTTGCTGTAGGAGCGATACAACTCACCGGCCTGCTTGAAGTTCTGCTCGCGGGTGATCTTGGCCTGCTGGGTGGTGCCCGACAGCGGCAACTCGCTGTAGCGCGCGGCGGTATCCTGCGGACGCGGCTCCAGACGGCTCGGCTCGTAGTTCACGCCGCTAGTGGTGTGCCCGGTGTTCGCTTCGCCATCCTGGTTGCCGTTGTTGACTGCCACGCGCGGGCGGTTGACCGGCAGGCTCAGGCCATTGGTGCCGATGCGATAGAGCTGGGTGTCGGCATAGGAAAAGATACGGCCCTGCAGCAGACGGTCTTCAGACGGCTCGATCCCCGGCACCAGATTGGCCGGCGCCATCGCCACCTGCTCGGTTTCCTGGAAGAAGTTGTCAACGTTCTTGTTCAACACCATCTGGCCGACCTTCTGCTCCGGCACGTCCGGCCAGATCTTGGTGGCATCGAGCGGGTCGAAATCGAACTTGGCCAAGTCTTCCGGCTTGAGCACCTGCACGTACAGGTCCCACTTCGGGTAGTCGCCCTTCTTGATCGCACCGACCAGATCATTGGTCAGGTGACTGTAGTCCCTGGACTGCACCGCAGCGACCTGCTTGGGATCGAGGTTCTTGATGCCCTGCAGCGTCTTCCAGTGGAACTTGACGTAATGCACTTCGCCCTGCGCGTTGACCAGCTTGTAGGCATGCACGCCATTGCCGTCCATGAAACGGTACCCGGCCGGCGTGCCTTCATTGGAATACAGCAGGGTCAGGGTGCGGGTGCTTTCGGGCACGTGCGAGAAGAAATCGAAGCGACGCGAATCGTCGTCCAGGTTGGTGCGGGGGTCCGGCTTGAAGGCGTGGACCATGTCGGGAAACTTGATTGCATCGCGGATGAAGAAGGTGGGGAAGTTGTTGCCGACCAGATCCCAGTTGCCTTCGCTGGTATAGAACTTGGTCGCAAACCCATGCGGGTCGCGCAGCGTTTCCGGCGAGTGATTGCCGTGGACCACGGACGAGAAGCGCACGAACACCGGGGTCTTTTCGCCGGCGCTGAACACCTTGGCCTTGGTCAGGTAGGACAGATCGGCGGTGGCAGTGAACTCGCCTTTGACGCCGGTCCCACGCGCATGCACCACGCGCTCGGGGATGCGCTCGCGATCGAAGCGCTGCAACTTCTGGATCAGCTGCACGTCCTGCAACAGCGTCGGGCCATTGGCACCGGCGGTTTGCGAGTTCTGGTTATCGCCGACCTTGGCGCCATTGTCGCGGGTCAGAACGGATTGGGCGAAGACCGGCGGAGCGATCAACGTCGGGGCTAGCAGGGCTAGCACCATGAGGGATCCAGGGCGCATGGCGTCAGCTCGTTTGAGGGAGTTGAATCATCGCTAGCAGGCAGAAGCGTGGGAAGTCGTTAGTTATGATCGCTGCGATAGGCGAACATGATGATGACTGCGTTGCGTGATTTACATCGCCAAACTCACGGGCAGTGGGTTACAGATAGACGCAACTTGAAGCAACTGCATGCGTCATTCGCTTTCGTCTTGCATGACCTGACGATCGATCACTCTCAGCGGATGCTGCGCTGCAAGGATGTGCGCACTGTCATCTCACGAGTCGTCATTGCGCGCCGCGCAATGCGGCTCTTGCCACGCATGCAGCGTGCATTGGCGGAAAGCTGCAGTGCGTAAGGTCATCAATGCTAGCAGTGCGCCGGCGCGGAGCGACTAACAACGCGTGATTGTTGCTGCACACTCCGGCGCTGGCGTGCATCGCGCGACAACCGCATTGGCGTGCCCCACGCGTCTTGGCTGCGTCAGCTCACACCAGCGCGCGCGCATGCGCGACGCGTCAGTGGTGGCGTGCGTAGTGGCAAACGATAGTCAACGCCCGATCACCCGCTTGAACGGCGGCAAGGCATCGATGATGCGTTTGCCGTAGCGACGGGTAAGCAGGCGCGAGTCGAGGATGATCACGCGGCCATGGTCGTTGGAGCTGCGGATCAAGCGGCCGGCAAACTGCGTGAGCGTGCGTAACGCATGCGGGATGGCGATCAGGTTGAAGGCGTTATGGCCGCGGCTTTCCAGCCATTCGCTCAAGGTGGAGGTTTGCGGATCGGTGGGCACGGCGAACGGCACCTGGGTGATGACCACCGTGGTGCAGGCTTCGCCGGGCAGATCCAACCCTTCGCCGAACGAGTTCAAGCCGAACAGCACCGAGCCTTCGCCGGCAGCGATGCGGCGCAAGTGTTCGGTGATCAGCTGCGACTTGTTGCCTTCGCCCTGCACCAGCACGCGGTTGCGTTGCACCAGCGGCATCAGGTCGGCGACCTTTTCCATCTTCCAGCGCGAGGTGAACAGCACGATGCTGCCCTTGGCGTTCCAGTCCAGTTCGCGCACCAGATACTTGGCCACTTCCTTGGGGTGCCCCTCGCGGTCGTCGGGCGTGACCGGAAAATTGGGCACGATCAATTCCGCCTGATTGGGCAGGTCGAACGGCGAAGCCAGCGAGGCCATTTCGGCGTGCTCGGGCACGCCATTGTCGATGGCGAAGGATTGAAAATCGCCGCCACCGGTGAGCGTGGCCGAGGTCATCACCACCGAATCCACCTCGTTCCAGATCATGGTGCGCAGCACCTGCGCAGCCGAGACCGGCGAGCAATGGCAGATCAGGTCGCCATCGCGCGAGAGGGTGATCCAGCGCGCCATCGGCGGCTGGCCTTCCTTGTCTTCGCGGCGCCAGCCGCTCCACAGATTGTGCTGCTGTTCGGCCATTTCCAGCGCCAGGCCCAGGCTGCGCTGCAAACGTTCGCGCGCAGAATCGTCCTGTTTTCCCTTGGCAATCGCGCTGTGCGCGGCATGCACCCAGTTGAACAGCGCGCGGGTTTCTTCGCCGAGCTCTTCGATGGCCGGGCCCCACTGCGGCGGCAGCTTGCCGTTGGACGCGCGCCACAACGGATCGCGCTCGCCGGGCTCGGGCTTCCACACGCGCTCGACTTCGGCATGGAAGGCCTTGAGCAATTTGGATACCCGCGCCGCCACCTCGATGGCTTCGTTGGGCAACAGGTTGCCGAGCTTGTCCTTGTCCACCGCGCGATAGGCGGCGGCGATGAGGATCTGCATGCGGCCGGTGCGCTTGGCCATCTCGTCCAGCGGCAGATTGGCTGCGCCCTGGTCGATGGCCACACCGGCGATATGGTGGCCTTCGTCGAGCACCAGCAGCATGTCCGACGGTGGCGCGATCAACGGCTGGCCGTTTTCGGCATCGCCCAGCGACAAGGAGGACAGCAGCAAGGCATGGTTGGTGACCACGATCTGCGCTTCGCGCACGTCGGTACGCGCCTTGAGCACCGGGCACTGCGCGGCATAACTGCAACGGCGGCCCGCACAGCCGGAGGCCGGCGTGGTGATGCGCATGCGCAACGGCACCGAGACCTGCTCGGGCGCGTCGTCCAGGTCGCCGTTCCAGGTGCGCGCGGCGTAAGCCTTGGCCAGCCGTTTGGCCAGATCGGCATCCACCGGGCTGAGCGGGCGGTCGTAGAGCACCTGTTCGTCTTCGAACATGGCGTTCTGGCTGGTGTCGCCTTCCAGCTCGGCGGCGTTGCGGGTGCACAGATAACGGGTACGGCCCTTGGCCAGCGCCACGGTGGCTTCCAGCCCCGTGGCCTTGAGGAAGGCCGGGATATCGCGCTCTACCAGCTGCGATTGCAACGCCACGGTGCCGGTGCTGATGACCAGCTTTTTCTTGGTGGCCAACGCGATCGGCACGCCGGCGGTGAGATAGCCCAGACTCTTGCCCACGCCGGTAGGCGCCTCGGCGATGCCGATGCCGCCGGAGGTGGCCAGCGCGCGCGAGACCAGGCCGATCATCTGGCTCTGCGCGCGCCGCGTAGCAAAGCCCGCCGTATTGGCCTGCAACTTGGCGTAGGCGTCGCGGATGCCGGCCTTGATCGGGTCGGTCAGAACTCGCTGGGTGGGAACGGGCGCCGACGGCGCGGCCGGTGGGGCAACTTCACTCATCGGGCTATTTTCGCACGGACCGGCGCAGTGCCTGCGACCGGCGTGGCGAACGGCTGAACGCGTTTGCCTGCCTGAGTCGGCGGTGCTGCCAACCTGATGCCGGGTGCGAACGCTGCACGGCCAGCCGCATGTTTCGGATCCGCTCATCGCACGCAAGCATTGGCGGCACGCTCGGACCCGGGTAATCGCGGGTTGAATGGCTCACCAAGCAACCGCGCTGCCTGACGAGCAGGCAGCGTCACTTCCAATGTCAGCGGCCTTGTGTCCGCGGCGACCACGCATGGCGCGCCCACACCAGGCCGATGGCCGCCATTGCCAGGCCCATCAGCAGCATGCCGACGCCCACGCCATTCGGCCCGAAGCGGTCGTACAGCAGGCCGCCGCGATTGACCGCCGCCAGCGTCTGCGGATGCAGCAGCGTCCACCCGCCCTGCCCGGCACTGAGCAGCCCCACCACCAGCGCGATGGCCTTGAGCGGAATCATGGGCGCGGGCCGGCGGTAGGCGGCACCCGTTGCAGGCTGCCTGCCAGCGTCCACACCAGCACGCCGATGCCCACGCCTTGCATGGCCATCAATACGAAGTGGGCGATGCTGACCACCATGCTGATCTGACGCACGTTGCCTTGCTGCAGCAACAGCATCGGAATGGCTTGGAAGGCGACCTCGGCAAACAGGCAGCCCAGCAGCAACCAGAGCGCAGCCAGCCCGGCGCGCCGCAACGCGGTGTGTGGCGCGCGCCACAGCAGCACCAGCCCGAGCAGCAACGCGATCAGCATCGGCACGCGCGACAGCAGGCTGGTGACCAGGGTCAGCAGGATATCGGTGGCGGAGACGCTGCCCACCTCAGTCGGCACTGATCAGCACGGCCTCGCGCGCGCGTAGCGCGGCGTAGACCGGGTCGGTGTCCGGGCGCACGCCGTGCCACAGCGCGAAGCTTTCGGCAGCCTGCTCCACCAGCATGCCCAAACCGTCGATGGCGTACCGACACTGGGCCGCACGTGCCCAGGCCAGGAACGCGATGGCGGTGGCGCCATAGTTGAGGTCAACCGCGGCGGTGAGGCTGTTGACCAGACCCAGCGGCATCGCGAACGCACCGGCGTCGCGGTCGCGGCCGGCAGCGGTGGCATTGACGATCAGCTCGAAGTCGCCCAGATCACGCAGGTCTTCGATGTAGCGCGACACCACGCGACCGGGTTCGCCCAGCGCGTCGCACAACGCATCGGCGCGCTCGGGCGAACGGTTCACCACCACCATTTCGGTGATGCCTGCCTCCAGCAGTGCCGGCGCCACGCCGCGCGCAGCACCGCCGGCGCCCAGCAGCAGCACGCGGCGACCGCGCAGATCCAGGCCATGCCGATCGGTGAGATCGCGGACCAGGCCGATGCCATCGGTGTTGTCGCCCTGCCACTGGCCATCGTTACGCACCAGCGTATTGACCGCTCCGGCCAGGCGCGCGCGGTCGCTCAGGCTGCTGGCCAGCGCACAGGCCGCTTCCTTCAACGGCAGGGTGACGTTGGCGCCCTTGCCGCCGTCATCGGCAAAGCGCTCCAGCGCGGCGGTGAACTCTTCCGGCGGTGCGTCGATGGCGGTGTAGTCCAGCGCAATGCCGGTCTGCTTCCCGAAGTCGGCATGGATGGCCGGCGACAGCGAATGGGCGACGGGGTGACCGAACACGGCATAACGGGATACGGGCATGAAACGCTCTCTGGTTGACTAGACTGTGCGCGATCTGAAGGCAGGAACACCGCATGCAATCTCGATGGACGCTGCTCACGCTGGCGGCAAGTTTACTCTGCGTCCCGTCTGCTTCGGGGCTTGCCGAATTCGGCATCGAGGGCATGGGCGTGGTCTCCACGCCGGCCAACGAGGCACGCGCCACGCTCAGCCCGGACGGGCAGCGCATCGTCTGGGCCAGCGACCGCGCCGGTGGCGCAGGCGGCTGGGATCTGTGGCGGGCACAGCTGCGCGGCGGGCGCTGGCAGGACGCGCAACCGCTGCCGGTCAATACCGCGCAGGACGAGACCACCCCATTGTTCAGTGCCGACGGCCGCTGGCTGCTGTTCGCCTCTAACCGGCCCGGCGGCGCGGGCGGCAGCGACCTGTACCGCGCGCCAGTGGATGCGCAAGGCGCAGTGGGTGCGGTGCAATCGTTGGGGACGGCGATCAACAGCGACGGCAATGAGCGCGCGCCGACGCTATCGCTGGACGGCACGCGTTTGCTGTTCGCCAGCAACGGGCATGGCGGCGCCGGCGGCATGGATCTATTCGTGGCGCACTGGAATGGACAGGCTTTTATTGCGCCGGTGGCCTTGGTCGACATCAACAGCGCCGCCGACGAACTGGACCCAGCCTGGCTCGGCGACGGGCGCGCGCTGGTGTGGGCGCGCGGAACAACCGATGGCCCCAGCCAGCTGCTGGTAGCCGCCTGCAAGGACGGGCATTTCGCCCAGGGCCAGGCGTTGCCGCTGTCGTTCAACGGGCCGCAGGAGCGCACCTTCGGCGCAGTGGTGGATGCGGCAAAGCCTGGCGAATTACTGGTGACCGGCAGCGCCCGCGCGCCGCGTGCCGGGCAACTGGATATCTACCGGATGAAGGCACCGGCGGCGAGTGGCGATGCGAGCTGCCGTTGAGGTGGATGCAGGCTGCTGACCAGCATGTGCAACCTGGTTGCAGGGCCCTTCCCCACTCACCATCGCGGGACACGCTGCAAGTACGTTCCTCTAGCTCTGGCGCCGCACCCATGCGTCTCAAGGTCCCGCGACGGTGGGCGGGCAAGGACCAGTCAAGTTGGTCGTTGCGCAGAGCTTTCCATAAAACAGCCAGCCAACTGTCTGGTGCGTTGATTCGTTCTTCAATAAACCACCAGCCAACTGTCTGGTGCGATGCCCTCACCGATTGCGGGACCGCTGGCGGCATGGATGCCGCCACCGAGCCTCCAGGGACGGATTCATGGCGTGTCCCGCAAGCGGTGAGGGCATCGCGCACTCGACCGAGCAGGCGTTTGATTGCATCACCAAGATAACTTCAACGGACCGCGCGCGGATGCCATGCAAAAGGCAAGCGGCCAACGCTCGGCATTGGCGTGCCATTCGTACGCCCCGATCCTGCGCTTGCGCAAGCGCTTAGCGCTCACTGACCTTGCTTGCTAGCCGATATGAGGCGCAGATACAGCAGTCGTCACCGCACTCAATACACATCGCGCCGATAACGGCCCGCCGCGGTCAACGCTTCCAGCCGCGTATCACCCAGGAGTTCTCGCAAGGTTGCGTCGACTTCGCGCGCCATGCTGTCCAGACTGCCGCAGACGTAAATCACTGCGCCGCGGTCGATCCAATGCCGCAGCGTGTCGCCGGCTTCGCGCAACTGATGTTGCACGTAGCGCTTATGCGGTTGATCGCGCGAGAACACCCACTCCAGTTGCTGCAGATGTCCACTCGCCTGCCAGGCCTGCAACTCGTCGGCGAACAGACGGTCGTGCGCGGCATGCCGTTCGCCGAACAACAACCAATGCCCATGCACGCCAGCCAGCTCGGCCTCGCGTAGCAGTGCGCGCAAGCCGGCAATGCCGGTGCCGTTGCCGATCAACACCAGCGGCGTTTTTTCGACGCGATGAAACCCGGGATTGGTGCGCAAACGTGCGCGCACCGACGTACCGATGGCCGCATGGCAGATCAGCCAACCCGAGCCCAGGCCGGGGCTGCCATCGGCGCGCGCAGTCAGCCGCACGACCGCCATCGCGGTACCGTCGGCCGGCACGCTGGCCAACGAATAGTCGCGGGTGGGCAACCAGGCGCAGGCATCCAGCCAGGTCTGCGGATCCGGACGATGGGCCGTTGGCAGTGCGGGCGGCTCCGGCAGCACGCGCTCGGCCGCGGCCTGCTGCAGCGGCAGCAACTGCGCATCCACGTGCACCAGTGCATCGGGCGATAACTCCCATGCAGCCAGACAGGCACGCACCTGCGCTGCGGCGTGCGCCGGCTGCACTTCGAGGATATCGCCGGCCTGCCAGCGTGACTCGGCAGGCGGCTGCAGATCGATGCGCCAGATCGGCGCGCCTTCGCTACCCGGGTTCAGATGCATGCGCGAGGACAACGTCCACCCGCTCAGCGTGGGCCGCGCCAGTGGCGCAGCGCTCACCGGCGCACCGGCAATCTGGCCCAGCTGCGCATGCCATTGCGCCAGCGCCTGCGGATCGACGTTGTCCATTTCCACCGCAGGAAACAGCGCGCGCGCGCCCTGCGCATCCAGCCACTGTTCGATACGCCGCGAGAACCCGCAGAACTGGGCGTACTGACGGTCGCCCAGCGCCAGCACCGCGTAGGCCAGTTGCGGTAATTCAACGCGTTGCCGCAGCAGTTCGCGCTCGAAGCCGCGTGCCGCATCCGGTGGCTCGCCGTCGCCGAAGGTGCTGATCACGAACAGCGCATGCCGGGTACGTTGCAGCTCCTGCGCGTCCAGCTGCGCCAGCGAACGCACCTGCACCGGCAAGCCGGCTGCCTGCAGGTGCCCGGCGGCTTGCCACGCCAATCGCGCGGCAAACCCGCTCTGGCTGGCGAAGGCGATCAACCATGGCGCAGCCTGCGAGGCCGGCGCCGCGCCTTGCAGCAGCACGCGTGCGGCACGCAGCTCGCGTTTCTTGCGGCGCCGATCCAGATACAGCATCCAGCCGGTAACGAAAAACACCGACATGCCGAGGCTGGCCAGCATCACCACGATGCGCCCCGGCAGCCCGAAGAAACTGCCCGAATGCAGCGCAAACATGCTGACCATCAGCTGCTGCCCGCGCGGCCTTGCCGCGTAGTCCTGCCTGCGCAGCACGGCGCCGCTGGCGGCATCGATGTCCAGGGCGTTCAAGGCGCGGTCGTGATCCGCGTGATCGGGCAGAAACCGCACATTCAAGGCCTGCCCGGCACGGGCGGGAATCCGCAGATCCAGCGCGGCGTGATGCGTGGCCGGGATGCCATCCAGGGTGCGTTGCACGCGCGCAAAATCCACCGTTGCCGGACGCCGGTCGCGCCGGTCGTCGCGCACCACGGGCTCGCCACCGAGCACGGCCGCCATGCCGTCGCGGTACCAGGTGTAGGACCAGGTCAGCCCGGTCAGTGCGACCAGCAGATACACCAGCAGGCACCAGGTGCCGAACACCGCATGCAGGCTCCACAGAAAACTGCGCCCCTGCCGCCGCCATTCCACTACCCACCAGGTGCGCGGGCTCCACCACCGTCGCGGCCAACGCAGATACAGCCCCGACGCGCAGAAGAACAGCAGGATCAAGGCGCTCGCGCCGGTGACCGCCTGCCCGCGCTTGCCGGCCGTCAGGTTGCGGTGCAGGTCTTCGATGAAGGCAAACGCAGCGCTCAGCCGCGGCGGCGCGACTTTCTCGCCCGTGTAGGGGTCGAAATACACCCGGCCACCACCCTTGCCGGCCAGGCGTGCGTTGGACGGGCGGGCGCCGGTGGGGTCGATCAACAGGCGCGTCACCGCCTGCTTCTGCCCCGCATCGGTCGGCGCCAGATCGAGCCGTTGCAGCAGCACATCCACCGGCAAGGGCCGTTCGCCTGCCGCGTGCCGCTGCGCCAGTTGCGCGATGGCCGGGTTGGCCACGCGCACGATCTCGTTTTCGAAGGACATCAATGCGCCGGTCAATCCCATCACCGACAGCACCAGCCCGGCGGTGATGCCAAGCAGCCAGTGCAGTTGGAACAGAACCGTCTTGAGCACGCGCGAACAACCTGAAGCAGCAGGGCTCGCCATTGTAGATGAGAATCGTTATCGCAGTTTCGTGAGGGATCGGTCGCAATTGCGTTGCCTCAGGCAAACCTGGCCGAGCACGACGCTTCTGTATCAGGACCAGGCATCTGCCTTGTCAGCTTGCGCGCCTTGGCGGGTGATCTGTCGGCTTGGCCAGTGACTGATCGAAGAAACGAGGTCACGCCACTGCAGTGCAGGTAGCCTTTGGTCGTTCATTACCTACGTGCGGAAACGAACCCGGCAAAACGATCAATTTCCCCTTCCTGCATCAGACGCAAGTGCGTCCGCATGCCTGGGAGGACGCGATGACAACACCTACAAAGCAACGCCGACAGACGCACTCAACCTTCGCGCAACCAGCGCGCCACCTGCGGCGCGAAATAGGTCAGCACGCCATCGGCGCCGGCACGCTTGAACGCCATCAACGCTTCGAGCACGCAGCTGCGCTCGTCCAGCCAGCCGTTGGCGCTGGCGGCCTTCAACATCGCGTACTCGCCACTGACCTGATACGCGAAGGTCGGCACGCGGAATTCGTCCTTCACCCGGCGCACCACGTCCAGGTACGGCATGCCCGGCTTGACCATCACCATGTCCGCGCCCTCTTCCAGATCCAGCGCGATCTCGCGCAACGCCTCGTCGCCGTTGGCCGGATCCATCTGATAGGTGGTCTTGTCGGCCTTGCCCAGATTGCCCGCGCTGCCCACCGCATCGCGGAACGGGCCATAGAACGCCGAGGCGTACTTGGCCGAATACGCCATGATGCGCACGTTGAGATGGTTCTCGGCATCGAGCGCGCGGCGGATCGCACCGATGCGGCCATCCATCATGTCCGAGGGTGAAATGATGTCCACACCGGCCTGCGCATGCGACAGCGATTGTTTGACCAGCGCCTCGACGGTGATCTCGTTGAGCACATAGCCCTTGTCATCGATAATGCCGTCCTGGCCGTGGGTGGTGTACGGGTCCAGCGCCACGTCGGTCATGACGCCCAGCTCCGGGAAGCGCGACTTGAGCGCCCGCACCGCGCGCTGCGCCAGACCGTCCGGGTTCCAGGCTTCGGCCGCATCCAGGCTCTTGCCGGCCGGGTCGATGACCGGGAACAGATCGATCACCGGGATGCCCAGTTCCAGCGCGTTTTCTGCCTCACGCAGCAACTCGTCCAGCGACAGCCGCTCCACCCCCGGCATCGAGGCAATCGGCGCGCGGCCGGGCAACTCGTGGACGAACACCGGCCAGATCAGGTCATCGGTGGTCAGCGTGTTTTCGCGCATCAGCCGACGCGAAAACACATCGTGGCGCATGCGGCGGGGGCGATAGTGCGGGTGGGCCATGACAAGGCTCCTGGAGACAGCGCATCAGTTTACGCCCGCCATCCCGCGCAGGACGCGCTGTGACGCAGCGTCGCAGCGCTGCAACGGCTAGATCACCCCGCCCCCAGGCTCAGGCGGATCACCCCGACCACGATCACCAGGCCGTTGAGCAGCAGGCCGGTCTTGGCGCGGCCGCGGTTGCCGGCCGAGGTAAACAACAGCGCGATCGCGGCGATCAGCGCGCCCACCGCTGCGAACGGAATCAGGAACCAGTTGCCCCAGCCCAGCAGCGGGATGAAGGCCAGCACCATCCACAGCAGCGCCACGATGCCCCATAACAGACTGATCAATCCCACGTGCCACCTCGCCTTGAAGAAAGCACGAGCTTACCGGCGCACCCGTCTTCACGCCGTGGGCGAGTGGTCATCATGACCAATGGCGGCTTGGCGGCAGCCTCACATCGGCATGGCTACGGTGCGCCAACGTCCGGTGGACTTCAGAACGGCCAACAACACGACTGCTCGCGCCGTCTTGTTAGCCACTCTTCAGTTCGGGCAACGGATTATCGCGGTCACTGTCGTTCAACAGGGGGCACCATCATGAACAAGCACATCGTCATCGGCGCCACGCTGGCATTGCTGCTGGCCGGCTGCGCCAGCAGTTCCAAGGTCATGCTGGGCCAGGCGCGCGCGCCGATCGACCCGGCGCAGGTGCAGGTGTATGCCAACGCCCCGGTCGGCTCGGTGGAGATCGCCCAGCTCGAATCCACCAGCGCCGCCGGCTTCGGCACCCAGGGCCAGACCGATGCCGCCGTGCAACGCCTCAAGCGCGAAGCCGCCAAGCTCGGCGCAAACGGCGTGGTCATCGTCGGCGTAGGCTCGGAACGCTCCGGCGGCGGCTTGTCGGTGGGCGGCGGCAGCTACGGCGGACGCGTCGGTGGTGGCCTGGGCATCGGCATCCCGACCACGCAGAAGCGCGCGGCCGGGATGGCGATCTGGGTGCCGGCGGGGGCGCAGCGGCGCGTTGCACCCGAGATGCCGCCTCCAACGCGCTGAGGCGGTCTACAGGATTGGAGAGCGTTTGCGAAGGCAGCGGTGCAACAGGGCGCGATGAGTGGCTGATTCCAGCTCCATCGCGCCCTACGTTTTTCACACAGCACCTTTTTACGCTGCATCGAACTGCTTAGCGCCTGCCTTGCTGCGCCGGAACGAACTGCGTCTCTACCGCCTTGGCCAGCTGGTCCGGCGGCAGCAGGCCCTGGTCGAGCAGGAAGTTGTTGAAGGCCAGGCGATCAAACTTCTTGCCTAGTGCCAATTCGGTGCGCATGCGTAACTCGAGGATGCGGGTGTAGCCGTAAAAGTAGCTGCCGGCCTGGCCAGGCGCGCGGACGGTGTAGCGGTCCAGTTCCTGGCGGGTCATCGCTGGCGAGAGGCCGACGTCGTCTTCCAGTACCTGGCGTGCGCGTTCGCGGTCGATCAGGCCTAGGTTGAGCATCGGGTCGAGCATGGCGCGGGCGGCGCGCAGCAGGCGGAACTGCAGGGCGATCAGCTGGCCGTCGAGCGGTTCGTACGGCACCATTTCGGCTTCGGCATACAGCGCCCAGCCTTCGACGTTGACCGAGTTGAACGCGAACAGGCTGCGCGCCAGCGAGACGCCGCGTTCGACCATGGCGGTGAACTGCAGTTCGTGGCCGGGGCGGCCTTCATGGGCGCTGAGCGTCCAGGCCGCCGAGCCGAAGTTGAAGTCGTCGTATTGCTCTTTCTTGGCGCCATCGGCGGTCGGGTTGCCCAGCGGCAGCACGAACTGGCCCTGCTGGCCGGTGTTGCCGATCAGCGGTGCGGGGAGGAAATGCGGCGCCGGTTGCGCGGCGCTTTCGGCGGCGCTGCCCAGGCGCATCTGCATCGGGCGGTTGGGCACATCGACGATGCGCTGCTGGCGAATGATCGGGTCGATCTGATCGATCACGCCGCGGTAGTGGGTTTCCAGCTGGTCGTCGGCGATGGTGTTGCCCTTGAGCGCACGGATCACCTGCACGTAATCGCTGCCCTGCACCCCCTTGGCCTTGGCCACCAGCGGGGCCAGCTGACGCATGGCCGAGCGGGTCTCCATGAACTCCAGTTGCGCGCGCTGGATCAGCTGCTGCGGGGCGATATCGATGCCCACCTGCTTGAGTTGATACGCATACAGCGGTTCCGGCAAGCGGGTGTCCTTGCGCGCCTTGGGCAGCACGTTGGTGCGAGTCCAGTTGGCGTAGTCCTTGAGCTGGGTTGACATGGCCTTGAGCGCTTCGTCGGCGCCGGCGATCTTGTACTTGGCGAACAATTCGCCGATGCCGGCGACGTAGGTGTCCACATTGGCCAGCGCCTGCTCCACTTCGCGCTGGGTGGGCTGCAACAGTGCGGTGTTGCCCAGCTGTTCTTCGTAGCGCTGGCGCGCCAGTGTAGTGGTGGGCGTGCTGCCCGGCACCAGGCCGACGTAACGCTTGAGGCGGTCCAGCGCCTTGGCGCGGCGCTCGGGCACGGTCTGGTCGGACAACAAGCCATTGAGGCCACTGAAGACCAACTCCGGGGCGTCGTTCCACGGCAGCAAATAACGCTCGTTGAGCTCGCTGCCTTCGATGTTCTGCTCGGCCGCACCGATCATGATCTGCAGATCCTGGCGCACGTTGGCATCGCGCTCGGTGGCCAGCTTTGCCTGCAATGCAGCGCGCGCCTTGCGCATCGCATCGCGATAGCGTGCGGCATTGTCCGGGCCCAGATCGATGACTTGATCGTCATAGCCCGGCACGCCGAAGAAACTGGCGTATTCGGGCTGGAACGGTGCCTGCGCGTTGAGCAGGATCTGCGCGTAGCCGTTGCTGGTCTGTACCCAGGCCGGGCTGGCGGGCTGGGTCGGCGCTGCCTTGCTGGTCTGTGCCTGCAATGGCAACGAGGAACCGAGCGCCAGCGCAACGGCGAGAACGAGTGGCTTCATGAGGCGGATCCGCAAGTTGAGTAGCGCGACCCTACCCATCTGCAGCAACCGCGGCAATCTGCCTTTGGTCATGGCAGGCAGGGCTACGGTAGCGATGCTGCGGCTGGCAACACATCGACCGGCTCGTCTCGAGTGCCGGCGAACGTCCGTGGTTGATAGGCCCAATGGCCATGCCTGCACGTGGCATGCACCTGCGCTCTGCCTTCGCGCGGAATCGGTGCGCAACGCGCGGACGCTCCGGTTCCTGGACGCCGCGCATGTCGAGCTGACAATCGCTCGCTACGTTTCGTGCGCCGCGCCTAGTCGTGCACCGGCATCAGACAGCGCTGCAAAAACGCTTCGGCGGTCTTGTAACGATGCAGTGCAGTGGCGCCTGAAAAACCATGTTTTGCACCGGGATAGGTCATCAGCTCGAACGCAGTGCCGCGTCGCTGCAACTCGCTCATCAGCGCAGTCGAATTGGTGAACAACACGTTGTCGTCGGCCATGCCGTGGATCAGCAGCAGCCTGGCGCGCAGGCCGTCCAGATGGGTGGCGATGCGTGCGTCGCGATAACCTGCCGTGTTTCCGGCCGGCAGGTCCATGTAGCGCTCGGTGTAATGGGTGTCGTACAAGCCCCAGTCGGTGACCGGCGCGCCGGCCACGCCGCAGGCATACGCGTCGCTGTGCTTGGCCAGCAGCATCAAGGTCATGTAGCCGCCGTTGGACCAACCCTGCACGCCGATCCGCCTGGCATCCACCCACGGCTGGCGCTTGAGCCAGGCCACGCCTTGCAACTGGTCCTCCACCTCGACGGTGCCCTGCTTGCCGTACAACGCGCCACCGAAGTCGCGCCCGCGCCGTGGGGTGCCGCGGTTATCCAGCGAAAACACCACGTAACCGCGTTGGGCCAGGTATTGATCGAACAGCGCATCGCCGCGGCTGGGCCAGGCATCGAGCACGGTCTGCGCGGCGGGGCCGCCGTAGACATAGACGATGACCGGGTAGCGCTTGGCCGGATCGAAATGGTCTGGCTTGGTCAGGCGGTACTGTAAGGGCGTCTTGCCGTCGGCGGCGCTGAGCGTGCCGAATTCGATCGGGCGCTGCGCGTCGCGGTACTTGGCGTATGGATGCTGCGGGTCGGCCAGGTCGTTTTTCAACAGCGTGGCGATTTTTTCGCCATTTGCGCGGAACAGTTCGATCTGCGGCGGCGTGGTGGTGTTGGACCAGCTGTCGACATACACGCTGGCGTTGTTTGCAAAACTGGCCGCGTGCGTGCCGCGGGTCTTGGAGCGTTTTTCGATCGCGCCGCCGGCCAGGGGTACCGCGTAGATCTGGGTCTGGGTCGGCGACTCTTTGCTGGCGGCGAAATACACCGTGCCGGCTTGCTCATCGACGGCCAGCAGTGCATCCACCACCCAGTCGCCGGAGGTCAGCGGCGTCAGCGTGCGACCGTCGTCGGAGGCAAGGTAGAGGTGCTCGTACCCGCTGCGTTCGGAGTTCCAGAGAAAGCGGCCGTCCTTGAGGAAACGCAGGTCGTTGGTCAGCGGCACCCAGGTGGGCGAGGTTTCGGTGATGAGCGTGCGCTGCGCGCCGCTGGCCAGCGTCGTTTCGATCAGCTCAAGGGTTTTCTGGTCGCGCGACTGGCGCTGGAAGGTCAGCCGCTGCGGATCGCGCCAGTCCACGCGTGCCAGGTAGATATCCGGATTCTTGCCCAGGTCGATCCAGCGCGGAGCCGCCTTGGCGCGCGGCGCGATCACGCCCAATTGCACCGCCACATTCGGCTGGCCGGCCTGCGGATAGCGCTGGCTGATCACCTCGGTGTGGTCTGCATACACTTCCGGGCGCTTTTGCACCGGCACCTGCGCTTCGTCGATACGCGCGAAGGCAATGGCCGAATCGTCCGGCGACCACCAGTAGCCGGTGTGGCGATCCATTTCTTCGTCGGCGACGAATTCGGCCACGCCATTGCCGATGGTCTCGCTGCCGTCGTGGGTGAGCTGCAGCGGCTTGCCGCTGGCCAGGTCGATCACCCACAGATTGCGTTCGCGCACGAAGCTGACGAAGCCGCCCTTGGGCGAGAGCTTGGCGTCGGTGGCGAAGCCTTCGCCGTGGGTGAGCTTGCGGACCGCTGCCGCGCCGGTCTTGCGCAGGTCGTACAGATACAGCTCGCCACCGAGCGGGAACAACAGTGCATGTGCGTCCGGCGCCCATTGGTAATCGACGATGCCGGTGAGCGCGGCGATGCGTTGGCGCTCGCGGCGCGCCTTTTCGACATCGCTCAGCACTTCGGTACCGGGCAGCACGACCTTCGAATCGACCAGCAGGCGGGTCTGGCCGCTGGCGATGTCGTATTCCCACAGATCCAGTTGATTGCGATCGCTATCCTTGCCGCGCAGGAAGGTCACGCGCGAGCCGTCCGGGGCCACCTTGGGCTTCATCAGCGTGGGGCCGGCGAGCGGCAATGGGCCGGTGATGGCCTCCAGGGTGAGTTTTTCGGCGTGGGCCATGGGCACGGTGCTGAGCATGAGGGCAAGGGCGGCGAACAGGGCGCGCATTGAAGATCCTGTCTGAAGACAGCGCACAGGATGCGGGGGCGTGCGATGTTTGAGAAGTGTGGCGGTCTTGGGTGGGGCGATTGGGAGACCGTAGGCGTGATGCTAGGTTGTATTAGGGATGTCGCGCACGGGCCAGCGAGTGTGCCGACTAAGTTGGCGCGCTGCGGATGGAGGCCACCGCGGGTTTGATGTGGCTCGGGTGATGGTGGCTTCGGATGTGATGCGAGATCCGTACCCTCACCCCAACCCCTCTCCCGCAGGGAGAGGGGCTCTGGCTTGCTTCTCCCAGCGGGAGAAAAAGTGGCTTAGCTTCCTTCTCCCGCCGGGAGAAGGTGGCGCGTAGCGCCGGATGAGGGTCGGGCGCAGCCCGGCCCTGCGATTGGTACCGCTGTGTAGTGCCGTGTCTGACCGCACTACTGCGCGCGGCGATCCAATCCAGGACATCTCCTATCCAAGGCAACCCCCGCGGCGCTCAACCCCAGCAGCCCTGCGCCTCAGCTCTCTGCCTCAGCACGACGCCTCAGCGCTTACCGAACAGGTGCTTGCGTTCTTCCTCGCTGAGCGGCTTGCCGGCGTTGGGGTTGACCTGCTCTTTCAGCGCGTAGGCGCGCTGGGTGGCCGGGCGTGCGGCGATGGCGTCGTGCCAGCGCTTCAGGTGCGGGAACGCGGCGAAGTCCGGCTTGAGGTCGCCATACACTTCGATCCACGGGTAGCTGGCCATGTCGGCAATGCTGTAGTCGCCGCCGGCCAGGAAGGCATGCTCGGCCAGGCGCTTGTCGAGCACGCCATGCAGACGGCGCACCTCAATGTTGTAGCGCTCGATCGCGTAAGGAATCTTTTCCGGTGCGTAGACGGTGAAGTGGCCCATCTGGCCACTCATCGGACCCAGCCCGCCCATCTGCCAGAACAGCCATTCCAGCGCGGCGATGCGCCCGCGTGCATCGCGCGGCAGGAAGCGGCTGGTTTTTTCCGCCAGGTACAACAGGATCGCGCCGGATTCGAACACGCTCTGTGCGCCGCCACCGTCGGCGGGTGCATGGTCGACGATGGCCGGCATCTTGTTGTTGGGCGAAATCTGCAGGAACGCCGGGGCGAACTGCTCGCCCTTGCCGATGTCGACCGGCTTGATGGTGTAGTCCAGCCCGGCTTCTTCCAGGAACAAGGTGACTTTGTGGCCGTTGGGGGTGGGCCAGTAGTACAGGTCGATCATGGGTGCTCCGGTAGGTAAGGGTGATGCGCGGCTGTGAGGGCGCCGCAGTTCCATCCGCGTGCACCGGCGTGCGTCAGCGATCGGCAACCGCGCTGTCGCCAGGACAATCTGCACGCCGGCTGTATGCGCCGATGCCCGCGCGGCCGCCCTGGCGGTCGCAGTGAGGCTAATTCGGGACGGAACACACATCAGGAGTACTACAGGCGTCGGCCAATCTCGAACGACGATCCCGACGCCTGACCTATGCCATCGACGCCCGATGTTACGACCCCCGCTGTCGTCCGCGCGTGCACCGGGCGATGCCCCTGCTGGAACGATGTGTGACGCGATTGGCTCGCGGCCGATGCTGCAGTGCAAATTGACTTCGTTAAGGCCGCACTAACAAATGCTCGATTGTTCCATCGACCTTTGCCTGTCCCGCTCGGGGCCGGCCTTATCTTTTGTTTGGGGAAGCAATCACCGTGAGAGAGACACGCACCCTGCCGCGCACGCGGCGCCTGACGTCTGCCCTGCTGTTCGCATTGTCGACGCCGCTGGCCGCGCAGACAGCGCCGGCGCCGCAATCGGCATCCACTGTCCCGGGCTCCAGCCAGGCCGACCCCGCCACCCTCGATACCGTCCAGGTCAGCGGTATCCGTGGCAGCCTCACCTCGTCAATGAACGTCAAGCGCGATGCGCAAGGCATCGTCGACGGCATCGTGGCCGAGGACATCGGCAAGTTCCCCGACACCAACCTGGCCGAGTCGCTGCAGCGCATCAGCGGTGTGTCGATCGACCGTTCGCTGGGCGAAGGCTCGCGCGTCACCGTGCGCGGCGTCGGCCCGGACTTCAACCTGGTGCTGTTGAACGGCCGGCAGATGCCCGGCGCCAGCATCGAAGAATCCAACGCCTCCAACTCGCGTGCGTTCGACTTCGCCAACCTGGCGTCCGAGTCGATCTCCGGCATCGAGGTGTTCAAGACCAGCCGCGCCAGCACGCCCACCGGCGGCATCGGTGCCACCATCAACATCAAGACCGCCCGGCCGCTGGACAACCCCGGCATGCATGCCAATGTGGGTCTGAAGGGCGTGCACGATCCGTCCAACGAGAATCTGCCCGGACGTTTGCAAGGCGATGCGCTGACCCCGGAAATCTCCGGCATCTTCAGCAACACCTCGGCCGATGGGCGCTTCGGCGTGTCGCTGAGCGGCAGCTACCAGGAACGCGACTTCGGCTACAGCCAGGTCGGCGTGCCCAACGGCTGGCGTTCGTTCCGTGGCGATTCCACCGCCTACGGCACCATCCCGCAGCCAGGTGCGCCTGGCTCGGAAAACATCGTCAACCGTCCTGGCCCGAACGATATCTATTCGGTGCCGCAGAACATCAACTACCGCGTAGTTGGGGTCGAACGCCAGCGCACCAACGGGCAGCTGGTGCTGCAGTACAAGCCGCTGGACAACATCACCACCACGCTGGATTACACGTACTCGGAAAACAAGATCCAGCAGCAGCGCAACGAAATGTCGGTGTGGTTCAATTACGGCCCGTCGGCCAGCGCCTGGACCAACGGCCCGGTGGCCGGTCCGATCACCTACTCGGAATTCGTCAACCCGGCCACCAGCGATCTGGCCACCGCCGGCTCCAACGCGGCCACGCGCAACCAGAACAAGTCGCTGGGCTTCAACGTGGATTGGGCGGTGAACGATCAGTTCAAGCTCAACTTCGACATCCACCGCTCCACTGCCGAATCAGGCGCGGACAGCCCGTACGGCTCGAGCAATTCGCTGGGCGTGTCCGGGTTCTACCGCGGCACCTCGGTGGTGGATTTCAGCAAGGATTTCCCGATATTGCAGCAGCAGCTGGGCTTCGGGCTGAACGGGCTGGATCCGTCGCGCACGCTGGTCACCGGCTCGGCATTCCGCAACAGCTACATGAAGTCGGAAATCGACCAGGCCCAGGTCAACGGCGACTTTACCTTCGAAAATTATTCGCAGCTGAAATTCGGCATCGGCAGCACCGAGGTCAAGAACCGCTCGGCGTTCTCCAACGTGCAGCGCGACACCTGGGGTGGCAACGGCACCGCGGCCGATTATCCGGACGACTTGTGGATTCCGAGCGCGTTCGCGCAATACTTCGATGCGATCGACGGCAGCGGCAATCCGGCGCAGTTCAATCAGTTGTTCCTGTTCGACTTCGAGCGCGCGCGCCAGGCCGCCGCGCAAGCAGCCGGCGACGAGGCGCTGTACCGCACCTCGCCGGTGTTCAATACCGACCGCCGCGTGACCGAAAAGTCCAAGAACGCCTATCTGCAGTGGAACAACAGCTGGGACGATCTGCGCGTGCCGATCAGCCTGGCCGCCGGCGTGCGTTACGAAGAAACCAAGGTGGACGCGCAGGCGCTGGTGCCGGTGGCAGTCGGCATCGATTGGGTTGCCAACAACGAGTTGCCGATCCGCCTGGCCGACTCGGCGTTTGCCGGCGGCAGCGGCAAGTACGAGTACTGGCTGCCCAGCCTGGACCTGAGCTTCAAGCTCACCGAAGACCTGGTACTGCGCGGCAGCTACGGCGAAACCATCGGCCGTCCGGGCTGGGGCGACATCCAGGGCGGGCAGACGCTCAACCAGATCGCGCGCCTGGAGGGCGGCACCGGCCAGGAAGGCAACCCCGGCCTGAAGCCGCTGCTGTCGCACAATATCGACCTGTCGCTGGAGTGGTACTACAGCGATGCCAGCTACGCTTCGGTGGGCTTCTTCCGCAAGAACATCGACAACTACATCGGCGTGACCACGCGCGACGATACCTCGCTGGGCTTGAATACCCCGATTGGCGGCACGTACTGGAACGAAGCGCTGGGCAACGGCTGCGCCTCGGCCGATCTGACCTGTATCCGCAACTACATCTTCCGCAACCGCGGCGGTGCGCCTGGCGTGGTGCGTGGCGCGGACGATGCCAACGGCAATGCCACCGGCGTGATCAGCGGGCAGCCGGGCGACCCGGTGGCCAACTTCGCCATCACCGCGCCGGCCAACCAGCGCTCGGCCTCGCTGGACGGTTGGGAATTCAATCTGCAGCACATGTTCGGCGCCAGCGGCTTCGGCGTGTCGGCCAACTACACCATGGTCGACTCCGGGCTGACCTACAACAATGCGGTGATCGGCGAGCAGTTCGCGCTGGAAGGTCTGAGCGATTCGGCCAACTTCGTTGGCTTCTACGACAAGGACAAGTGGCAGGTGCGTGCGGCCTACAACTGGCGCGACGAGTTCCTGGCTGCGCGTTTCGACGGCGGCAGCCAGCCCAACCCGGTCTATACCGAAGCCTATGGTCAGCTGGATCTGAGCATCGGCTACCAGTGGACCGAGAAGCTGTCGCTGAGCCTGGAGGCGATCAACCTCACCGACGAGGTGCAGCGCCAGCATGGCCGGCAGAAGAACCAGATCGTCTACGCCACCCAGACCGGCCCGCGCTACATGTTGGGCGTGCGCTACAAGTTCTGGTGATGCACGCCGTGGCGATGCAGGTTTGATGGCATCGCTGCAGTGACTCCATGCGTCCCCCGGCAGCCAGGCTACTAGGCTGCCGGGGGACGTACACGGCGATTGCATCCGGCCCGGCACGTAGGTGCGTGCGGGGCTTGCCGTGCAATGGCGATTCGTTGAAGCATGGGCCACGCGCCCCGCGTGCTGTACCACTCCCCATGACCAATGCCGTGTTGTTGAACAATCTGGATCATCGCGAGCTGCGCGTGATCACCGCGCACGGCGGCGCCTACGGCGACGACGTGATGTCGGCTGTGACCTTTCCGCAGGAATTCCGCCAGCTGCAGGCGCAATACCCCATCGTGTTCCATCGCAGCGACAGCGGGCGGTTTCAACCGCTTGCCCTGCTGGGACTACGCCTGGGCGAAAACCTGTTTCTGGATGGCACGCGCTGGGATGCGCCGTATGTGCCGCTGGCGATCCAACGCCAACCGTTTCTGATCGGCGAACAACCCGACGGGCCGATGGTGCACGTGGATCTGGACAGCCCACGCATCAGCAGCAGCGATGGCGAGTTGCTGTTTCGCGAACACGGCGGCACTACCGACTTTCTCGACCACATCAGCCAGGTGCTGCGCACGCTGCACGATGGGCTGGCCGCGAGTGAGGCGTTTGTCGAACGCCTGCTGCGTTACGACCTGCTCGAACCGTTCACGTTCGAAGCCAGCTTGAACAACGGTCTGGAATGCCGCCTGGTCGGGCTCTATGCCGTGCACGAAGAACGCCTGCGTGCGCTCGACGACGACGCGCTGCTTGCACTGCACCGGCATGGCGATCTGGAACCGCTGTACATGGCGGTGGCCTCGATCGCGCAATTCCGTCATCTGCTCGAACGCATGAATCGCCGTCATGCCGGCTGAGCCGCGCGCCATCGAAGAGCGCCACGGTCTGGACGCACGCCAGCTGGATCCGGCCATCCTTCGCTCCACCACGCCGCTGCTGCTGCGCGGGCTGGTGCGCGACTGGCCACTGGCGCAGGCCGGTGCGTCATCTGCGCAGGCAGCGGCAACGTACTTACGCGGTTTCGATCGCGGCCAGGCCGTGGTGGCGCAGGTCGGCCCGCCGGACATCGGCGGGCGCTTCTTCTACAACGCGGACATGAGCGGCTTCAATTTCCGCCCCGAGCGCGTGCCGCTGGCCGTGGTGCTGGACACCTTGTTGCGCGACCTGCACAACGCGCAGCCGCCGGCGATCTATGTCGGCTCCACCACCCTGGACACCTACCTGCCCGGCCTGCGCGCCGCCAATCCCATCGCGCTGCCGCAGGCCGAGCCGCTGGCCAGCATCTGGATCGGCAACCGCACCCGCATCGCCGCGCATCAGGACCTGCCGGACAACCTGGCCTGCGTGGTCGCCGGTCGCCGCCGCTTTACGCTGTTTCCGCCAGAACAACTGGGCAATCTGTATATCGGCCCGCTGGATCTCACCCCAGCCGGGCAGCCGGTCAGCCTGGTGGATATCGCCGCGCCAGATTTGCAGCGCTTTCCGCGTTACGCACAGGCGCTGGAACACGCATGTGTCGCCGAGCTGGAACCAGGCGATGCGTTGTTCATCCCCAGCATGTGGTGGCATCACGTCGAGGCGTTGGAAAGCTTCAACGTACTGGTGAACTTCTGGTGGCGGCAGAGCCCGGCCTACATGGATTCGCCGATGAACGCGCTGATGCTGGCGCTTCTCACCCTCCGCGACCTGCCAGCCGAACAACGCGCGATCTGGCAGGACGTGTTCGACCATTACGTGTTCGATGCCGACGCGCAGACCGCAGCGCACATCCCCGAGGCGGCGCGCGGCGTGCTGGCGCCGATGGACGAGACCCGCGCGCGCAGCCTGCGCGCGCGGCTGCTGCAACGTTTGAATCGCTGAGGATTTCGACATGCCCGACACCACGCCTTTGGACCCGCAACAGCGCCCGGTGCGCCGCGTCGTCATCGCCGGTGGCGGCACCGCCGGCTGGATGGCGGCCGCTGCGATGTCCAAGCTGCTGGGCCGGCACCTGCAGATCACCCTGGTGGAATCGGACGAGATCGGCACGGTGGGGGTGGGCGAAGCCACCATCCCCAGCCTGGTCACCTTCCACCGGTTGCTGGAGATCGACGAGGCCGCCTTCATGGCCGCCACCCAGGCCACCATCAAGCTCGGCATCGCCTTCGAACACTGGCGCGATGTGGACCGGCACTATATCCACTCCTTCGGCCATGCCGGTACCGATCACTGGAGTGCCGGGTTCCAGCACTTCTGGTTGAAGGGGCAGCAGCGCGGCGTGGCGCGCGACTTCGGCGACTACTGCCTGGAACTGCGCGCCGCGCAGGAAGGCCGCTTTGCGCACCTGCCCAATGGCGGCATGAATTACGCCTATCACCTGGATGCGGGGCTGTACGCGCGCTTCCTGCGCCGCTTCAGCGAAGGCTTCGGCGTGCAGCGCATCGAAGGCCGCATCGGCCAGGTGGAAACCGATGCAGAAAGCGGTTTTCTGACCGCGCTGACGCTGCAGGACGGCACGCGGGTGGAAGGCGACCTGTTCCTGGATTGCACCGGCTTTGCCGGCCTGCTGATCGGCAAGACGCTGAGCGTCGGCAGCGACGATTGGTCGCGCTGGTTGTTCGCCGACAGCGCGCTGGCGGTGCAGACCGAATCGGTGGGCCCACCGGTGACCTACACCCGCTCGCGCGCCGACCAGGCCGGCTGGATGTGGCGCATTCCGCTGCAGCACCGGGTGGGCAACGGCATCGTGTATTCCAGCCGCTACATGGACCAGGACAGCGCCCGCGCGGTGCTGGAACGCAACCTCACCGGGCGCGCGCTCACCGAGCCGCGGCCGCTGCGCTTCACCCCCAACCAGCGCCACCGGGTGTGGGAAAAGAACTGCGTGGCGCTGGGCCTGGCGAGCGGGTTCCTGGAGCCGCTGGAATCGACCAACATCCACCTGATCCAACGCGGCATCATCCGCCTGCTGCAGACCTTTCCGCAGGTCATCAACGCGGTGGACATCGCCGAGTACAACCGCCAGGCGGCCGAGGAGATCACCCATATCCGCGATTTCGTGATCCTGCATTACCACGCCACCGATCGCCGCGACACGCCGTTCTGGCGCGACTGCGCGGCAATGGACATCCCCGAGTCGCTGGGTCACCGGGTGGAGCTGTTCCGTCAGAGCGGGCGCGTGTTCCACCAGGCCAACGAGCTGTTCGCGGAGAACTCGTGGGTGCAGGTGATGCTGGGCCAGGGCATCGTGCCGCAGCAGCACCACCCGGTCGCCGACCTGATGGGCGATGCCGAGCTTCGTCATTTCCTGGACAACATCCGCACCCGGGTGGAAACGGCACTGGGGCGGCTGCCCGCGCACGCGGACTTCCTGCGCCATTACTGCCCCGCCCCGCCGCCGCCCGAACCGGCGGCACGCGTGCCGGCCGCCGCAGCCGTGGCGACCCCGGCGGGATGAATTTCGCCGGTTCGCCGCGCAACCCTTGGCTTAGACCGCCCCGGCAATGCTAGATTGCGGCATTGCCGTCCATTGCGGGAACAATGGCCGGCGCTCGCCGCAGCAACGTTATCTTTCGCACTCGGGGTAAGGGGGACGCATGTTGGATCTGACACAGGGCCGTATGGCACGCCGGATCGCGCCGGTCATTTTGCTGGTGGGCCTGGCCGCCTGCTCCAAGCAGGAAGACAAGGCCGCCAGCACCACGCCAGCCACCGGCGCAACGCCGGCCGCAACGGCCACCGCACCGACGCCGGCCACGGCGGTCTCGCCGCAGGTGCAGTCGATGGCTGCCGACCAGTTGCGCGCATCGGCCACCAAGGCGCTGCAGGACAACCGCATGTACGCCCCGGCCGGCGATAACGCGGTGGAGTACTACCTGGCCTTGCGTGAGAAGCAGCCGCAGGACGCCACCGTCAACAGCGCGCTGACCGACCTGCTGCCATACACGCTGATCGCCGCCGAACAAGGCATCAGCCGCGAAGAATTCCCGGAAGCGCAGCGGTTGATTGCGTTGATCGAAAAAGTCGACCCCAAGGCGCCGGCATTGCCGCGTCTTAAGGCCGGTCTGGAAACCGGCATGAAGACCGCCGCCAGCCGCTCCGAGCAGGATGCCGAGCAGGCCAAGAAGCTGGTCGAGGACAAGGCCAAGCAGGCCGCCGAGCAGAAGCGCCTGGCCGAGCAGCAGACCCGCGAAGCCGCCGCTGCCCAGCAGATTGCCGCCCAGCAGGAAGCTGCCCGCCAGCAGACCGCCGAAGCCGAGCGCCAAGCCGCTGCACGCCGTCAGGCCGAAACGCCGGCGCCGGCAGCACCGCGTCCGGCACCAGCGGCAGCGACGGCCGCTGCACCGGCCGCACAGTCGCTGCGCCCGATCAGCACCCCGGCGCCGCGTTATCCCCCTGAAGCCCTGCGCGCCGGCACCTCCGGCGAAGTGCTGGTGGAACTCACGGTCGGTACCGACGGCTCAATCACCGCCTCGCGCGTGCTCCGCGCCAACCCGCCGCGCGTGTTCGATCGCGAAGCGCTCAACGCGGTGAAGCGTTGGCGTTTCGAACCGGTTGCCGCACCGGTGACGACACGGCGTACGCTGTCGTTCAATCCAGGCGGTTGATGCCTGGAGCGTTGATAGCATAGAAACAGCAAAAGCCCGCAGCGATGCGGGCTTTTCGTCGTGGCTATGCTGCGCTGCGCTGCGTCGTAGCGCGCGGGGGCAACTGGTGCATGTGCGCGTGTGGCGGGTTGCAAGCCGTAGCTTCGCATACACGCTCAAGCATGCTGGTCGCAGACGCTCTAACCCGCCGCGAACTGCGCATTCCGTTGGTCTATCGCTTCCTGCGTTCTGGGGGCAATCATCTCGAGCCCGAAGTCGATCGCCTGTTTCTGGACCTCGTCGATGAATGGACGCAGGCGCGCGTCGTAGTCGCGGAAAGCATCTTCGTGCCGTCCCTCGTGTTCCATGAAGGCATCGGCAAGGGCTGCGGCCCCGACAATCGCCAACGATCCGCCCATGCCGGCAGCAGGCGTTGCGCAATACGCGGCGTCGCCGACCAATGCAACCCGTCCCTTGCTCCAGCTAGACATCCTTATCTGGCTGAACTTGTCGAAATAGAAATTGGGCGAACGCAACGCCTCTGCGATCATCTCGGGGGCGCGCCAGCCTTCGGTCTCGAAATGCTCCCGAATGATGCGGCGCTGCTGTTCGGCATCACGATAGTCGTAGTCGAATTCCTTCTCGGAATAGAAGCAGAAGCAGACATCGGTCTTCCCGTTGTAGGCGTTGAGCATCATCGTCTTGCTTGGCACGTTGTAAATCTGCGTGGTGTCCTGCGGAATCAGCAAGGTGTCGACGATGGCGATCGCGAAGTAGTTCTGCAGGAACAGGGCAAACTCCTTCTCTGGCCCGAAGATCATCTTTCGAAGCGATGAATGACTGCCGTCGCAACCGAACACCAGCTCGAACCGTCCTCGGTTCCCGCCCGAGAATGTCACCTCGACGTCGTCGCAGGACTGCTCGATCGCCGCGATACTGTCGCCAAAGATGCATTCGACCCGACCCTTGATCTTGCCCGATAGCAGTTCCAGAAGGACATCCCGTTCGATCTCATAGTCTTCTGCCTGCGGCAGCGTATGCTGGCCTTCCATCGTCGCGACGACCTGGTCTTGCGCGTTGCGGAACTCCGTTCGCTTCGGCGGCAGGCTCAAGGCGCGTATCTCATCGAGAAGCCCCATGCGGCGGACGATATCGACCGTTCCTTCGCGCACGTCGACGGGCGAACCGCCCTTCTTCAGCCCCTTGGCGACTTCGATCACCGTGACGGTGTAGCCGATCCGATCCATCCAGTAGGCAGTCGAGAGCCCGGCGAAGCTTGCGCCGACCACGAGGACGCGTGCGCCGCCGCCGATAGTTCCTGCTGTCGTGTCCATCATCGGTCCTGTGGGAATTCGTTGGGGTGTCGAGGTCATGGTGATCCGTAGCTGGCTCGGTCACGTGAGCCTCTATACGCCGGACCACTAGGCCGGGGCAAGTTTTAAAACAAGGCGTAGGGCAACCAACATCATCCTGAAATCGCAAGACGCTCCTGGTGATAACGGCGCAGTGCTGCATACCACAACAACGCCGCAACACCGAAACCCGCCAGCAGATACACCGCCCAGGTCTGCGCGTTGATGGTCTCGTGGCGGATCACCTTCAACAGCATCTGGTTCTGCGCCAGAAACGGCACCGCGAAATGCCATAGCTGCGTTTTCAGCGGATACGCCATCAGCGCGTAACCGGGCAGCATCGGCAGCAGCAACAGCCAGGTCATATGCGCCTGCGCTTCCTTCATGCTCTTGGCGGCGGCGGCCAGATAGGTCAGCAGCGAGGTGCCGACGAACAACATCGGCACCAGGATGAAGAGCATCTGCAGCATCGGCACGAAACCGACATTGAGCTGGCGCCCCAGATTCGAGGTGGATAGCTGCGCACTCAGTTTGAATGCCAACAACGTGAGCACTAGCGACACCATGCCGATCACGCAGGCCGCCGCGATCTTGCCGCTGACGATCGCGCTGCGTGGGGCGGGCGTGGCAAGCAAGGGCTCAAGCGATTGGCGCTCGCGCTCGCCGGCGGTGGCATCCAGAATCAACGAGGCGCCGCCCAAAAATGAGGTGATCACCAGCAGCACCGGCAACAGCATCGCCATCATCTGGCCGCGCTTGGCTTCGGCGGTGGCCAGGTCCTGCGCAGCGATTTCCAATGGCCGGCTCACCTGCGCATCGATACCGCGCGCCAGCAACCGCAAAGCACCGACCTGCTGGCTATAACCGCTGAGCGCGGCCTGCAGGCGCATGCTCGGCACGTCGGCCTCGCGCCGCGTGCTGTCCTTGATGACTTCCACCAGCGCCGGCCGGCCTTCGCGCCAATCCTGCGCATAGCTGTCGCTGATGCGCAGCGCCACGTCGACATCCTGGTTGCGAATCGCCGCGGTCAGATCGGCGGGCGCGTCCACCGCGTTGAGCCCTTGCGCAGCCAGAAACCGCACCAGATTCGGTGCGTTGGCGCGACCGAGCGTGGGGATGTCCAGCGGCTTGTCGATCTGCGTGCGCACCCGGCTTTCGCTCAGGGCGCCCATGCCCAGGATCAGGATCGGGTACAGCAACGGCGACAACAGCAACGCCAATGCCAGGGTGCGGCGGTCGCGTGAGATGTCGCGCAGTTCCTTGCGCAGCACGGTCCACAGCGTGGACAACAACGATGTGGTGCTCATGCGTGCAGCCCCTCGTCCGAGCCGATCACCTTGACGAAGGCGTCTTCCAGGTTGTCTTCGCCGGTGGCGGCGCGCAGTTCGTCGGCGCTGCCGGATGCCACCACCGTGCCCTTGGCGATGATGACGATGCGATCGCACAGCGCCGCCACCTCCTGCATGATGTGGCTGGAAAAGATCACGCAACGTCCCTCCGCGCGCAGCTGCTGCAGGAAGCCGCGCATGGCGCGGGTGGTCATCACATCCAGGCCGTTGGTGGGCTCGTCCAGAATCACATTGCGCGGGTCGTGCACCAACGCCCGCGCAATGGCGGTCTTGGTGCGCTGGCCCTGGCTGAAGCCTTCGGTCTGACGGTCCAAAATGTCGTCCATGTCCAACGCCTTGGACAGCAAACCCGTGCGCTGCGCGATCTGCGTGCGCGACAGGCCATGCAACTCACCGAAGTAGGCGATGTTTTCGCGTGCGGTCAGCCGCTTGTAGACCCCGCGCGCATCCGGCAACACGCCGAGCGCGCGGCGCACCGTCACCGGGTCGCGGGCGACATCCACGCCGTCGACAGTGACGCTGCCCTGGTCGGGCGACATCAGCGTGTAAAGCATGCGCAAGGTGGTGGTCTTGCCGGCGCCGTTGGGACCGAGCAGCCCGGTGATCTGGCCATCGCCAGCGCTGAAACTGACCCCATCGACGGCTTTCACCAGCCCGGTCTTGGTCTTGAACGACTTGTGCAGGGTATCGACGACGATCATGCGAGCGCCTCCGTGGCGTGGTCGATGCGGCTCATGGTTCCCATCCGTTGAACGAGGTAAAGGCAGGCACGGTGTTGAGGCTGGCCACGCAGCTGGTATCCAGCGCCTTGGCGTCGGCGGTCTGCAGAAACTGGCTCAGCACCTTGGGCATGCAACCCAGCCGGAACACGCCATGCCCCTGCCCGGGCGCAATCACGTGGCGGCCATTGGGCAGGCCTTGCAGCACCCGTTCGGCGTAGCGTGGCGGTGTCACCGGATCGAGCTGCCCGGAGAGCAGCAACACCGGCAGCGTCGAGCGGAACGGCGCGCTCGCAGCCGCCGGTGCCGGCTTTGATGGCCACACCTTGCACGGTGCGAAGAACATCTCGGCCACCTCGTTGCCCAGCAAGGTGGTGTCCTTCTGTGCGGGTGCGTGATAACGCCCGGCATCTTCGCTGCACAACACCGACCATTGCATCAGGCGATTCATCTGATCGGACATGCCCGATGCGCTCATCTGCGCCAACGCCATCAACGAGGCATAACGGCCTGCGGCGGCTTCGTCCAGCACCAGCGGCAACAGCGAGGCGGTTTCCGGCGCATACGAGAATCCGAACGCCAGCCCCACGACGGTGTCGGCAGTGACCTGCTCATGGCGCACGGCACCTGTGCGCGGGTCGCGATACTCCACGGCCACCGGTGCCTGCCGCAACCGCTCGACCACCTGGCGCAACTGCGTGGCGGTATCCACCGGAAAGCGCTTGGCGCAGGCAGGTTGTTGACGGCATTGCGCCGACTGCAGCGCGATCGCATCTTCGAAGGTGCGTGCGAACTCGCCGCCGATCACCAGATCGTTCGGCGCCACACCATCGATCACCACGGTGCGGGTGTGCTGCGGATAGCGCGCGGCATAGTGCTGCGCCACACGCGTGCCGTACGAGGCACCGATCAGGTTCAACGTTTGCACGCCCAATGCGGCGCGTACCGCGTCCAGATCGCCGATGGCTTCGCTGGTGGTGAAGTAGCGCGGGTCGGCATCGTTGCGCAAACCCTCGGCGCACCTGCGCGCATAGTCGGTCAGTTGCTCGGCGCTGGCCGCGCTGCTGTTTTCCAGGTCCAGCGGCTTGCCGGCCGCATCGCGACATTCCAGCGGATGCGAGCCACCGGTACCGCGCTGATCGACCAGAAAAATGTCGCGCTGCTTGCGCACCTCATGCAGCCCCATGTCCACGATGGCCGCGACCTCGGTTGCCGACTGCCCCGGCCCACCGGCAATGAAGAACACCGGGTCCGGCGTGCTGCCGGCGCCGGCATCGCTTTCCAGCCAGGCGATCTTCAAGGCGATGCTGCGCCCGCTCGGCGCGGCCGGATTTTCCGGCACGCGCAGACTGGCGCACTGCGCTTCGATATTGCCGGCGGCGCCGCCAGAGCTCAACGTGCACGGCGTGAACTGCAGCGCGCCGTAGCGATTGCCCGCGACGCTGCCGGGCGGCGTTGTCGCAGCGGGCTGCTGCGCGGTGTTGCCCGGGGTTGCGGCGGCAGTTTTTCCGGCAACGTCCCTCTCCTTGGCGGGCGCTGCGGCGCGCTGGCATCCGGCAGCCAGCATCGCGACCAGCACTGCCACCACTGTGGATTGCTTGAGCATCGTCATCCTATCTCCTGGTATTCCCTGTCCCCTGACATTGCATGCGGCCATACGTGACCGCTGCAACTAGAGCGTGTTATGTACTTTGAGGTGAGTGCGAAGCGTCCTGTGGCGCGTCGAGGCAAGGCGTGCGCTGCGGCCCAGGCTGCCCGCCTGGGCAAGGCGCGCAACGCGGTATCGGCGCGCCACAGGGCGCTTCCCGGAGGGTTGGCGGTCAGCGGCACGGAGCGCGCGCCGCTGACCGCCAACGCATCTCATCTCAAGGTGCATAACACGCTCTAATGCCCGTCTTCGTAAAGAAAAACGTGCTCGATCGACTCCCCGAACAACCGTGCGATCCGAAACGCCAACGGCAAGCTGGGATCGTATTTTCCGGTTTCCAACGCATTGATGGTCTGCCGCGACACGCCCAACCGCTCGGCCAGCTCCCCTTGCGACCAGCCACTGGCCTCGCGCAATTCGCGCACGCGGCTATTCATGCAAAACGACGCGTATGGATGCTTTTGGTGATGCCATAGATGGCGCACAGCAGCGGGAACACCCACAGCATCGCCGCGCTTGCCGGGATGTCGATCAGCTCGGCGGCCTGCAGAAATCCGGCGGTCATGTACGCAGGGCTGACCAGGCCGGCGGCAATGGCGATCGCTTCCAGCTCGATACGCCGTTGCATCTCGTCCCAATCGCGCACGTAACGCGCCACCGCGCGAATCACCAGCACCACCAGCAATGCCGGCAGCAAGGCAATCAGCACCCGCGCCCAGTTCGGGGCCACGTGCGCAAGCAGGTAACGCCAAAACAGCATCACCGCCACGTACACCAGCATCGGTACGCCGAATTCACGGTAATAGCGGTGTGCCAAGGCAGGGCGGGTGCTGTCGCGCATGTCGCTGCGCGCCAGCCACATCGGCAGCGACAGCAGCATGCACGAGCCACCGATACCGGCGCTAAGCCCGGCGATGTAATTGTTCAAGGGCAGCACCTGCCACACCCCCAGCAGCCCGATGCCGAGCAAGACCAGGCCCAGCAAGAACACCAGCAGCGCGTTGCGCTTGCAGCGGGTCATTTGCACGGCCTCGGCGCAACGGGTGCATGCACGGCGTACTCACTGCGCATACGTCCGGCGACGGTGTGCACAGCACGTTTTGCTGCGCAGCCATGCCCGCATTCCATTTGCTTACGCCGCTGCCGCATCGCATTCGCCTGTCAAGTGCGCTTGACAGGCAAGATGCGCTTGCCGAGTCCTTCTGTCAAGCATCCTTTACACATTCGAGCGGACACATCTGCGTACGTCTCCGTTGCCTGGTCCAGGAGCGGCTAACAACACGTCGCGAGCAGTCGTCAGTGGCTGCAGACGGCGCACAGGAACCGCAGCGTACGCGTGTTACGTCAGGGTTCGCAGCAACGGCGGGACCCGCCTGGCAAGTGCGCAGCCCGTCTGTCAGCCGTTCCATGTCACTTCGTCTGGTCTGCAGTGCTCTGCCGCACTGCGTTACGCTGCCTGCTCGACCTTCAGCGGAAGCGGCAATGCGTTCGGATTTTCTGCAAGCTGCCGATCGATTTCGTGACCACGCATACCTACGGCGTGGACGGCGGCTTTCTGGATGAAAACGGCAAGCAGGACGTCAAATTGTCTGCATCGCCGGATGCCATTGTTGGCGATGTGCGCCGCGTCCATGCACAGATCCAGGCCTCGCCATTCCCGGATCTGCCGCTGTACCTCACCGAGTGGAGCAGCAGCTACACGCCACGCGATTACGTGCACGACAGCTACATCAACGCATCCTACATCCTGACCAAGCTCAAGCAGGTCAAAGGCCTGGTGCAGGGCATGAGTTACTGGACCTATACCGATCTGTTCGAAGAACCCGGCCCGCCGCCTACGCCGTTCCATGGCGGGTTCGGGCTGATGAACCGCGAAGGCATTCGCAAGCCGGCTTGGTTCGCCTACAAATACTTGAACGCGCTCAAGGGCCGCGAGATTCCGCTCGCCGATGCGCATGCATTGGCCGCAGTGGACGGCAAGCGTCTGGCTGCGCTGGTGTGGGATTGGCAGCAGCCGGTGCAGGCGGTGAGCAATACGTCGTTTAATACCGAGCAGGCGCCAGCCACCGACAGCGCACCGCTGCGCATGCGCGTGACGCATGTGCCGGCTGGCACCTACCAGCTGCAGGTGCGCAAGACCGGCTACCGGCGCAACGACCCGCTGTCGCTGGATATCGACATGGGCATGCCCAAGGAGTTGGCGCCGCGTCAGTTGACGCCGCTGCAACAGGCCACGCGCGATGTGCCCCAACAGGATCGTCGCGTGCGCTTGGGCGCCGATGGCCTGGTCGAGATCAGCCTGCCGATGCGCAGCAACGATGTGGTGCTGCTGACACTGGAGCCGACGGCGCGCTGAGCGTGCATGGCACCGGGCCGCGCACTGCAATCGGCCATGCGCGGTCTGCGTCATCGGCACTCCACCTTGATGCAGGCACTCCAGCGCGCGACGCGCCTGTCCGCATCGCGCGCACCGTCTTTGCTGGCGTGAGGCGTGCGATGCGGTTTGTCACCCGCGTTGGCTCACGCGGTTGCATGCGTGAGACGGCCCGCGCATGCCGTACCAGGCGAAGACCACGCACACCTGACTACGCCCGCTCGTCGCGGTGGTCGCGCTTACTTGAGATAGGTCTTGAGGATGGCTGTGATGTCATCCACCGCCAGCTCGCGCTCGCCCAGTGCCTCCGGCGCGGCAACGTGATGCTTCAGATGCGCGCTGAGCAGCTCGACCATCAAGCCCTGCGCCGCGCCGCGGAACGCAGCCACCTGGGTCAGCAACGCGGTGCACTCCACGTCCTGCGCCAAGGCTTTTTCCAGCCCTTCCACCTGCCCACGGATCCTGCGCACGCGCGCAAGCAGTTTGGATTTGTCCTGATTCAGATGTGCCATCGAACTATACCCCCCAGGGGTATTTGGGATACCCTGTGGGGGTACCTTAGCCAGAGCCACCGCCGATGTCGATCACGCACCCCGCGCCGCATTGCACGCAGTCGCACACCTTTGCCAGCGCCAACCCGCTCGCCGAACGCAGCACCCGCAAGGCGGTGATCCTGACCGTGATCATGATGGTGGTGGAGATCGTGGGCGGTTGGACGCTCAACTCCATGGCCCTGCTCGCCGACGGCTGGCATATGAGTTCGCACGCGCTGGCGCTGGGGCTGGCGTTGTTCGCCTATCGCTTCGCACGGCAGCATGCCGGCGATGTGCGTTTCAGCTTCGGCACCTGGAAGGTCGAGGTACTGGGCGGTTACACCAGCGCGATCCTGCTGCTGGGCGTGGCCGGGCTGATGGCGTTCCAGTCGGTGGAACGGCTGTTGACGCCCAAAGCCATCCAGTATCAGGAAGCCACCGTGATTGCGGTGATCGGCCTGCTGGTGAACCTGATCTGCGCATGGTGGTTGCGCGATTCGCATGGGCATGGCCACGCGCATGGTCATCCGCACGGCCACGCGCACGCGCATGACAGTCATGGCCATGCGCACACGCACGGACATCATGGTCATGGTCATGGTCATGGTCATGGTCATGGTCATGGTCATCACCACGATGCGCACAGCGATCTCAATCTGCGTGCCGCATATCTGCACGTGGTGGCCGACGCGGCGACCTCGGTGCTTGCGATTGTGGCGCTGGTGGCCGGCATGCACTGGGGCGTGACCTGGCTGGATCCCATCATGGGCATTGTGGGTGCGGTGCTGGTCACCGTCTGGGCCTGGGGCCTGCTGCGCAGCACCGGCAGCGTATTGCTGGATGCGGAAATGGACGCACCGGTGGTAGCAGAAGTGAAGCAGGTCATCGCCGAGCTTCCCCATGCGATCGACATCGCCGATCTGCATGTCTGGCGCGTCGGCAGCGAGCGATATGCCTGCGTCGTCAGCCTGGTCACCGCAGCCGATATCGACGCGCAGCTGGTGCGCAACGCACTGCAGATCCACGAAGAACTGGTGCATGTCACGGTGGAGCTGCAGCGCCCGCCGGCGCTTCGGGCCGCAATGGCCTAGCGCCGCAGCAAGGCGGCGCCGCGCCGCCTGTCGTCACAGCGCACAGGCAGGGGCAGGCCGCGGGCGCGCCGCCTGCATGCCGCCTCAGACCTTGGGCGGCGTGGAGCTGACGTACTTCTCGCGACGGATCTGCGCACTGGGCAGCCCGGCCACCTTCAGCGCCTCCAGGCAGGTGTCCACCATGTCCGGGTTGCCGCACAGGTAGGCGATATCGTGCGCGGCATCGGGTGCGAACGCGGCCAGATGCTGCTGCACATAACCATGCCGCACATCGGCATGCGGTTGGGCGGGCAACTCGCGTGAGAAACACGGCACGTAGCGGAACTGCGGATGCGCCTCGGCAAACGCGCGGAAATCCTCGCCGTACAGCAGCTCGGCCGGCGTGCGCGCGCCCTGCAGCAGGACCACCTGCACGCCACGGGTGGCGATCGCCTCGGCCAGCAACGGCAGCATCGACCGGTACGGGGTGACCCCGGTGCCGGTGGCGATCAGCACATAGCGCTGGTTGTGGTCGCCCGGCTGCAGGCAGAGGCGGCCGTAGGGCCCGCTGGCCAGCAGCTGGTCGCCGATCTCCAGGCCTTCGAACAGCGCCGTGGCCGAGCCGCCGGGCACGAAGCTCACCGCGATCTCCACCGCCTCGCCCGGCCCCAGCGCGTGGTCGTGGATGGTCGCCAGCGAATAGCTGCGCTTGGTCGGCGTGCCATCGGCGTAATCGAAATGGATCTGGATGAACTGGCCGGGCTGGAAATCCAGCGGCTGCCCGTCGTCACGCACGAACTGGCAGTGGGCCACGGTGGGCGCAATCATGCGCCGGTCGACAAGCTTGAGGGGGAATTGAACGGGCACGAACGTATTTGGGACAGTCTGTGATCGGGGCAAACCCCAACGGGCTTCTATAATAACGGGCTGCAACTCGCTGCGCCGGCACCCTGGCGCGAAGGACCATCTTGAATTCACCCTCTCCCATGGCGCCCGCCCTGCGCGTGTGCGACCTGCGCAAGACCTACGACAACGGCACCCAGGCGCTCAAGGGCGTGTCGCTGGACGTGGTTCCGGGCGATTTCTTCGCCCTGCTCGGCCCCAATGGCGCCGGCAAATCCACCCTGATCGGCATCATCAGCTCGCTGGTGAACCTGTCCGGCGGGCAGGTTGAGGTGTTCGGTACCGACCTGGTCACCCATCGCAGCGAGGCGATGCGCCTGATCGGCCTGGTGCCGCAGGAAATCAACTTCAACCTGTTCGAAAAACCCTTCGACATCCTGGTCAACTACGCCGGTTTCTACGGCATGCCGCGGCGCGAGGCCGAGGCGCTGGCCGAAGTGGAACTGCGCCGCGCGCACCTGTGGGAAAAGGCCCAGGTCATGAGCCGCACGCTCTCCGGCGGCATGAAGCGCCGGCTGATGATCGCCCGCGCCATGATGACCCAGCCGCGCCTGCTGATCCTGGACGAACCCACCGCCGGTGTGGACATCGAGATCCGCCGCGACATGTGGCGCGTACTCAAGGACATCAACGCCGCCGGCACCACCATCATCCTGACCACCCATTACCTGGAAGAAGCCGAGCACCTGTGCCGCAACCTGGCCATCATCAACCACGGCCAGATCGTCACCCAGGGGCCGATGCGCGAGCTGCTGGCCAAGCTCGACGTGGAAGGTTTCCTGTTCGATATCGACGGTGACCTGCCCGCGCAGCTGCCGGCGATCGAAGGCACCACGCTCACCGCCATCGACGGCCATACGCTGGATCTGGACATGCCGCGCGCCATGGACCTCAACCGCGTGTTCGCCGCACTGGGCGATGCCGGCATCCGGGTGCGCTCGATGCGCACCAAGAGCAACCGGCTGGAAGAATTGTTCGTTCGCCTGACCGGGCCCGGCGAGACCCTTGCCGACCCGGCCCCTGCGGCAGCGGCGCCCGCGCGCCCGGCAGGTCACCCATGAGTCCTTCGGAGCCGTCGATGTCCGCCACGCCCGCCACACCCCGCCAACGCAACTGGATTGCGCTGGGCACCATCGTGCGCCGCGAAGTGCAGCGCATCCTGCGCATCTGGGGCCAGACCCTGGTGCCGCCAGCCATCACCATGACGCTGTACTTCCTGATCTTCGGCCGGCTGATCGGCTCGCGCGTCGGCGACATGGGCGGCTACAGCTACATGCAGTTCATCGTGCCGGGCCTGGTGATGATGAGCGTGATCCAGAACAGCTACGGCAACATTTCCTCCAGCTTCTTCGGCGCCAAGTTCGGCCGCCATGTGGAAGAGCTGCTGGTCAGCCCGATGCCCAACTGGGTGATCCTGTGGGGCTATGTCTCCGGCGCGGTGTTGCGCGGGGTGATGGTCGGGGCAATCGTGCTGATCATCGCGATGTTCTTCACCCCGGTGCGTATCCCGCATCCGTTCGTCACGCTGACCACCGTGCTGCTGGGCGCGATCATCTTTTCGCTGGCCGGCTTCGTCAACGCGGTCTATGCCAAGAAGTTCGACGATGTGGCGATCGTGCCCACCTTCATCCTGACCCCGCTGACCTACCTGGGCGGCGTGTTCTATTCGGTCAAACTGCTACCCGGCTGGGCCGAGGCGGCCACCCATGCCAACCCGATCTTCTACATGGTCAACGCCTTCCGCTACGGCCTGCTCGGCAGCTCGGACGTACCGATCTGGGTCGCCTACGCGCTGATGCTGGGCTTTGTCGCGGTGCTCAGCGCACTGGCGCTGTGGCTGCTGAGGCGTGGTGTGGGGTTGCGGAGCTGACAGTGCAGTTCAGCGACTACATCGTGTTTGTGGATGAAAGCGGCGACCACGGGATGGCCACCATTGACCCGGCCTTCCCGCTGTTCGTGCTGTCGTGCTGCTTGATCAGCAAACGCGATTACAGGGCTGCAGTGGTACCGGCCATTCAACGAATCAAGTTCGCGACGTTCGGCCACGATGCCGTGGTGCTGCACGAACGCGAGATACGCCGCGATATCGGCGCGTTTTCGGTGTTGCGTGATCGCCAGAAGAAACAGGCGTTTATCGATGCCCTGACAGATGCGTTGGCGTCCGCACCGATGACCATTTTTTCTGCTGTTATCGACAAGCGTCGCCTTCAGGATCGCCAGCGCGGGGAAAATCCTTACGAAATCTCGATGCGTTTCTGCCTTGAGCGGATGTACTACAAGCTCGGCAAACAGGGCCAGGTCGCGCAACGCGGGGCAGCATTGACCACGCACGTTCTGTGCGAGGCACGTGGACATAACGAGGATCAGGATCTGGAATTGGCATTTCGCCGCATCTGTGGCGGCGACAATTTTTCTGGTGTCGAAATGCCATTCGATCCGGTGATCTGCGACAAGAAAAGCAACGCGATCGGACTTCAACTGGCTGATCTGGTCGCGCGTCCAATCGGTATGCGGCAGTTGCGCCCCGACCAACCCAATCGCGCGTGGGATGTCATCGAGCAGAAGCTGGACAAGGATGCGACTGGCCGTTACCTCGGCTACGGATTGAAGTGCTTCCCATAAAACAAAAGGCCCCGGCGATTCTGCCAGAGCCTGATGCCGACCGAGAATCCCCGATCCGGTCGCCAGCTTAACACCCTGCCCCGACACGCTCCAACCATCAAGCTGAACGGAGATTTTGATGCATATCCTCATCCTCGGTGCCGGTGGCACCGGCGGTTATTTCGGCGGGCGCCTGGCGCAGGCCGGTATCGATGTCACCTTCCTGGTGCGCGATGCGCGCGCGGCGCAGCTGCAGGCCGAAGGCTTGCGCATCCGCAGCCCACTCGGCGATGCACAGGTGCCGGTGGCGCATGTCACCACGCAGGACTTGCCGGCGTTGGTGGCGCAGCAACCGTTCGATCTGGTGATCCTCAGCTGCAAGGCCTATGACCTGGACAGCGCGATCGAGGCGATTGCGCCTGCGGTGGGCGCGCACACCACGGTGTTGCCGATCCTCAACGGCCTGCGCCATTACGCAGCACTGGACGAGCGTTTCGGCGCGGCACGGGTGCTGGGCGGGCTGTGCTTCATCAGCGCCACCAAGGGCGAGCACGGCGAGATCCTGCATCTGGGCAAGCCGGCATCGCTGACATTCGGCGAGCGCGATGGCAGCGCGGATTCGGCGCGCGTGCAGGCGTTTGCCGCGGCGTGCACGCAGGCCGGCATCGACCATGTAGCCAGCGCGCAGATTGCGCAGGAGCAGTGGATCAAATACAGCTTCCTCACCGCGCTGGCGGCGGCCACCTGCCTGATGCGCGCGCCGGTCGGGGCGATCGTCGCCACCGACGATGGGCGGGCCTTGATCAACGGCCTGTACAACGAATGCCTGTGGGCGGCCGACGCGGCCGGGCAGTCGATCCCGGAAGCTGCGCGCGCCAAGGCGCTGCAGACCCTGCTGCAGGTGGACTCCCCGCTCAAGGCCTCGATGCTGCGCGACCTGGAAGCAGGCCAGGACGTGGAAGCAGCGCAGATCGTCGGCGACATGCTCAAGCGCGTACGCGAAACCGGCCGCAATGCACCATTGTTGATGGCGGCGCATGTGCATCTGCAGGCGTATCAGGTGTTGCGGCAGAGCTGATGGGGATGGCGGGCGACTGTGCGCATGCGACGCATGCCTCGCCCCCATCCGCCCTTCGGGCACCTTCCCCCGCAAGCGGGAGAAGGGAGTGATCGCTACCGCTGCATGACTGGCAGAACGGCCTGCGTACTCCTACGCCACTTGGCCCCGGCAGATCCGTCTCCCGCGTGCGGGAGAAGGTGGTGCGAAGCGCCAGATGAGGGCGCATCTGCTCGCCGTGGCCTTTGCGCCGCCGCGTCGACCTTCTTGCCACTCCACCGCCTAGCTCCGGTAGATCCCTTCTTCCGCATGCGGAAGAAGGTGGCGCAAAGCGCCGGATGAGGCCGGGTGTGCCTGGCGTAGCCTTCGCACCGCCGCGACGCCACGCACACGATGCTCTGCATCCCTCCATCGCCGTCATCATCATGAAGCTGCTTAGCCACCTGTTCCGTGCCGGTCATTTCGTAATCCTGGCGTTCTTCGTGCTGTGCGCGGTGGGTCTGGTGGCGATGGCCGGGTTGGAGTTGTGGCATGGCTTTACGCCGGGCGGCGACATGGTGGTACGCGACCGCTTCAACGTGGTGCTGGAGGCCATCGGCCTGCTTACCGTGGCACTGGTGACGCTGGAGCTGGGCCAGACCATCTTCGAAGAAGAGATCCTGCGCGATGTCAAAGTCAGCGGGCCCACGCGCGTGCGCCGCTACCTGTCGCGCTTTTTCGTGGTGATCGTGATCGCGCTGGCCATCGAGACGTTGGTGTCGATCTTCGAGCTGATGCACGACGACCCGGCCAAGCTGCCGTATGCGGCCGCGGTCGGCTCATGCGCAGCGTTGCTGCTGATCGCCTGGGGCGTATTCGTCAAGCTCAATCGCAGCGCCGAAGAGCTGGAGCCCGAAGCGATGGAAGAGACCAAGCGCGAAGACCGCGAGGTCGAGGAATAAGCGCAGCCAGCCGAAGCGCAGTCAGCCGGCGACGGCTGGCAACGGCGTCACCGCCGTCGGCTTGCCATCGGCACCGAGCGCAATCATCACGAAGTGGCCGCGCGTACACAGCTCGCGTGCGCCGCTGAGCAGGTCCTCGGCGATCAGTTCCACTTCCACCTTGATCGAGCTGCGCCCCACCGACACCACGCGCGCGACGGTTTCCACCATCTGGCCCTGCCGGATCGGCAACTTGAAATCCACCTGATCCGAGCGCGCAGTGACTACCGCACGCCGCGCATAACGCGACGCCGCCAGAAACGCGGCCTTGTCCATCCACGCCAACGCCTGTCCCCCGAACAGCGTGCCCATATGGTTGGTGTGGTTGGGCACACGATCTCGGCCATGCGGGCTTCGATCGGTGGCACGGATGTGGCGCTGGTCATGAGGCGGTACCGAAAGAAGAAAGGAAAGGCAGCACGATCAGCTGTGCAGCGTCGGCAGGAAGCTCAGGTCCATGGAGTAGCGCGCTGCGCGCTGCGGGTCGACGAACACGCGCAGCGCCTGCCCATCACTCAGGAACGGCTGCGGATCGGTCCACAGATTTTCGCTGCGATACTCGGTTAGCGTGTTGTGCGTGCGGTCGTGGCGTTGGGCAAGAATGCGAAACGGATGCTTGCCGTTGACCTCCAGCGAGGTATTGAGCTCGACCTCAACGAAGCTCGCTTCCACCACCGTGCCATGCCGGCGCAACCACGCGGCGCGGCGCGCATGCCACACGCGATAGCCGAGGATGCCTCCGCCCACGCCACCAAATGCCACACCCAACCGCAATAGGATCCAGCGCGCCTGATTTGGCAATAGCGCCGCACCGGTCAACAGCCCCAGCCCCGCCAGCAGGAAGCTCCAGGCGACGATGGTGACGGTCGTGCGCATTGCTGTCTGCGATGGACAGCCGGCATGCTCACAGGCCGTTGCGTACCGCCGCTTCCACCTGCGCCGGCGACTGGAAGCCAGGCAGCCGCGCCACCTCGCTGCCGTCGCGGTATAGCGCCAGGGTCGGCGTCTGGCGCAGGCCCAGGTCGCGGAAGAAGTCCTCGCCCACCACCTCCAGCTTGACCTTCAACAAGGCCACGCCATTGGCGGCATCGCTGTTGGCGAACTTGTCCAGCGACATGTCCAGCATGCGGCAACCCGGGCAGTTGTCCTTGTAGAAATCCACCAGCGCACGCGGATGCGCGGCCAGGGTCTGGGTGTAGTGCTCAGGCGACGTGACGGTAATGGTCTGCATTGGGATCGTTCTTGCATTGGGCCAGAACCGTATCGGTCCAGGCGACGATGGCCTGCGCGTCGCGCTGGCCGTGGGGCATCTGTTCGATGGTCAAACACGGGAACGGGCTGTCGAAGAAGCGCGCGATGCGATGCACCGCGCCGCAAAAAAATTCTTCGCCCCACTGCGTTTCGCCCGTCCCGAAGACGGCAACACGCGGCGGCTTGCCCAACGTCTCGACCAGCTCGACGATGAAACGTTTCATCTCTGCCGGCGTGCGGCCGCCGTTGCTGGTCCAGCTGCCAAGCAGAAACAAATCGTACTGCCCGGGCGCATGTGGCACCTGGTCAAGCCGCTGCACATCGGTTTCCAACCAGGTCACCGTGTGACCGGCCACCTCGCAGTGCAGCGCGACACTGCGCGCCACATCACGGGTGTTGCCGCTCAACGATGCCAGGGCCAGCAAAATTTTCATACGGTTCGAGTTACTTATCCGACTACTAATTTCAACTCTTCGAGCCTAATAGCCATGGCTTCATTACTGACGCCGAAAAGTTCAGCCAATGATTTAAAATTTTGCCCATTGAAACTAGCAGCACCCGCCAGATGCCGAGAAACATGACGAAGTGTTGGGAAAAGCTCTTCAACCTCCCATAGAGGCCGACCCATCAGCGCAAAAGAAGTCTGCTCATTAAGCGCAAATGGTCCGAGGAACCGCCAACCGAACTCTTCGCACACAAGCCGTTCTGGCATCAAAAAAATAGTTGCAAACGCATCAGCCTCGCGCTCGACGGGATTTCGCCCAATCTTCGCCCCCTTAAGAGGACGATCGCGATGTAGACCAGATAGATGTGGATGGAGAACCGCGTGCCCGATTTCATGAGCTGCAGTGAAGCGAGCAACGCTAGGCTCTATGTCTCGGGCAAGCTTAATCGTTCGACTAGCCTGGTCAATCAAGCCAGCCACAGCGATTTGCCTCCGACCTTGCATCATCCAACCGAGACTCGGTACTTCCTGAAATTCATAACCGAGTATTTTTGCTGCTAGCTCAGGTCGTAGAAGATCGATCGGCCGATGCCGAGAACCAAGTCCAAACTCATTCCTCCTGTTCCAAAGGTCGCGATGGAGAGCGCGCACAGCAAGCTTGATGGAGTCATCATTGTGAGATTTATCGACGTTGACCCTACGGCCTACGTCCCTGTCAGCATAACGATAAGGATTTTGGTAATGAGCAAGCTCCCATGCGCCTTCCAGTTCCTCGATGTGCGCGTACTGATTTCCAAGCAGAATTCTGCTTGCGCTAACCTCTCCGTCGATTTTGTTACCCATGACTACCTCAAAGTGAGATGAGAAGAGGCTAGCTTTCAAACAAAAAATCTGAAAGAGCTACAACCAACCTTACAAATCGTCGAAGCCGTTATCCGAGTTGGTCTTCTTGTAGCTGGCATTGCGCATCTCGAAGAAGTCGGTCTTGGTCTCGGTGAAGTTGTCGGCGTAGGCCTTGATCCACGGCATCACGTTGTCGTTGGCGCCTTCGTACAGCTTCTCGATGCCGAGCATGCCGGCCATCTTGTTGGCGCGGTACTTCACGTAGCGGATCATCTCGTCGACGTCGATGCCGTCGATGCCGTCCAGCACTTCGGCGGTCCACACCGTTTCCAGATCGATCGCGTGCTCGAAGGCCTTGTGCACGTAATCGGTGAGCTCATCGCCCTGCAGCGCCTGGTTCTCGCCGATGATGGCGCGAATCAGCTCGCTGATGAACTTGGAATGGGCCAGCTCGTCGCGGTTGATGAAGCTGATGATCTTGCCGGTGCCGGTCATGCGGTTCTGGCGGACCAGATTGTAGAAATACGCAAAGCCGGAATAGAAGTTGATGCCTTCCAGGATCGAGGACTGGATCAGCGCGCGGATCAGCGTTTCAGCCGTCTTGTCGCGCAGGAAGTCGTCGTAGGCGCCCATGATCGGTGCGTTGCGCTTGATGATGGTCGGGTGCGTGCGGGCAAGCTCGAACACGCGGTTCTGGTCAGCCAGGCCGGTGATCGAGGCCAGCACGTAGCTGTAGCTCTCGTTATGGATCACTTCCTGCTGGCCGATGATCGCGGCATTGGCATGCGCAGCCGGGTCGGTGATGTATTCGGCGACGTTGTAGATGAAGCGCGTCTGCGGCGAATCCAGCGTGGCCAGCAAACCGATGATCGAATCGTAGGCATTCTTTTCGCGCGCCGACAGCTCGTTGTACTGGCGCGCGTCGCCCTTCATGTCCACCTCGTCAGGGATCCAGAAGTTGGTCGACAGCTCCTTGTAGGCCCGATAGAAGGACGGGTACGGGATGTCGTTCCAGTTGAGGATGCCGGAGGTTTCGCCATTGATGATGGCGGTGGAGCGGTTCGGGTGACGCGGCTCCAGGATCTTGATGCGCTCAAGCGGTGTTGCGGACATGTGGGTCTCTACTCGTGTTCCGGGCAGTCGCCCGCGTGACGCGGGGACGGCGGCAGCAATCGTTCTGGAGGAAAGCCCCCTGAGTCAGGGGGCGCGCCAAAGGCGCGGGGTGTGGGAGCTGATGAAGCAGGGTCCACAGTTCGCAACGCGAACTGTGGAAGCGAAAGCGCGAATGCGCTTTAGCTACTGCACCACTCGCACTCGCTGATATCGATATCGTTGGAGCGCACGTAGTACGTGGTCTTCAAACCTTCGCGCCAGGCGGTCATGTGCAGATCCAGCAGCGTGCTCGCACGGATGGTGCTGGGCACGTAGAAGTTGAAGCTGATCGACTGGTCGATGTGGCGCTGGCGACGCGCGTTCTGGCGCACGCTGGCGAACTGGTCGACATGGTAGGCGCCCTTTTCGTAGTACGGCCAGGTTTCCAGCGACAGGCCGGGAGCGGCGACAGGACGACGGAAGTCCTTCTTTTCCTCGTAATAGAACGCGCTGTAGATCGGATCGATCGAGGCGGTGGAGCCGGCGATCTGCGCGGTGCTCATGTTCGGCGCAACTGCCAGCATCCAGGCATTGCGCACGCCGTTGACCGCCACCTGCGCCGACAGCTCCAGCCACTGCGGGCTATTGTAGTCGCGCGCACGGAAGTACTCGCCGGTGTGCCAGTCGCTGCCGCGAAACACGCTGTAGGTGCCCTTTTCCTTGGCCAGCTGCATGCTCGCCTGGACGGTCAGGTAGTTGATGCGCTCGTACAGCTCGTCGCTGTAGTCCTCGGCTTCCTTGGCATTCCAGTGGATGCTCTTTTGCGCCAGCAAATGGTGCCAGCCGAAGGTGCCAAGGCCAATCGCGCGGTACTTCTGATTGGTGATGGTGGCCTGCGGTACGGGGAGCTGATTGAGATCGATCACGTTGTCGAGCATGCGCACCTGGATCGGGATCAAGCGCTCCAGCACGTCGGCGCCCAGCAGATCGGCCTGGTCGTCCTGCGCGATGATCGCGCGGCCCAGGTTGATCGAGGACAGGTTGCACACGACGAAGTCGCCCGCTTTCTTGGTGGTGACGATCTGATTGCCGCTGATGATCTCCTGCATCATCCGCGTGGGGCTCATGTTCTGCAGGATCTCGGTGCACAGGTTGGACGAATAGACCATGCCCTCGTGCTTGTTCGGGTTCTTGCGATTGACTTCATCGCGATAGAACATGAACGGGTTGCCGGTTTCCAGCTGGCTGACCATGATGCGCTTGAAGATTTCGATCGCCTTGACCGTCTTGCGCGTGATGCGCTCGTCGGCCACCACTTCTTCGTACTTGCGACGGAAGCTGCTGTTGGCATCGCCCTTCTTCTCATCAAAGAAGTCCTGCAGGTACCAGCCCTTGATGCGCTTCACTTCGTGCGGGTCGAACAGGTACCAGTCGCCGCGACGCTCGACCGCTTCCATGAACAGGTCGGGGATGCACACCGAGGTGAACACGTCGTGCGCGCGCAGACGCTGGTCGCCGTTGTTCAGGCGCAGATCCAGGAACGACTCGATATCGCGGTGGAAGATGTCCAGATAGACCGCGATGGCGCCCTTGCGCTGGCCCAGCTGATCCACCGACACGGCGGTGTTGTTGAGCTGCTTGATCCACGGCACCACGCCGCCGGAGGAATTGGACACACCGCGGATCGCCGAACCCGACGAACGCACATAGCCCAGGTACGCGCCGACGCCGCCGCCGTGCTTGGACACGCGCGCCACGTCGGTGTTGGAGTCGTAGATGCCCTGCAGGCTGTCGTCGACGGTGTCGATGAAGCAGCTCGACAGCTGGCCGCCGACCTTGCCGGCATTGGCCAGCGTCGGGGTTGCCACCGTCATGTACAGGTTGGACAGCGCCCAGTAGGCCTCGCCCACCAGCTGCATGCGGCGCTCGCGGCTGCCCTTGCCGGTGCCGATCTCGTCCTGCATCAGGTACAGCGCAATCGTCAGCCAGCGTTCCTGCGGCAGCTCGAACACGCCGCGCGAGTTGTCGGTGGCCAGGTAACGGGTGGCCAGCAGATACAGGCCGTTATAGGCGAACAGCTTGTCGCGCTCGGGCTCGATCATCTTGCCGGCTTCGATCAGCTCGTCCTTGGAATAGCGGCGCAGGATGTCGTTGGAATAGACATTGCGGTCGGCCAGGCTTTCCTGCAGGCCCACGAACGAACCGTACTTCTGGCTGGCGTCGTAGAACCGGTTGCGGCTGGCGCGCTTGTACAGGCGGCGCAGGTACAGACGCGCAGCGAAGTGCTCCCACTCCGGGGTGGTCAGATCGACGCGGGCTTCTGCCTCGCGGATCAGGTGGTCGACCAGGTCGTCGGCGTTGACGCTGTCCTTGCGTTCGACAAAGCCGAACACCGAGCGCTTGTAGTCGGCCACGTCCAGCAGCGGGAATTCGGCGTGGATCTGGTCGATGGCGCGCTCCAGGCGCTCCGGCTCGAACGGAATCTTGCGATTGCCCGCTTCCTTGGTGATCCAGGTGGAGACGTTTTGTTCTTCGATGGTCTGTGCGTGCATTGCAATGGCTTGGCGGGGAGGCGGCACAACATCCGACGGGTCGGTGGATTCCGGCGCGCCGCAACCGGGCGCGCTGACACTGGCGGGAGCGCTGGTGGGTGTTGCGGTACCGGCGGCGATCGCGGCAAGGGTGTCGTTGGTGGTCATGCGTCCTCCATGCGTAGGCACACGAACCCGTTCGGGACGGGCTGCGACCGGATCCGGACTCCCTGGACAGCGATGACGGTGCGGGGCGAGCGGCACGCAAGACAGGAGTCTGCGGCGCATCGCCATCACCAGCCATCTCCTTACCGGAGATTCCACGGCCGCCACCGCGCGGTGTGCTGTCGCGAGGTGGTCGGTGGCGAAACAACCGCGGCGCAACAAGACCACGCCGCCGCGTCCAGGCCGAGGCCCGGATGGCTTGTAGTCTCTAAGTGCGACCGCTGCAAGGAGGCCCTCGACAGCGGCCCCGCCGCGATACGTGCTCCCACTGGTCCGGCCGCCTTGTGCGACCAACCACCGACTGCCCCAAGATAGTGGGGTCCCGGTGAGGGGTCAACACATAATGTGGGAAAAACCCGCAAACCCTTGTGGCGCAAAGCGCTGTCTGACGAACGGTCGATTCGGCCTCGCGGACTGCCCAATCCGGGTGCGCAGTCAAGGCCTGAGCGAGCGTTTTTGCTGACTGGTTGGGTCCGGTCGGGGTGGCTGTGACAGGCAGCGATATTGAAGCCGGTCACAGTTGGTCTTGCCGGTTGCTCGTTGAACCATGCACGCCGACCATCTCAACCGGTCTTCGCCTGCCCACTGTCGGGGGACCCTTGGCGGCATGGATGCCGTGCCAGGGCTACAAGGACGTACTTGCAGCGTGTCCTGCGATGGTGGGTGGGCAAGGGCCCAGCAGCCTCGGTCGAGCGCGCGGTGCCCTCACCGCTTGCGGGACACGCCGTTAACCCATCCATGGGGGCTCGGTGGCGGCATCCATGCCGCCAACGGTCCCGCAATCGGCAAGGACACCGCACCAGACAGTTGGTCGGTGGCCGCGTGAACGCTGTTTGTAGCGCGTTGCGCATCCGGTGTTGAGCCGGCGCGTCATGACCGAACAATGCGCACCAATCACGGCTCCTACTGAGCACACCGACCATCTCGACTGGTCCTTGCCCGCTCACTATCGCGGGACCTTGAGCGGCATGGATGCCGCGCCAGAGCCTCCATGGACGGATTCACGGCGTGTCCTGCGATGGTGGGCGGGCAAGGGCCCTGCAGCAACGGCACAGACGATCCGCTCTCTGCCCGATCTGTCCGTCATGAGCAATCAGATAGCGACGCCTGCATCGTGCCTATCGTGATCGCTTGGCGATCTTCAAGTCTGATTGAGGGCGTAGCGGCCTCAGATCTCGGTCGGGCCGACGTGGTGGCGCTTGCGGTAGCGGATCGAGGACCACACCGAGGCGGCGATGAAGGCCACCCCGATCAGGCCGGTCAGCACTTCCGGCACGTGGTAGACGGTGCCCACCAGCATGATGATCGCCAGTACGCCGATGGCGTAATGGGCGCCGTGCTCCAGGAACACGAACTCGTCCAGGGTGCCCTTGTGCACCAGGTAGACCGTCATCGAGCGCACGAACATCGCGCCGATCGCCAGGCCCAGCATGATGATCACCACGTCGCGGGTGATGGCGAACGCACCGATCACACCGTCGAACGAGAACGAGGCGTCCAGCACTTCCAGATACAAGAACGCGGCGATGCCCGAACGCTTGGCCGGGCCCATGCCGTCTTCGCTCTCTTCGGACTCGAACAGCGCATCCACGCTGCCGACCAGCAGATACAGCAGGATGCCGCCCAGCCCGGCGAACAGCACGCTCTGGAAGATGACCTCGGGCAGGAACAGCTTGGTGCACAGCAGGACCGTCACCGCCACGATCACCGACATCGCATCGGCCTTGCCCAGCTTGCCGACCAGCCGCTCCACCGGGCCCAGCCAGTGCAGCTTGCGCTCCTGGTCGAACAGGAAGTTCAGGAACACCAGCAGCAGGAACATGCCGCCGAAGGCGGCGATGGACGGGTAGTTGTCGGTCAGCACCTGGCTGTAGCGCTCCGGCTCCTTCAGCGCCATCTGCATCACCGGCACCAGGCCCATGCCGGTGGCGACCGAGACGATCACGATCGGGAACACCAGGCGCATGCCGAACACCGCGATCAGGATGCCCACGGTGAGGAACAGCTTTTGCCAGAACGCGTTCATGTGCTTGAGCACACCGGCATTGACCACCGCGTTGTCGAACGACAACGACACTTCCAGCACGCTCAGCACCAGGCATAGCCACAGCGCCTGCCACAGGCCCATGGAGGTGGTGTGGCCCCACCAGGCAGCAACGCCCAGGCAGACGGCTGTAACCAAGAACGACATTCTGAAATCGCGAAACATTGACACTCCCAGGCGGGCCGAGACGACAGCCGAAACAACGGGCCAGGGCAAGGCCCGGCAGATCCGGCATGCGGTGAGGAGGGGGAACCGCGGCGTGACGCGAAGGTCAGGCCGGGCGCGGCTCGCCCATTATAGGGAGTGTCACCGCCATCAGGGTCGCATCGTCCGGATCCGGGCGTACCCCGAAGCCCAGGCTCTGGCACATCGCCAGCATGGTGCGGTTCTCGCGCAGCACCTGGCCTTCGATCTGCTTCAGGCCCAGCCAACGCGCGTACTCGATCATGATGCGCATCAACTGCCAGCCGATGCCATGGCCCTTGAGGTCGGAGCGGATCAGGATGCCGTACTCGCCGCCCTCGTAATCGGCGTCGGCATGCAGGCGCACCGCGCCGAGCATGTCGCCGGTCTTGGGGTCGATGGCCACCAGCGCGATCGACCGCGCGTAATCGAGCTGGGTCAGCCGCGCGATGAATTCGTGGCTGAAATGCTTGACCGACTGGAAGAAGCGCAGCCGCAGGTCCTCGTCGGTGACCCGCGCGAAGAACGCGCGGAACAGCGCATCGTCTTCCGGGCGCACCGGGCGCACCAGCGCGTGGGTGCCATCTCCCAGGCCGATCTGGCGCTCCCATTCCTTGGGGTACGGAAAGATCGCAAAGCGCGGATGGCCGCGGCCCTTGTGCAGCTTGCGCGCCGGCGCCACCGCCACGCGCGCGTCCAGCGCAATCACGCCATCGCGGTCGGCCAGCAGCGGGTTGATGTCCAGCTCGGTGATTTCCGGGATGTCGGCCGCCAGCTGCGCCAGCTTGACCAGCACCAGCGCCACCGCGCGCTCGTCGGCGGCCGGCACGTCGCGATACGCCTTGAGGATGCGCGAGACGCGGGTGCGGCCGATCAGCTCGTGGGCCAGGCGCAGGTCCAGCGGCGGCAAGGCCAGCTCACGGTCGTTGATCACTTCCACAGCAGTGCCGCCGCGGCCGAACACGATCGCCGGGCCGAACACCGGGTCGTCGGCAATGCCGGCGATCAGCTCGCGCGCCTTGGGCCGCAGCACGGTGGGTTGCACGATCACCCCTTCGATCAGCGCGTTGGGGTGCGCGGCGCGGGCACGCGCCAGGATGCCGGTGGCCGCCTCGCGCACCGCCGCCACGCTGGACAGGTTGAACCGCACGCCATCCACGTCGGACTTGTGCGCGATCTCGCTGGACAACACCTTCAGGGTGACCGTGCGGCCGACTGCCAGTAACGGGTCTGCCAGCAATGCGGCTTCGTTGGCGGTGGCGGCCACCTGCAGCGGCACGATCGGGATGCCGTAGGCGGCCAGCAGCCGGTTGGTGGCCACCGGGTCCAGCCAGCGCCGCCCGGCCGCCAGTGCCTCATCGACCACGGTGCGGGCGATGCCGGCATCCACCACGAAGTCTTCCGGCAGGCTGGGCGGGGTTTCCATCAGCGCCGCCTGCGCCTCGCGATAGCGCACCAGGTGGGTGAAGCCGCGCACCGCATCCGATTCGGTGGCATAGGTGGGCACGCGCGCGGCGTTGAGCGCGGCGATGGCCGCATCGTCCTGGCCCAACCACACCGCAAATACCGGCTTGTCGCGCTGATAGCGGTTGCGCTGGTCCAGCGCGCGGGTCAGCGCCTTGGCCGCATCGGCAGAGGAAGTAAACGCAGTGGGCACGTTGACCACCAGCAGCGCGTCGTTTTCCGCATCGTCCAGCAGCGCTTCGATCGCCGCGGCGTAGCGCGCGCCATCGGCATCCACAATGATGTCCACCGGATTGCTGCGCGACCAGCCTTCGGGAAGCGACTGATCCAGCCGCTCCAGCGTCTTGGGCGACAACTCAGCCAGGGTGCCGCCGCGCAGCACCAGCTGGTCCACCGCCAGCTGCCCCACCCCGCCGCCATTGCTCAGGATCGCCAACCGCCGGCCGGGGAAGCTGCCGAGCCGGCCCAGGGTTTCGGCGGCGGCGAACAACTCGTCCAGCGCGCCCACCCGCAACAGGCCGGCACGCGCGAACGCGGCGCCATACACCGCATCCGAACCGGCCAGCGCCTGCGCGTGGGTGTCGGCATTGGGGTTGATGCGGAACTGGCGCCCCGATTTGACCACCACGACGGGTTTGGCACGCGCCGCCGCACGCGCGGCCGACATGAACTTGCGCGCATCGCCGATGCGTTCGACATACAGCAGGATGGCGCGGGTACGGTAGTCGGTGGCGAAATAATCGAGCAGGTCGCCGAAATCCACATCCAGCGTATCGCCCAGCGACACCACCGCCGAAAAGCCGACCGAACGTGCCACGCCCCACTCCACCAGCGCGGCGGCAATGGCGCTGGATTCGGAAATCAACGCCAGGTCGCCGGCCTGCGGGCAATGCGCGGCGATGCTGGCATTGAGCCGCGCGTGCGGCGCGATCACACCCAAACAGTGCGGGCCGAGGATGCGCATGCCTTTTGCCCGCGCAGCCGCCTCCATGCGTGCAGCGGGCGAGCCGGGCCCGTGCCCCAGGCCGGCGGTGAGGATGATCGCCGCGGCCACCCCGCGCCGCGCCGCGATGGAGACGATGCGCGGCACGATGCGCGCCGGCGCGGTGATCACCACCAGATCCGGCACCCACGGCAGATCGGTCAGCCGCGCCACCGTGCGCACGCCATCGATTTCGGTATAGCGCGGGCTCACCCAACCGATCTGGCCAGGGAAGCCGGCCGCGCGCAGGTTGCGCACCACCGCGCGCCCGGCCGAGCGCTCACGCGGGCTGCCACCCACCACTGCCACGGTGCTGGGGCGAAAGACCTGCTGCAGGTGGTAGGTACTCATCGTGCGGGGGACGCGGAAGCCATCGCGCTACGGTACACGCACTGGCGTGCGAGGGCATGGGGCAAGGGGGGCGAACGCGGAGTGGCGGTGGCCGATGGGTGCATGCAGGCCCTGCAATCAGGGACGCGGCGCAGCCGTCTTGCGGCATGGCCATCATCGACAATCGTTCGAGCGGTTTGCTGATAACCGTTCGCGCTGGCGATGTGTTGGTTGGTTGGGCAGTGCAGCACTGCCTGCGCCGGCGTGATGTCTTCCGCAGCGCGTTGCTGCGGCAAGCCCGTTGATGCCTGACTACTTCGACAATGTCGAGGTCGACGTGCTGCAACGCTCGGCGCCGTAGGCCACCGAATAAGATTCGTCGTAGCACTTGAGCAGGCCATCGACGACATCCAGATTGGGTGGCCAGCGCGCCTTTATCTCGGGCCGGCCCGATGTCGCCGGCAGGATCATGTAGCCATCCTGCAAGGGCGGCATGTCCTTGTCCTTCGGATACGGGACCGATGCAAGTCGCGCCCGTGCGGCTTCCACGCCGGCGCGGTCGCGTTTGAGGAACGCGATCATTGCGGCGACGTACGGATTCCACCCCGCAGCATCCTGATCGGCAGGCTTGTAGGATTGTTCGAACAAGGCGATCGCCTGCGCCGATTGCCCGGCCTCTGCACGCATCTGGCCTTCGTGCCAGGTCACCACGCCACCGGTAATCGCATGCGCCTGGCGGTAGTCGCGCAGCAGGTCGGCCGCGGCCAGCGCGCAACCGGGACGGTCGGAAATCGTGCGCCAGCCGCCCTGCAGATCCTGATCGAAGGCGTTTTCATCCAACGCCAGCATCGCCGCACGGTCGTAGCTGCACCCTGCAGGCTGGGCTGGGCCGGTTCGGCCCAGCCCGGCAGCGGCATGACGATCGATAACATTCCAGCCCACACGACGGACCACAGCACTCTGCCTCGCATCGCCAGCGCCTTGCCTGGGAGGAAACCAGACGCTACAACAACGTCCCGCTCAGGATTGCCGCAGCGATACTGAAATAAATCACCAGCCCGGTGACATCCACCAATGTGGCCACGAATGGCGCCGAAGCGCTGGCCGGGTCGAAGCCGAAGCGTTGCAGCACGAACGGCAGCATCGAGCCGGAGAGCGAACCGAAGGTGACGATGCCGATCAGCGCCGCGCCGATGGTCAGCGCCACCATCTGCCAATGCGGGCCGTAGTCGTACAGCCCGGCGTTTTGCCAGATCGCAATCCGCACGATCGCAAGCACGCCCAGGATGGCGCCCAGGGTGAGCCCGGTGGGCAGTTCACGCAGCGCCACTTTCCACCAGTCGCGCAGGCGGATTTCGCGCAGCGCCAGCGAGCGGATCAGCAAGGATGTGGCCTGCGAGCCGGAGTTGCCGCCAGAGCTCATGATCAACGGAATGAACAGGGTCAACACCACCGCCTTGGACAGCTCGTCCTCGAAGTGCTGCATCGCGCTGGCGGTGAGCATTTCGCCCAGAAACAACACGCTCAACCAGCCGGCGCGCTTCTTGATCATCTGGCCGAAGCCAATCTGCATATAGGGCTTGTCCAGCGCTTCCATGCCGCCGAACTTGTGCACGTCTTCGGTGGATTCGGCGATCAACGCATCCAGCACATCGTCCACGGTGACGATGCCGAGCACATGGCCGCGCGCATCCACCACCGGAATGGCGAGCAGGTCGTGGCGGCGGATCAGCCGCGCCACTTCTTCCTGGTCCAGCGCCGGGTCCACGGTGACCGGCGGATTGACTTGCGCCACCTCCAGGATCGGCGCATCCGCAGCCCCGGTGATCAGCCGGCGCATGGTGACCACCTGGGTCAGCACGCGGCTGTGCGGGTCGAGCAGATAGATGGCGTAGACGGTCTCGCGGCTGCGCTCCACTTCGCGGATGTGCTGCAGGGTGCGGCCCACCGTCCAGTCGGCCGGTACCGCCACGAACTCGGTGGTCATCAGCGCGCCGGCGGTGTTGGGCGGGTAGCGCATCAACGCCTGGATCGACAGCCGCGCTTCGGCGCTGAGCAACCACAGCAGCGGCTGACGCTGCTCGGCATCCAGGCCATGGAAGATGTCGGTGGCACGGTCGTCGGCCATCTGCCCGAGCAAGGAGGCGGCCTGCTCGGCCGGCAACAATGCCACCAGCGCGCTGGCATCGCGCAGCTCGGGTTGTTCGAGCAGCTTCACTGCACGCGGAGACGGCAACGCGGCCAGCACGTGCGCTGCGTCGTCGCGGTCGAGGGTGTTGAGATATTCCACCGCATCGGCCGTGTTGCGCTCGGCCAGGGGTGCGGTCAGTGCATCGACGCCTTGGGCAAGGCGCAGGGTTTGCTCGTACATGGTGGTTCGCCTGGTGACGACCGTCGTCGATGACAGCCGGCGAACCTGAGCCTCAGGCGCGCGCCAGCTGGGTCATCGACCCGGGTCTAGGGTGACTGTCGCTGGACATGGGTAGGGCTCCGAAGGCGCATACCGGCCGGTGATCCGGGCGGCGGCGCGGCGCAGTCTGCGCGCCTGAGCTGGCTTGGTCAATGCCCTGCTTAGGCGATGCTCAGCGGGCGTCCAGGCGGACGCCACAACGCAGGGCCTGTCATGTCGACAAGCGACTGCATTGCACCCGACTACCGGCCGTGCGCGACCGACCAGGACGGTGGATCATTGCCTGCAACGGCGGCTGCGTGCACGCGTGCAATGCGGAACGACGTGGCGCCATACGGCTCAGTCATGCGGACGACGTGGGAATTGCTGCCCGCGATGCGGTGCTGCCGGCTTGCATCACCGAACCAGAGCACACCGCCAATCCACACAGTTGCACGCAGCGCACGCCGATCCAGGCCAGCAGCCGACCGCGCGCGGCATAATGCGCACATCAACGGAGAGTGCACATGCATAGCGGTGGTCTGGAACTGGCGTTGGTGCTGATGCTGGCCGCCATCGTGGCAGTGCCGGTGTTCAAGCGCTTCGGCCTGGGCGCGGTGCTGGCCTATCTGGTTGCCGGCGTGGTGCTGGGCCCGGACGGCGTGGGCGTGGTCCAGGACGCCGAACGTATCAGCGGCGCGGCCGAGATCGGCGTGGTGATGCTGCTGTTCGTGATCGGCCTGGAACTGTCGCCGGCGCGTTTGAAAGTGATGCGGCATTCGGTATTCGGCGCTGGCGCCACCCAGGTGCTGGTGACCGCAGTGATCCTGGGCGGCCTGCTGATGGCGGCCCAGCTGGGCTGGAAGAGCGCGCTGATCGTGGGCGTGGCGCTGGCTTTGTCGTCCACCGCAGTCGGCTTGCAGCTACTGTCCGAACGCAAGGCGCTGGGCAGCGATTACGGGCGCTTGGCGTTCGCCATTTTGCTGTTTCAGGATCTGATCGCCATTCCATTGCTGGCGGCCATTCCGTTGCTCGGCGGCAGCAAGAACGCCACGCTGGAATGGCAGGACGTGGCCAAGGCGGTCGCGGCATTGACGCTGGTGATTCTCTGCGGGCGCTTTGTGCTGCGCCATCTGTTCAACATGGTGGCGCGCACGCGCATGCCGGAAGTGTTCACCGCCAGCGCCTTGCTGGTCGTGCTGGGCACGGCGTGGATCATGCAGGAGGCCGGATTGAGCGCCAGCCTGGGCGCGTTTTTGGCCGGCGTGCTGCTGGCCGATTCGCAATTCCGCCACGAACTGGAATCTCAGATCGAACCATTCGAAGGGCTGCTGCTGGGCCTGTTCTTCATTTCGGTGGGCATGGGCATCGACCTCAACCGCGTGGTGGCCGAGCCGGGCTTGATCGCCGCAGGCGTGGCGATCTTGCTGGCGGTGAAGTTCTCGCTGCTGGTCGGCATCGGCAGCGTGGCCAAGCTGCCGCTACGCAGTAGCCTGATGCTGGGCAGCGTGCTATGGCTGGGCGGCGAATTCGCCTTCGTGGTATTCAACGAAGCCGACCGCGTGGGCTTGCTGGACCCGGCCAATCACGACCGGCTGGTGGCCATCGTGGGCGTATCGATGGCGCTGACGCCGTTGTTGCTGCTGGGCATGCAACGCATCCTCAACGGGCCGCTGCGCCTGCGCGCGCCCAAAACCGATCGGCCATTCGACACCATCGATGCGCAGACCCCCAAGGTGCTGGTCGCCGGCATGGGCCGCTTCGGCCAGGTGGTTGCGCGCTTGCTCACCGCGCGGCATGTGCCGTTCGTGGCGCTGGAACATAACCCCGACACGGTGGAAGACCTGCGCCGCTTCGGCAGCCAACTGTATTACGGCGACCCCACCCGCCCCGAACTGCTGCGCGCCGCCGGCGCTGATCGCATCAAGGTGTTCGTGATCGCGGTGGACGACCCGGAAACCAATATCAAGACGGTGCGGCTGATCCGCCGCCTGTACCCACAGGCCACGGTGCTGGCGCGCGCGCGCAATCGTCAGCACGCCTGGAAGCTGATGGACCTGGGCGCTGAACCGTTCCGCGAAGTGTTCGCCTCCAGCCTGGAACTGGGCGAACGCGTGCTGACCTCGCTCGGCCTGGGCGAAGCACTGGCGCAGGACCACGTCAAACGCTTCCGCCAGCACGACGAAGACCTGCTGCGCCGCCAGCACCTGGTCTACGACGACGAAGCCAAGGTGATCCAGACCTCGCGCGATGCCCGCGCCGATCTGATGAATCTGTTCGAAGCCGACGTCAAGGCGGATGTGGACAGCGAGCCCGCGCCCACTACACAGGATCGCTAGCCTTTTCGTAGAAGCGCGCTTCTACACGGGTTTCATGCGACCGCAGCGGCTGCGTGTTGATCGCAGCACTCAGCTACGCGGTTTGCGCGCTACGGTTTTACTGGCCGACTTCTTCGCTGCGCTTTTGCCCGCCGCAGTTTTGCCGACAGCCTTTGCAGCGGCCTTTGCGACCTTCCTGGTTGCGCGTTTGGTCACTGCTTTCTTTGCGGCACTACCCGAGGACGCGCCCGCGGCTTGCGACGGTTTGGCTGCAGCGACCGATGCGCGCTTGGCTGGCGCCTTGCGCACAGGTTTTGCCGTCTTCGTGGTGTTCTTCGCCGTTTTCCTGGTGGCTTTCTTGATCGGCGTCGTCGCGCTGCTGCGTGCCTCCGGCGGCCGGCGCGGTGGCGGCTTGCGACCCGGGGTGAGCGCGCGCCAGGCGTGCCCGCCATTCATGGCCAGCAGTGCGTCCGCGGCCGATGGGCCGGCGCTGCCGGCGGCATAGTTGGGGAAGTCGCTTGGCGGTTGTTTCCACGCATCCAGGATCGGTTGCACGATGCGCCACGCGCCTTCCACCATGGCCGCGTCCTGGAACAGGCCGGCCTCGCCCTTCATGCAGTCCTGCAGCAGGCGTTCGTAGCCCACCGTGTATTCCTTGGGAAACCAGTCGCGGTAGCGGAAGTCCATGCGTACCGGGGCCAGCGCCACCTGGGCGCCCGGGCGTTTGACGTCGAACTGCAGCGAAATGCCTTCATCCGGCTGGATGTGCAGCACCAGCCAGTCGGGGCCGTAGCCGCCCACTTCGGTACTGCGGAACGGGGCCAGCGGCGCCGGCTTGAAACGGATCGCGATCTCGGTGGTGCGCTCGCGCAGGCGTTTGCCGGTGCGCAGATAGAACGGCACGCCGGCCCAGCGCCAGGTGTCCACCTGCAGCTTCATCGCCACATAGGTTTCGGTTTCCGAATCTTCCGGAACGGTGTCTTCTTCGCGATAGCCCGGCACCGCGGCGCGGCTGACCGCGCCGGAAGCGTATTGCCCGCGCACCACATCTTCGGGTTTGATCGGGCGCACCGCCTCGATCACCTCGGCGCGACGACGATGCATCGCTTCGGTAGTGAACGCGGCCGGCGGCTCCATCGCAATCATCGCCAGCAACTGGAACAGATGGTTCGGCACCATGTCGCGCAGGCAGCCGGTGGGATCGTAAAAACGCCCGCGGCCTTCCACGCCGATGGTTTCGGCGGCGGTAATCTGCACATGGTCGATACGGTCGCGGTTCCACACCGGCTCGAACAAGCCGTTGGCAAAACGGAACGCAAGAATGTTCTGCACGGTTTCCTTGCCCAGGAAATGATCGATGCGGAACACCTGATCTTCGTGCAGCACCTTGGCGACGGTGGCATTGAGATGCTTGGCACTGGGCAGATCGTGGCCGAAGGGTTTTTCCACGATGACGCGACGCCAGCCCTCGCCTTGGCGCTGCTTGACCAGACCGGCTTCACCCAGGTTCAGCAGCACCGGCTCGAAGAAACGCGCAGCGGTGGCCAGATAGAACAGCACATTGCCCTGGGTGCCGTAGCGCTTGTGCAGTTTTTCCAGCACGCCATCCAGCGCTTGATAAGCATCAAGGTCGGTGAAATCACCGCGCAGATAATGCATGCGCTCGCGCAACCAGTCCCAGGTGTCGGTATCGAATTCGTCGGTCTGGAATTCGGCATCGCGGCTGCTGAGCAGCTGCGTCATCGATTGGCCCATGGTGCTGCGCCAGGCGCGCTCGCTGATGTCGCCATGGTCCATGCCGACGATGGCGAATTGCTCGCCCAACGCACCGGCGCGGCGCAGGTTGTACAGCGCCGGCATTACCAGGCGCTTGGTCAGATCGCCGCGCGCGCCGAACACCACGATGATGCACGGCGGGGTGGTTTCTTGCTCACTCATGGATGCGTTTCCTTTTCGCCCATGCATCCATGCAGGCGCAATGCCGCATTGACCAGGGCCACGTGGGAATACCCTTGCGGGAAGTTGCCGAGCATGCGCTTGCTGCGCGGGTCGTATTCTTCGGCGAGCAGCCCCACGTCGTTGCACAGCCCGAGCAGACGTTCGAGCAGCGCACGCGCCTGGTCGGTGCGGCCGATCAGTGCATAGTTTTCCACCAGCCAGAAACTGCAGGCCAGGAAGGTGCCTTCGCCGGCCGGCAGGCCGTCGGCGCTGTCGTCGGCACGATAGCGTTCGACCAAGCCGTCGATGGTGAGGTCGCGCGCGATCGCATCGGCGGTGGCGGCGATGCGCGGATCATCCGCCGGCAAGAAACCGACGATGGGGATCAGCAGCAGCGAGGCATCCAGTCGATCGGAGCCGTAGCTCTGCACGAAGTGGCCGTCCGGGTGCACGCCTTTTTCCAGCACTTCGGCACGAATCTCTTCGGCAAGCCGGCCCCAGTGAGCGCGTTTTTCAGTATTCGCATTGGTGATGCCGTCGCGTGCGCCGCAGTCGAAGGCCAGCCACGCCATCACCTTGGAATGCACGAAGTGGCGGCGCTCGTCGCGGATTTCCCAGATGCCTTCGTCCGGTTCGCGCCACAGCGTTTCCAGTGTGTCCAGAATCTTTTCCAGCAGCGACGCAGACGAGCCATCGTCGTCCGATGGCGGGCCCACGCCTTTTTCGCGTGCGTAATGAAAGGCGCCGATCAACTCGCCATACACGTCGAGCTGAAACTGATCCACTGCACCGTTGCCGATGCGCACCGGGCCGGAATGTTCATAGCCGGGCAGCCAGTGCGCTTCCCATTCCTGCAAGCGGCGTTCGCCGGCAATGCCGTACAGCGCCTGCAATTGATCGGGCGAGCCGGCGATGGTGCGTTGGACCCAAGCGCGGAATGCCACCGCTTCGTCGCGGTACCCGGCCTGCAGCAAGGCGATCAGCGTGAACACAGAATCGCGCAGCCAGCAGTAGCGGTAATCCCAGTTGCGCGTGCCGCCCAGATGCTCGGGCAGCGAGGCGGTGGGCGCGGCGACAATGCCGCCGGTGGGCAGATAACTCAGCCCTTTCAACACCACCAGCGAGCGACGTACCTGCTCGGTCCACGGGCCGACGTCGGTGCACCGGCGCGCCCAGCCATGCCAGAACGCGGCGGTGCGCTGCAATGCCTGTTCGGGGTCGATCAGCGGGGGCGTGGCCAGATGCGAGGCGCCGTGACTGAGCAAAAACCAGGTACTTTCCCCTTCGCGCAAGGTGAAGTCGGTTTCGGTGCCCATGTCTTCGCCGTGCAGGGTTTGCGGCGAACGCAGTGCGAGTTGATCGGGGCCGGCAATGGCGCGGATGCCATCGACGATGCGCGTCACCCACGGCACCGTGCGGCCGTAGTTGAAGCGGAAGGTCAGGCGCATGTGCATCGGCACGCTGCCTTGCACGCAGCGCACGATGCGCACCAGATGCTGATGGATCTCGGTGTCTTCGCTGGCCACCATGAAGTCGACCAACTCCACCGTGCCGCTGTCGGTGCTCATGCGCGTGCGCAGCACCAGACTGTCGTCTTCGTAGGCGCGCTCGGTGCGGAAGTCGGCAGCCGGCGACAACGCCCATTGCCCGTGTTGCTCGTCGCCCAGCAGCGATGCGAAGACCGCATCGGAATCGAAACGTGGCAGACACAGCCAGTCGATGGTGCCGCGGTGGTCGACCAGGGCCGCGCTGTGGCAATTGCCCAGCATGGCGTGGTCCTCGATACGCACGCTCATCGTAGAGGCGCTTCCTTCGTGCGAGGGAGCGCCCAGTCTTGCATGCGCGGTGTCGGGATCAGGTTACGAATACGCCGGCAGGCGCAGCAACGGTGGCACCGTGTGTTCCAGCCGACGGATCAGTGCCGGGTCCATGTACGCATAGTCGTCGGGAATCTGCAGGCAGATCACCCGGCAATGGCGCAAATGTGCGGCGAAGCGTTTGCGCAGCAGTTGCAGATGGCGAGCTTCCATCACCAGCACCACTTCGGCTTCCTGCAGCAACTCCGGGGTGACCTGGACGTCGGCATCGGCGGCCAGCCCGGCCGATTGCGCCTGCACGCCGGGCCAGTCGGCGAACACGCGCTCGGCGGTGGGGCTGCGCAGGCGGTTGCGGCTGCACACGAACAACACCCGCAGCGGTTGCCCGCCGCGCCGGCTCAGCGGCCTTCGCGCAGGAAGCGCGCCATCGAGGAGACGCCTGGCAGCGCGGGTTCGAACTGGCCGGCCACATCGATGAAGCCGCGCATGATGGCGATCTCGCGCGGGGTGCGGTTGAGCGCGTCGCGCCGGTCGGCATCGGCGCCGGCGCGCAGCAGGCGCTGCACCAGCAATGGCAGCCCGTGCAATGCGGCCAGATGCAGCGGGCCGAAGCCGCGTTGGTCGGCCACATCCAGCGAGACATCTTCGTCGAGCAGGCGTTCGACCCCGGCCAGCACGACCTGCTCGTCGCAGGCGGTGCCCGGTTCGGCGCGCGCGCCCAGCAACAGCAGCAACGGGCTGACCCGGCCACCGGCCAGGGATTCCGGGTCGGCACCGGCCAGCAGCAAGGTGTCCAGCAAGGCCAGCAGGCGGCTCTTGTCGCGCGCGGTGAAACCGTACAACGCGGCGCAATGCAGCGGCGCCAGCCACTGATTGTCGGTGGCATGCACGTCGGCCGCGGCGGTGAGCAGGCGCGCCACGATGTCCGGCAGCCCCAGCGCACAGGCCAGCATCAGCACGGTGACCCCGCCCGGCAGGCGGTGTTCGATCTGCGCGCCGGCCTGCAGCAAGGCAGCGACGATCTCGGTCTGGCGCATGCTCACCGCCGCCGACAACGGCGTGGCGCCGCTGTTGGCCGCGCGTTGCGGATCGGCGCCGCGGCCGAGCAGATGCGCCACCACGCCAAGATGGCCGCCACCGGCGGCACGCAGCAGTGCGGTGCAGCCTTGTGCATCGATCGCATCGACCGGCAGGCCGAGGTCGATCAGGCGCCGCACCGCATCGGTGTCGCCGGTCATCGCTGCCGCCGGCACATCCGCTTCGCGCAGCGTGCGGCCTGGCAGCGACCAGATCCGCCAGTCCAGCCAGTCGGAAAGATCGCGGCGGCCGATCGACAGCGCCACGCCGAGCGGGGTCTGCCCGTCGGCAGCGCGCGCTTCCGGCGAGGCGCCCTGCTTGACCAGCAGTTTCAGCGACGCGTCGCGGCCCAGCGCGGTGGCCAGGTGCAATGCAGTCATGCCGTGGCTGTCGCGCGCTTCGCGGTCCACGCCATGTTCCAGCAACCACTGCTGCAGACGCAGCCAACCCAGCCGCACCGCCAGCGACAACGGCGGATCGCCAGCGGCCGACGGCGCGAACGGGTCGGCGCCGCGTTCGAGCAACTCCAGCGCGAACTGTTCCAGCCCGCGCGATGCCGCATCGTGCTGCACGCAGGCGCTGAGCAGCCGGGTCAGACCACCGGCGCCTGCCGGGGAGACGCCATGCCGCAGCAGCGCCTGCATGGCCGGCACCGCCTCCACGCCGCGCGAGAGCAGCGCGAACATCGGCACATCGCCGCAGGCGTCGCGCACTTCGGCATCGGCGCCGTGGCGCAGCAGCCAGTCGACCGCCTCGGCGTTCAAGGCCAGATGCGCGTCGTGCAACAGGCCGCCGAGTTCTTCCGCGGCACACAGCCGCGCCAGTGCAACCAGGCCGTCGCGCTGTCCGAACTGCAGGCCTTCGCGCAGCAACACCAGCGGCGGGCGATCGGGCAGCACGGTAACGCCAGGCGTGTCGCCATGCCCGTCGCTGACCGCGGCCGGCAACGGGTAGGCCGGATCGAGCAATTGCACAATCGCCCAACGCCCGGCCTCGGCCGCCACATCCACCGCGCGACGGCCGTGCGCGTCGACGCTGTCGGCCGGCACCTGCAGATCCAGCAACCGGCGGATCAATGCCGGCGACACGTTGTCGGCGGCGCAGGCCAGCATCACGGCATTGCGGCCGTCGCCGTCGATGGCCAGCACATCGGCCTTGCGCGCGACCAGGCGTTCGAGCACCGCGCTACGCGCCTGCCGCGCGGCGTCCAGCCACGGCGTACGGCCGAGCAGATCGCGTGCTTCCAGATTGGCCCCGGCCGACAGCAGCGCCTCGACGATGTCGCCGTGGCCGGCCAGCGCGGCTTCGTGCAGGGCGCTGCGGCGCTGCTTGTCGCGCGCATCCACGCGTGCCTTGTGCTTGAGCAGCAGCTGCACGCCGGCCGGGTCGTCTTCCTCGGTGCCGGCAGCAGCCAGAAGCACCGGTGCGCCACCGTCGGGTTCGGAATGCGCGCCGCGTTCCAGCAGGAACTTGGCCAGCCGCCAGTTGCCGACCTGGCAGGCCATCGCCAGCGGCGAGTGGCCTTCGTTGTTGAGCGCATCGAGCTCGGCGGCGGCATCGCGCAGCAGCGCGGCCACGCCCGGGTCGGAACTGCGCACCGCATGATGCAGCGGGGTATTGCCGTCGTTGTCGCTGGAGCGCGGGTCCGCACCGTTGGCCAGCAGCGTCATCACCGCATCCGGGCGGCCGTGCCAGCTGTCGCGGGTGGCGGCCAGCAACGGAGTCATGCCGCGGTGCGGTTGGTTGACGTCGACGCGGCGCACGATCAGCTCGCGCAGCAGGCGCAGGTCCGGCAGCACCGCAGCCAGCGCGGGCAGGCTGCGTTGGTCGCGCCATTCCGGCAGCGGCAGCGCCTGCGGGTCGGCACCGGCCTCCAGCAATTGCAGCGCGCGGTCCACCCGGCCACTGCGCGCGGCTTCGAACAGTTCGGGGACCAGCTGATGCTGGGCCACCGGCTCCAGCGGGCGCGGTTCGGCCGCAGCTTCGGAGAAGAAATCGGCCGCCTGGCGCGCCGGCGGCGCATCGCTGCGCATCGGCGCGGCGGTGCGTTGCAGCAGCAGATGGGCGGCCGGCAGCAGCACGCCGGCGGCAACCGCCAGGCCCCAGCGCAGGCCACCGGACAACCAGCCCGGCCACGCCAACACCACGGCCAGGGTGCACATCGCCAGCACCAGCGCGGCCGCCAGCAGGCCGCGCCAGGCCTGCAATTCCTGCGTGGCCAATGCGTGCCAGCGTGGCGCCAGCGCGCCGCCGTCGCGTTCCACCTCGCCCCACAGCGGCCAGGTGCGCCACAGCCCGAGCAAGGCGGCGCTGACCGCCACGCTCAATGCCAGCGCGGCGGCCAGGCTGCCGCTGTCGCGCAGGGCGGTCAGCGGCCAGCTGATCAGCGCGGCCAGTGCCAGCAGGCCGACGCCCCAGATCGCCAGCAACGGCGGCAGCGCCTGCGCGATGGCGCGCGGCTGGCTTGGCACTGTGCGCGTCCCGCGTGCCCACGACACCGCCAGCGCAAATGCCGGCTGCGCCAGCCACAGGCTCAGCGCGGCAACCACGCCACCAAGACCACCGAGTAGGCACAGCACCACGCCGGCCGCACCGGCCAGCGCTGCTGCACGCATCCGTGCGCCACGCGCAGGCTCAGTCATAGTCGCACTCGCCCGCGAGCACGAGCGTCTTGGGCAATTGCAGATAGAAGCCGTGCTTGGCCAGCGCTTCGCGCACCGTGGCCACATCGGCCTGCGCCAACCTGCGCTCGGGCGTCAACGCCACCTCCAGCACGAACGAAAACGGCGCCAGCTGCGCCTGCACGGCGGCAGGAAGACCGGAGAAGTCGTCACGCGTGGCGAGATAGACGAAGGTGTCCTGCTTGCGTTGGCTTTTATAGACGTAGGCGTGCATGCGCGCGTGGTCGCGCTCGATCGAGAAGTGGGTCGCATCGATTGTGTCGCAATTGCGGCGACGGCGAAAGCGCGGCCTGCGCGAAAAATCTCAGCCGCGTCAGCGACATGACCGCCACGTTCAGTTGCGCCATCCACGGGGCGGGCGCACGCCATCGATATACTGGCTTCACTTTTTGCCAGCCAGACCATCGTGAGCCAAGCGCAGCATTCGTCCCAGATGGCCCCGGTCGCCGTCACCGCGTTCACTTCCACCACCGCGCTCGGCGCCGGGCTTGCCGCCCAGGCCGCCGCGCTGACGGATCGCCGCAGCGGCCTGCGTCGCAACGATTTCGGCCCGCAACCGCTGCTGCCCTGCTGGGTTGGCCGCGTCGACGGCGTGGAAGCAGTGGCGCTGCCCGCCGCGCTGCAAGACTGGGATTGCCGCAACAACCGCCTGGCCTGGCTGGCCCTGCAGCAGGACGGCATGGCGCAGGCCGTGCAGGCGGCAGCGCAGCGCTATGGCGCCGAGCGCGTGGCGGTGATCATCGGCACCTCCACCTCCAGCATCGGCGCCAGCGAAGAGGCGTATACGCGGCTGGTGGAAGACGCCGACGGTGCGCGCTTCCCCGAGGATCTGAATCGCCCGATCGTGCACACCCCGCATTCGCTGGGCGACTTCGTGCAGCACGCCACCGGCTTGCGTGGCCCGTGCGTGACCGTGGCCACGGCGTGTTCGTCCAGCGCCAAGGTGTTTGCGCAGGCGGCGCGGCTGATGGATGCCGGGGTGATCGACGCGGCACTGGTCGGCGGCGTGGACACCTTGTGCGGCAGCGTGCTGTTCGGCTTCAACGCGCTGCAGGTGGTGGCGCCGGAGATGTGCCAGCCCTTCGATGCACGCCGGGTCGGCCTGAGCCTGGGCGAGGCGGGCGGCTTTGCGCTGCTCGAACGCCCTGCCGCCGCACCCGACGCACCGCTGTGGCTGTACGGCTATGGCGAATCCAGCGACGCGCACCATATGTCGGCGCCGCATCCGCAGGGGCTGGGCGCGCAGCTGGCGATGCGCGGGGCGCTCGACCGTGCCGGCCTGGAGCCGGCTGCGGTGGGCTACCTGAATCTGCACGGCACCGCCACGCCGGCCAACGACAGCGTGGAAGCGGCCGCGGTGGCCGCGATCTTCCCCGCCACCTTGCACGCCAGCTCGACCAAGGCCTGGACCGGCCACACCCTGGGCGCGGCCGGCATCGTCGAATCGGTGATCGCACTGCTCGCACTGCGCGACGACGTGCTGCCCGGCACGCTCAACAGCGCCGTGCCCGACCCGGCCTGCGGCCCGCAGATCCGCTTCGACAACGCCCATGCCCGGATCGACTACGCCATGAACAACTCCTTCGGTTTCGGCGGCAATAACTGTTCGCTGCTGTTCGGGCGGGCCCGCTGATGCTGACCGCCACCATCGAAGGCATCGGCTTCTGGACCCAGGGGTTGCCCAGTTGGGAAGCCGCCAGAGCCTTTGCGCGCGGCGGCGCGCTGCTGGAAACCCCCACCCGCCCGGCACCGCAATTGCTGGCCGCCAACGAACGCCGCCGCGCGCCGGACACGGTGGCGGTGTCGCTGGAATCCGCGCTGGCCGCCTGTCGCGCCGCTGGCCGCGACCCGGCCAGCCTGCCGTCGATCTTTACCTCCACCTACGGCGACCTGGCCATCTCCGACTACATGTGCACCACCCTGGCCAGCGACCCCTCGGCGATCTCGCCGACCAAGTTCCATAACTCCGTACACAACGCCGCAGCCGGCTACTGGACCATCGGCGCCGGCGCGATGACCCCGGCCACCGCGATCAGCGCCAGCCTGGGCAGCTTCGCGCAGGGCCTGCTGGAAGCGCTGGTCCAGCGCGCTGCCGGCATGGACGCGGTGCTGCTGGCCGGCTACGACGCGCGCTCGGTCGGGCCGCTGGGGCGGGTTGCCCCCAGCCAGGGCCTGCTCGGCGGCGCGCTGGTGCTGGGCGCGCCCGGCCAGGCCGGCAAGCCGCAGCTGCACGCGCATCTGGACGACGGCACGCCCTCGCCCGGCGCTGGCGCGCTGGCACGCCATGTGGCCAGCAATGCGATGGCGCCGATGCTGCCGCTGTTCGACCTGCTGGCCGGCAGTGGCGAGCGCGTGGCGCTGTATGCCGGCCCGGACCGGGTGCTGCACGTGGAGATCCGGCGATGAGCCGGCAACCGCTCAGCCGCGACGACACCGCCATCCTGGTGCCGGCATTGAACGAGGCGCTGCGCATCCGCGAAGTGGTGACCGACGCGCTGACCTATTGCTCCAACGTGATCGTGATCGACGACGGCTCCGACGACGGCACCGCCGAGTGCATCGCCGGCATGCCGGTCACGCTGATCCGCCACCCGCAGCGCATGGGCAAGGGGGCGGCCTTGCGCAGCGGTTTTGCCGAAGCGCAGCGGCTTGGCATGCGCGCGGTGATGACCATGGACGGCGATGGCCAGCACAAGGCGGCCGATTTCCCGCGCCTGCTGGCCGCCGCCAACCGTTACCCCGGCTGCGTGATCGTGGGTGCGCGCATGCGCAAGCGCGCCACCCAGCCCACCATCCGCCGCATCGGCAACGACTTCGGCGACTGGGGCATCGCCTGGGCCTGCGGCTTCCAGCTGGTGGACAGCCAGAGCGGCCAGCGGCTGTATCCGGCCTCGGTGTTCACCCTGCCCGACGTGCCCGGCGAAGGCTTCGTGTTCGAAGCGCAACTGCTGATCTCGGCCGCACGCCAGGCTGGCGCGCGCGTGGTCGCGGTGCCGATCGAAACCCGCTACGCCGGCACCTCGCCGGGCACCTTCCGCAAGAGCCATTTCCGGCTGGTGCGCGATCTGTGGGAAATCACGTCGCATGTCGTCGTCCAGGCCTGGAACTACGGGCATATCTGGCGCGAGTACCGACGCGTGCGCGCCAACCCGGTGATCATTGACGATGCCGACGGCGAATTTGCTACTGTCCCTGCGGTCACCAAGAGCAACCAGTCCCCATGAATGCACAGCGCACCGATGTCGTGATCACCGGGGGTGGCCTGGCCGGCCTGAGCCTGGCGCTGCAGTTGAAGCAACGCGATCCTGAGCTTGCCATCACCGTGCTGGAACGGCGCGCGCATCCGGTCCGCGAGGCCGCATTCAAGGTCGGCGAATCCACGGTGGAAATCGGCGCGCATTATTTTGCCGACGTGCTGGGCCTGCGCGAGCACCTGGAGACCGAGCAGATCCGCAAGTTCGGGTTCCGCTTTTTCTTCTCCGACAAACGCGAGGACATCGACCGCTGCACCGAGCTGGGCGTGAGCAAGATCCTGCCCACGCCGTCCTGGCAGATCGACCGCGGCCGCTTCGAAAATTTCCTCGGCGAGCGCGCGCGCGCGCAGGGCATCACCTTCGTCGACAGTTGCAGCGTCAAGGACATTGCGTTGTCCGAAGACGACACCGACCATGCGGTGCGCTTCGAACGCGATGGCACGCCCGGCACGCTGAGCGCGCGCTGGGTAGTGGATGCCAGCGGCCGCGCCGGCCTGCTCAAGCGCAAGCTCGGCCTGGCGCAGGACAACGACCACAACGCCAATGCGGTGTGGTGGCGCGTGGAAGGCCTGATTGATCCCAATGGCTGGTCGCAGGACAGCAGTTGGCTGCAGCGCTGCACCCCGCCGGACCGCTGGCGTTCGACCAACCACATGTGCGGGCCGGGCTACTGGTTCTGGCTGATTCCGCTGTCTTCGGGTGCGCATTCGCTGGGCATCGTCTGCGATGCGCAGATGCACCCACTGGAAGGCATGAACACCCATGAGAAGGCGATGGCCTGGCTGCGCACGCATCAGCCGCAGGTCGCCGCCACGCTCGACCAGGCCGACTACCGGCTGCAGGACTTTCTGTTCCTGCGCAACTTCTCTTATGGCTGCAAGCAGGTGTTCTCGCCGCAGCGCTGGGCACTGACCGGCGAAGCGGGCGTGTTCCTGGACCCGTTCTATTCGCCCGGCAGCGACTTCATCGCCATCTCCAATACCTACATTTGCGAATTGATCGGCCGCGACCGCGCCGGCAAATCGCTCAGCCCGTATGTGGAGTTGTACCAGCAGCTGTATTTTTCGTTCTACGAAAACACCCTGACCCTGTATCAGGACCAGTACGCGCTGTTCGGCGACGAGCAGGTCATGCCGGTCAAGGTGATCTGGGATTACACCTATTACTGGTCGTTGCTGGCGCCGCTGTTCTGCAGCGGGCGCATCGCCGACCTCAGTCTGCTGTCGCGCATGAAGAACGATCTTCTGTCTGCGCGCGACATGAATCTGGCCATGCAGCAGGTGCTGCACGACTGGGGCGCGCGCAATACTGCCCAGGGCGTCGCCACCGGTCACGGGCGGCTGCTGGATCAATACCTGATCGGCTGGTTCAACGAACTCAACGGCGCCTTGAACGACGCGCTCGACGACGACGCGTTTGTCGCACGCATCCACGGCAACGTGGCACAGATGGCGGTGCTGGCACGCGAGATCCTGCAACAGGCACGCCAACGCCATCCCGACCTGCCCGACCACGGCCTGGACGCACTGACCGCAAATGCCACTGGCGATCCGATCCTTACCGCCACCTGGTACGCCGACGCGGCGTGAGTTTGTCGAACGCGCCAGCCCTGGCGCGTTTTCCAGAAACGCGTGTTCTTGACCGGCACGTGCTGCACGTGGGCGCGCTCTGGTCATGAAGAGAAGCGAAGGCCGGCGGCCAAGCCGGTATGGTTTGCTCGCCGCCCTGCATACCGACACTCTCGACTGGTCCTTGCTCGCCTACCGCGGCGCGGCCTGACGCGGCATCGATGCCCCCGGAAGAGCGACAGGGACATACGTGCAGCGTGTCCCGCGATGATGGGCGAGCAAGGATCTGCAGCGCACGCGCAGCGTCGAGCGTGCGGTGCCCTCACCGCTCGCGGGACACGCCGTTAACCCGTCCATGGGGGCTCGTTGGCGGCATCCATGCCGCCAACGGTCCCGCAATCGGTAAGGACACCGCACCAGATAGTTCGCTGGTAGTTGTGTTGAAGAGCGAAGACACCGCGTCGCGCGGCTTGATGATCGCTGTTGAAACTGTGCGCACCGATTTGCTGATCGCTTGTTGAAAACTCTGCGCACCGACCTTCTCGACTGGTCCTTGCCTGCTCACCGTCGCGGGACCTTGAGCGGCATGGATGCCGCGCCAGAGCTTACACGGACGTACTTGCAGCGTGTCCCGCGAGGGTGAGCGGGCAAGGGCCCTGCAGCAAACTCAAAGACGTTGAGGGCGCGGTGCCCTCACCTGCCAGCCTGGTCGCGTGCTGATAGAAGCCACAAGGCAGGCCACGCCCACCTGGCGACTGCGCAGTAGTTTTGGTGGCCGCTCTCAGCCCATCCCACCATTGATGCCGATGACCTGCCCATTGATGTAGCTAGCCGCCTCCGAGCACAGGAACGCGACCAGTGCGGCCACTTCATCGGGCTTGCCGACGCGGCCGGCCGGTACCAACTGCTTGATCACCTCCGGCGCGAAACTGTCGCCGACCATCTCGCTTTCGATCACGCCGGGCGCAACCACATTCACTGCGATGCCGCGGCTGGCCATTTCGCGCGACAGCGACTTGCTGGCGCCGTGCAACGCGGCCTTGGCGGCGGCGTAGTTGGTCTGCCCGCGATTGCCGAGTACCGCGGCCACCGACGACACGCTGACGATGCGGCCCCAACGCGTGCGCGCCATCGGCAGCAGCAACGGCTGGGTGACGTGGAAGAACCCGTGCAGCGACACATCGATGACGCGGTGCCACTGCTCCACGTTCATGCCCGCCATCGGCGCGTCGTCGTGGATGCCTGCGTTGTTGACCACGATCTGGATCGGACCGCCTTCCAGCAAGGTCTCCAGCGCCGCCAAACTGGCCTGCGCATCGGCCACATCGAAGGCGACCGCCTGTGCGCTGCCGCCATCGGCCACGATGGCAGCCACCACGGCTTCTGCGCGCGCAAGGTTGCGATTGGCATGCACGATGACATGCCGGCCCTGCGCGGCCAGTTGGCGGCAGATCGCACCGCCAAGATCACCGCTGCCACCGGTCACTAGTGCACGACGCTGCGGAATGGATGTGCTCATGACAGTTCCGATAAAGCCGCGTAAAAGACGGCGGAAAGAGCCTCATCCTAACGACTGGCAGCAGGCACAGGAATAGGTCGCCCGCATCGATCGCCCACATCCGGTAGGAGCGCACGCGCGCGCGATGAGGCGTTAGCGGTGATGCTTCATCGCGCGCAAGCGCGCTCCTACAGGGCCTGCGCAGCGCCCAACATCACCGTCGCCCGTCCTTCGGCAAGCAATTGCTCGCCGTGGGTCAATCGAAAACTGTATTGCTGGCTGTCCTCGCCCTGCATCAGCACTTGCGCTTCGCAGTCGATCGCATCCGGCAGCGTGTCCAGATACGTCACGTGCAGCTCAACGCCACGCAGCGCCACCAGCATGCCCGGGCGTACCGGCTTGCCGGATGCACGGCCCAGCAGGCCACCATGCACGGCCATGGCCTGCGCGCCGTATTCGCACAGATGCAGCGCGCGCAAGCGCCCGTTGGAACGCAATGGATGGGTATCGCTGCGATGCGCGTGACTGCGCACCACGATGCGCTGCGCATCCCACTCCACGACCTCTTCCCACAGGCACATGCTGCCTTGATGCGGAATCAATGTGGCAATCGCGTCACGCCCCTGCATGCGGCTCTCCGTGTGCACTGCGTTCCAGCGCCGGTTCGCGCGACACCAGCAAGGCCAGAATGAAATTGAACAACACGCCCAGCGCCACCGTGCTGCCGATTGCGCGCAACACCGGAATGCTGGAGGCGGCCAACAACGCGAACACCAGCAACGTCATCAGGCTGCACACGATCAGCGCGTGCAGCGTGCGCAACTGATCGGCGTGATCGTCGCCGGCATGATCGAAGAACAACGCGTAATCCAGGCCCAGGCCGGCAGCCAGGATCAGCGCGATCAGATGGAACAGATTGAGCTCCACCCCTGCGCCGCGCAGGATCGCCAGGATCAGCACCGTGGTCAGCGCCATCGGCAGCAACACGCGCACGATGCGGCGCGGGCTGCGCAGCGCGATCGCCACGGTCACTGCCAGCAACACTGCGGCCAGCACCAGCGCGCCGAGCACGCGTCCACGGTAGGCAGCCACCAGCGATTCGGAAGCGTCCTTCAGATCCAGCAATTGCGCGCCGCTGCCCTGCACGGCGGCGGCCACCACGGCCGGGTCGCGCAGACCGGTCAACGAGACCAATGCCGTGCTGCGATCGCCGCGGCCCAGCAGCAACCCGCCCACCGACGTGGCCAGCGGCGAGCCGGCCAGATCCTTCGGCAATAGCGGTGCCACGCGCTTGGCCGCGTCCAGATCCTGCAGGAACGGCGCAAACGCATCGCTGCGGAACGGCGTGGTGGCGACGGCGCGCTCGGTCAATGCGCGCGCCTGCGCGGCGTCGGGCAATGCGGCCTGCCGCACACGCTGGGTCTTGGCGCTGGGCAGATAGCGTGCCGCCATGTCGTAACCGATCAGCGCACCATCGCGCACCAGCGCATCCAGGCGCGGGCGCAACTGCTCGCTGGCCTGCAACGCGGCCTCATCGTTCGCGGCCGGCAGCGCCAGCACGTAACGCACATCGGGGGCGCCCAGTTCCTGACGCAACTGGGTGTCCTGGGCCAATGCCTTGGGGGGCACCGGGGTCAGCTTCGACAGATCGTTTTGCCAGAACTGCCCCGGCGCAAACGCGATCACCGCAATGCCGATCAGCGCGATCACTGCCAGGCTCACACGCGGGCGCGGCAGCCGCGCGATGCCACGCCACAGCATGGCCAGCACGCGCGAGTCGGCGTAGTCGCGCGGCGCCGGGTCGATCAACGACGGCAGCAACCAGCGCGTGGTGATCGCAGCGGTGGCAAGGCCAGCGATGGTGAACACCGCCAACTGCCGCAAGCCATCCACCCCGGAGAACAGGAAGGTCACATAGGCAATGCAGGTGGACACCACGCCGGTGGCCAGCGTCGGCCACAGATGCCGCGCGTTCGCGCGCGGATCCAGGCCGGGGCGCTGATGACTGAACAAATGGATCGGATAGTCCTGCACCACGCCGATCAGCGTGAACCCGAACGCCACGGTGATGCCGTGCACGCCGTCGAACAGCAACGCCACCGCGCCCAGGCCGGCGAGGCCGGCACTGGCCAACGGCAACACGCCGAGTACCGGAATCTTCCAGCTGCGATATGCGACCAGCAGCAACAAGACCAAACCCACTGTATCCAGCGTGCCGATCCACTGCGCCTCGCCTTGCGTGCGCGCGGTAATTTCCACCGCGAACGCACCCGGCCCGGTCAGCGTCAGCCGCGTGGCAGTGCCCTTGCTGATCTTGGCAAACGCCGCCTGCACCGCGTCGTAAGCCAACTGCTGCCCGGTCGGATCGAACCCGGCCGCGCGCGTCTGCACGATCAGCAGTGCAGAAGTGCCGGCACGATCGAACCAGACCTCGTTGCGCGTCTGCGGTGCAGCGGCGGGCTGAAGGGTTTCGGCCAGGTGCAGGATTTCCAGGGTGGGGTCGCGTGGCAGCAACGGCTCCACCATCGCGGCTGCCGGCGAGCCCAGATCCTGCACGCGCGCCTGCAACGCCGCTTCCAGCGTTGAGGCATCCAGCGCAGTGGTGTCGAAGCTGTCGCTGAGCAGATAGCGATACGGCAGCAAACGCTGCGGAATCGCCTCCAACCCGGCATTGCCGCCGTTGCCGACCAGCTCGAACAGTTCGGGCTGTGCGGATAGCGCCTGCTGCAGTTGCTGCGACTGCTCGGCAAGCACCGCCGGATCGCTGTTGGACAACGCCATCAGCAGCAGCCGCGAGCCGGGGCCTTCGCCAAGTTCTTCGATCAGCAATTTTTGCGCCGGCGTGCGCGGGGCGGGCATGAATTTGCGCAGATCGCCGGTGACCTTGAGCGTCTCGCTCAGCCACAACCCGGCCGTTGCCAGCAATGCCAGCCACAGCAGCGCCAGGCCGATGCGGCGGTTTGCGTTCAACTCAAACGCCATGGTGTGGATGTCCTGCTGCAGCGGCCGAACGTCCACCGGCCGCGCGCGCGGCATCGGGCTGCAACGGCGCTTTGTTTTTTCTGCGGGCGGGCATAAATTTACGCAGATCGCCGGTGACCTTGAGCGTCTCGCTCAGCCACAACCCGGCCACTGCCAGCAATGCCAGCCACAGCAGCGCCAGGCCGATGCGGCGGTTTGCGTTCAACTTAAAAAACGCCATGCGGAAGCCTCACTGCGCCAGCGCAACGCCCGACGGCTGCATTCGCGGCATGCATCGTCATCGGCAGCACGCGCCTGCAGGATGCGGAGGTTGTGACTTTTCTGCAGACGACCCGCGCAACCCTCCCGCGCGCGGTCACGCGCCCGAACCGTGGCACAGCGTGGTCAGCGCGCCGGCATCGGTGACGCCGGCCGCTTCGCGCGCCGCACCAGCCAGCAGCGTGCGCTGCACGTCGCCCTTGGCCGGCACGCTTTCGATACACCGCAGCTCGTCGTTGCGCCCGTACAGACGCAGTTCGCGCACCTGCTTGGCCACGGCGGCGTCCTTGGGCTGCAGCGTCAACTGCCAGGCCTGCGGCTGGCCCTGCCCGCTGACACGGTACTGCTGCTCCAGCAGCGCGCGGTCGCCGGCCAGCAGCGCGCCGAAGCCGGATTTCAAACCGGCCAGCTCGGGCACGCGGCTCAACGAAAAACGTCGCGGCGTTTTGCCTTCGCGTTCCAGCACGCCTTCGTCGCCTTGCAACGTGGTGGTCTCGCGATACGGCGCGCTGACCTCGCGCACCAGCGTCTGCGCATCCGGGCGCCGGTAGTGGCCCTGCACGCGCAACGGTGTCTTCAGCAGGGCCGAGCCACGCAGTTCGACGAACTCGGTACTGACCGGTGCGGGGCGTGCCAGGCGCTGCAGCACCTGGCCGACGTCCAGCGTCTCAGGCGGTGCGGCGCATAGCGGTGCGGCGCTGAACAGCAGTATCAGCATCCACGGCAGGGTGCGGCACATCGGCATGGTGGGTGTTCCAGAAATCGTAGAAGTTGAACCAGTTGTACGGCGCGTAGCGGGTGTAATGTTCCAGCCTGGCGGCGTAATCGCGCATGAGTACCGCCAGCACCGGCGCGCGCTGACGACGCGGCACGTCCAGGCCTTCGCTGAAGGTCTCGAAGGCCAGCTCGTAATGATTGCCGCCGCGATACAGGCCGAATGCCAGCACCACCGGCACCTTGAGCGCAGCGGCGATCAGCCATGGCGAGGTCGGGAACATCGCGTTGCGGCCGAGGAACATCGCCGGCAACGCCGGGTCGCCTTCGCGCGGGCGATCGATCAGCAGCGCCACCAGCGCACCGGCATCGGTGGCTTCCTTGATCGCCATGACGATCGACGTCGCATCCATGCCGGCGTCGATGATGTTGGCGGCCAGCTGCGGGTTGAGCGCACCCAGCAGCTCGGTCATGGCGCGGTTGTGCGCCTTGTCCAGCACCACCTTGACCTGCACGTCGGGGCGCTCGGTGGCCAGCACGCGCAGCGCATCGAAGCTGCCCAGGTGCGAACCGAAGATCAGCACGCCGCGGCCGCGATCCATCTGCGTGTGCAGCTGATCCAGCCCGGTGATGTCGACGCGGAAGCGCTGCATCTGCCCGCACAGCATGTAGACGCGATCCAGAATGGTCGAGGCGAAGGTGTGGATATGCCGCGCCACGTCGCGCAGCGTTGCCTTCCGCCCCAGCACCCGCGCCAGATAGGCACGCGAAGCGGCGCGCTCGGGCGCACGCACCAGCAGGAAGTACAGCGTGATCGGATACAGCAGCGCGCGCCCCACCGCACGCCCGGCATGCCGTGCGATGCCGCGGATCAGCCACAACGCAAAGCGCCCGCCACCTTCCGGACGCTGCTTCCAGTGCTTGCTCATGCCGCCGCCTCCGCCACCAGTTCGCCGCTGACCAGCAGTGCCTCCTCACGCTGCACGCGGAAGCGCCAGCGCGGGCCATCGCCTTCCAGCACGACCGAGGCGGTCTGGCCGGGCAGCAAGGGCTGCACGAACTTCACCTGCGGCAGCCGTGCCGCAGCGCGCGGGCCATGCAGCGCTTCCACTGCCTGCAGCACATGGTCGAGCACGACCACGCCAGGCACCACGGGGCGACCCGGGAAGTGCCCGGGCAGGCAGGGATGATCATGCGGCACAACGAAATCCATAAGCGCAGAACTCAGATTCTGGGTTGAAGCATTGCAGCCACGGCCTTGTGTGCCTGCTCGGTCAGTTGTTGGCGATCCGGCGCATCCGGCCCGGTCACCGCGATCGGCGCACCGATCCGTACGCGAATGATGCCCGGGCGCACCCTGAACACACCATCGACCGGCAACACCTTGCCGCAGCCGTCCAGCGCCACCGGAACCACCTGCACGCCAGCATCGATAGCGGCCTGCAGTAGCCCGGCCTTGAATGGCAATAATGCGCCGGTGCGGCTGCGCGTGCCTTCCGGAAACAGACACAACTGTTTGCCCTCGCGCAGCAGCGCGGCGGCCTGACGGCGCACCAGCGCCCCGGCCCGGCGGCTGTCGCGGTCCAGAAACAGCATGCCGGTGGCGCGCGCATACCAGTTCACGAACGGCACCTTGAGCATTTCTTCCTTGAGCAAGAAGCGCAGCGGCACCGGCAGCGCGTAGAACAGCGCACAGATGTCGATGATGGACTGGTGGTTGCTCACGAACAGATAGTTCTTGGACCAATCGACCTGCTCGCGCCCTTCCACGATCACCGTGGCGCCCGCGCCGCGGAACAGCACCCGCGCCCACATCCAGGCGCCCATGCGCAGCAACCGGTCGGCATCGCGCGTGATCGCCAGCAATGCCAATGCGTAGACGATGCCGCCGGCGGTAAAGGCCAGTGTGAACGCCAATTGCAACAGGTTGAACACAGCCCACGCCAGGCGCGACGGCATCCTTGCCAACGGCATCTTTGTCTTGTCCCCGAAAATATGCACGTACGTCGCTGCCCCTGGCCACGCTCTCAGCGCAGCAGATCGCGCCAGAAGTCCGGCCCGAGCCGCGCCATCTGGCGCAAGAAGTCTGGCAGATTACGATAGGGGCGCTGTGGAAACCAGCGGCCGCGCACTAGATATTCCCCAATGAAGAAGCCGCCCACCACACCGTAGGCAAGCAGATTGGCGAATAACGAGGCGCGCGCGTCGCTGATCGGCAGCGGCGAGGCGTAACCCAGCTGCGCCAGCACGCCGCTGGGTTCGGCGCACAGGCCCAGCACCAGGTTGACCAGGGTCAGGCCGCACAGCAGCAGCGCCCAGGCCAGCGTAAGGCGGCGCGTGTAGCGGTATTGCTCCGGCGTGATCGGCATGCCGGCCTGGCGATACAGCCCTTCGACAATGCGCGTGATCAATGGCGTTCGCCCGCGGCGCAGGCTGCGCCCGAAGAACCAGGCGATCCAGCCGGTGAACACTACCGGCGGTGCGGCCAGCACCAGCATCGCGTACGGCGACTGCCACAGCGCTCCCAGTCCGGCAAACGTCAGCAGTGCCAGCGCCCAGGCCCAGGCCCGGCGCGCCACCATCGGTTCGATCAACACCATCAGCACCAGCAAGCCGCCGGCAATGACGGCCAACTCCGGGCGATGACTGGCATTGGCCCAATGCGCCAGCGGCGAATACGCCACCGCCAGCAGTACGCCCAGCCCCAGCACCCATGCGGGCGCGTCGGCGGGTTCTGCAGTTGGCAGATCAGACGGTCTTGTTGGCTTCGACATGCGCCGACAGTGCGCGCAGCGACGCGAAGATGCGACGGTTCTCGTCGTTGTCCGAGCGCAGCTGGAAGCCGTAGCGCTTGCTGATCGCCAGCGCCAGTTCCAGCGCATCGATCGAATCCAGCCCCAGCCCGGTGTTGAACAGCGGCGCCTCCGGATCGATGTCGGCGGGTTGGACGTCTTCCAGGTTCAGGCTTTCGACCAGGAGTTCGGCCAGTTCACGTTCGGCAGCGGTTTGCGAAGACATCCGGGATTTCCACAGGTCAGGGTCGGGCAACAAGAGTGAGAACGAGCAACCGGCATCGCGCGCGCATCGGCATGAGATGGGCGTTGCGCCGAACCGCAGTGTACGTTGCCGTCGCTGGCGTTCCGGGCGCCTGCAGCACCGGTCTGGCCGGTAGCTGCGCGCGTTGTCGGTCGTTGTTCAAATGGATCAATGGCCCGCACAGCTGTCCGGGCTGCCGGTCAGGCTATCATGACTGCATGACGCTCGCCCGCTGCAGGTTCGTTCCAGGATGATTCCCACCGCTGTTCGCCCCACCCCGGCCGCCATGCCGGCAGCCGGGCCGGCTCCCGGACCGGAGTGTCCGGATGTGCTCATCATCGGCGGCGGGCCGGCCGGCTGCGCGGCCGCCATCGTGCTTGCCGAGCTCGGCTGGGCCGTCACCCTGCTCGAAAAGGAGCAGCACCCGCGCTTTCATATCGGCGAATCGCTGCTGCCGATGAACATGCCGATCCTCGAGCGCCTGGGTGTGCTCGAAGAGGTGCGCGCCATCGGCGTGCTCAAGCGCGGCGCGGATTTCCCGAACGACAGCGGCGGCTACAACACCTTTCGTTTTTCGCACGCGCTCGATGCCAAGGCCGATTTCGCCTTCCAGGTGCCGCGTGCGCAATTCGACCAGGTGTTGTTCAAGCGTGCGCGTGCGGTGGGCGTGGATGCGCGCGAACAGGTCAGCGTGGAACAGGTGGCCTTCGATGGCGAACAACCGGTGTTGCAGGCACGCACGGCGGATGGCGGCATGCAGCAGTTCCGCCCGCGCTATCTGCTCGATGCCAGCGGCCGCGACACCTTTCTGGGCACCCGGCTCAAGCTCAAGCGCGCCAACCCCAAGCATCAATCCGCCGCGTTGTTCAGCCACTTCCGTGGCGTGACGCGGCGCCCCGGCGAGGATGCCGGCAACATCAGCATCTACCGGCATGCACACGGCTGGATGTGGCTGATCCCGCTGCCCGACGACATCATGAGCGTGGGTGCGGTCTGCTACCCGGAGTACATGAAGACCCGCAAGGGCGACAGCGAGGGCTTCTTGATGCGCACGCTGGCGCTCAATCCGGAGCTCAACGCACGCATGCTTGGCGCCGAGCGCGTGGCACCGGTGCATGCCACCGGCAATTACGCCTACGAGTGCACGCGCATGGCCGGGCCGCGCTGGTTGATGCTGGGCGATGCCTACACCTTCGTCGACCCGATGTTTTCCTCCGGCGTGTTTCTGGCCATGCATGGCGCCGAGCGCGGCGCGGCGATGGTGGATGCCGCGCTGCGCACGCCGCAAGCGGAGGCGAAACTGCAGCGCGCGTTGCAACGCGAACTGACCCGCGGCGTGGATGAATTCAAGTGGTTCATCTATCGCTTCACCTCGCCCACCATGCGCGCCCTGTTCGCGCAGCCGCAGAACACCTGGCAGGTGGAACAGGCGGTGGTGGCGATGTTGGCCGGCGATGTGTTCGACAGCCCCAAGGTGCGCATCCGCCTGCGCGCCTTTCGTGCGCTGTACGCGCTCACCACCTTGTCGATGATGCCGCGCGCCTGGCACTCCTGGCGCCACCGCCGGCGCCAGGCCAAGCTCGGCTTCGACGGCGACACCTTGCAACGCGACACGCAACAACGAGACGCTCAATGACCGCTTCCCAGGCCCAGACCACGCACGTCATGCGCCATCCCCGCCTGCAGGTCGACTATGTCGACCAGACCGACCCGGCCGTGCTGCTGGCCGACCCGCAGGTGCTGGCCGTGTTCGGCTTTGGCGATGCGGCGCCGCGCCTGCACGACCCACGCTATTTGCGCGTGCCGTTGCAGCCGTATCAGGCCAGCGTACTGGAAGTGTGGCGCACCGATGCGCCGGTGCGCAGCGGCCGTGAGGGCAACATCGCCTGGTCCAGCGACGGGCACCTGCAGTTCGGCGTGATCGAAATCGACGAGCAGGATGTCGACATCGAAGACGCTGCCGCCAAGGCGTATGCGCAGATCACCGCCTTCGTCAGCGGCAGCCAGACGCCGCGGCTGCTGCGGATCTGGAATTACCTGGACGCCATCACCCTGGGCAGCGGCGACCGCGAACGTTACCGCCAGTTCTGCGTGGGCCGTGCACGCGGGCTGGGCGCGTTCGATACCGCACAGCTGCCTGCCGCTACTGCGGTGGGCCGTTGCGATGCCGAGCGCATCATCCAGATCTACTGGCTGGCCGCTGCCGATGCCGGCACGCCGCTGGAAAACCCGCGCCAGGTCAGCGCCTACCACTACCCGCGCCAATACGGCCCGCAGTCGCCGAGTTTTGCGCGCGCCATGTTGCCGCCGGCCGGCAGCGATATGCCGTTGCTGCTGTCAGGCACGGCCGCGGTGGTGGGCCACGCATCGATGCACACCGGCCAGTTGCTGGCGCAGCTGGAAGAAACCTTCGCCAACTTCGATGCGCTGCTTGGCGCCGCGCGTCAGCATGCGCCCGCGTTGCCCGCGCAGTTCGGCGCCGGCACCCGCCTGAAAGTGTATGTGCGCGAACACGACGACCTACCCAAGGTCGCTCAGGCACTGGACGCCCGCTTCGGCGACGCAGTTCCGCGGCTGTTGCTGCACGCGGTGATCTGCCGCGATGAGCTGGCGGTGGAAATCGATGGGGTGCATGGGTAAGTCATTGAGCGCATTGGGCAGGGTCTATAGCAGTGACGGTGCCGTTTTCGTTCACTGTCACCTTGGCTAAGCCGGCGGGTGGGTTTGCAGCCCAGGTCATCGCCCATTGTTGGCCAAGCACATCGGCTCTCGCTAGATCTGCTGGCGTTGCTTGCCGCTGCAGCCAGGCCAAGTTGGCCTCGATCATCTCACGCGACCGTGGCGTCGCCGTTGCGGGTAGCAACTGAATGCCGCGCCGATAAAGCGCCAGTGAACTTGCCAAATCCGTTTTGACCACTTGAGCGAGGAAAAGCTTCTCTCCAGTATCACGACGTGGCGAATAGGCCGCTGCAAGTACAAGCGATGTTTGTAAGTCTCCTTGCGCAGATGCCTCAAGCGCCAGGGATTCTGCTTCTTTCCGATAGCGCTGCAATTCCGGCAGCACCTCCAACATCTCTCGCCGCCGGAATGCGTTGCCCACAACGTAATGCGCTAAGGCGCCGGAATTTCCGGCAAGCGCGCTCTGCCGCCACAACGCGACCAGCTCTGCTGCAGTGACTTGTCGAACGCCATCACAACGTTCTGCTGCCTGCACTATTCCAGGGGCCATGCTGTCCAGCATTCTCTTCCACGCCGCTCGGCCTTCCCGGTCAGCAACTTCGACATCATTTTTCTCTTCGGCGCGTTGTAAGCGCCATACCTGGTCGTCATAGCCGGCCAGCCGCTCCTGGATTCCGTCACACCGTTCGAGCTCGGCTGCTAGCCTGCACGCGGCGGCCGAATCACCTGCTTTTGCTCGCCGACTGAGCTCGTCAAACACTTGACGAAGGGGCGTATCAACAGGCGGTAATGGAGCAGACGTGACAACCGCACCAGGCTCCGCTGCCTGCCTGGCGATGGACGTGACTGGTACTGGTGCCACAGCACTACCGCGCTCGGCAGGCGGCGGACGCGTCCATATCAGATACATCGCCAGGACCACCAATAAAACCGTAGCAGTCATCAGCAACGTGTTTGCAAATCCCTTGCGCATGTGACGCCAGCTCCTTGATGTCCGCTAAGTATCGCTCAGCCGTTGAGCAATCCCAGCACCACATCGCGCGGCAGTTTGCCGGTTTCGTTGCGCGGCAGCGCGGGGAGTTTGCGCAGGCGGCGCGGCAGGAACACCGGGTCCACGCTGACGCGCAGGGCGGCCAGCACCTGGGCTTCGTCCAGGGTGGGGGCCACCACCAGCGCGGCGATGCGGCCGACCGCCTGACCGGGCTCGGCGGCGAGTTGCACGATGGTGCCGTCGAGCACGCCGGGGATGGCGAGCAGGCGCCGGGTGAGGTCGGCCAACGATGCCCGTTTGCCGGCAATTTCCAGCAAATCGGCCTGACGACCGTGCACCTGGAAACGGCCGTCGTCGGCCACGTCCATCATGTCGGCCAGCAGCACGGGCGTGGCCAGATGCGGCGCATGCACCAGCGTGCCGGCGGCCTGGGTTTCCAGGCGCACGCCGGGCAATGGCGTCCACGCCGCTTCCAGCGCAGTGCGACGCACGGCGAACACGCAGGTTTCGGTGGAGCCGAACATCTCGCGTACTTCACCGCCAAAACGCGCTTCGGCCGCAGCGGCGATCTCCTGCGCCAGCGGCGCGGTGGCCGACACGATGCCGACCAGCGGCGGCAGCGCCACGCCGGATTCGACCAACGCGCGCAGGTGCACCGGCGTGGTCACCAACACACGCGGTGCGGGAATATCGGCCAGCGCACGTGCCACATCGTCCGGGAAGAACGGTCGCCCGGCATGCACCGCCAGCGTGGTCACCATCGGCAGCAGCACCGACAGCTCCATGCCGTACATGTGCTGCGGCGGCACCGTGGCAACCACGTGCGGCACTGCATCGGTGTGCGCCCACAGGCTTTGCAGCGCAACCAGATCCTGGCGCGTGCTGGTCAGGAAACTGCCCCAGGTCTTGGGATTGGGTTGCGGGCTGCCGGTGCTGCCGGAGGTGAACCCGATCGCCACCAGCGCATCGTCGGCCAGCTGCGGAATCGGGCCGGCGGCCTGCGGCAACTCGGCCGGCAACTGCCAATACCGTGGCGGTGCCAGCTCCAGTGCCAGATCCCCTAAGCAATACGCATCGGCGTGACGCGCCTGCACTTCGCCCACCACCGCCGGTGCGCGCGAAGACGGCAGCAGTGACACCTGCCCGCGCAACGCGCATGCGTAGAACGCCACCATGAAACGGTAGCGGTCCTCGCACAGGTTCACCGCATGGCTGCCCTCGGGCAGTTGCTGCGCCAGGCCGTGCACGTGCGCAATGAAGGTGGCCAGATCGACCGACTGCCCCGCGCGCCAGGCCAGTGGCCGGTCGGGCGCACCAACGGCCATCGGGTGGGAAATAGCGGGAGCAGGCAGGCTGGACATGGAAACCGACAGTCGCAAAAGCGCGTTAGCTTGGCCGCCACCTGCGCTGCTGGCAAGTCGGGAGGTTCCTTCTGCGGCATGCAGGGTCGATCGATACGGGGCGTGGGTTGCCGCAGGCGAGCGCTATTGGCAGTTCGGCAGGCGCCGCTGCGGGCGGGCAATCACCAGCGCGCTTGTTGACGATCTTTCCCGTGCGGTTGCACGGTGCCGGTTTTCTTCCAATGCGGACGGCGAGCGTGCTGAATCGCTGCAAGCGTTGCGTTTCAGGCTTTACGGCAAGCCGTTCCTCGCTTGCACCTGTGTGCTTGCACCTGTGTGCTTGCACCTGTGTGCTTGCAGCAGCACGCGTGTGCGTTTGGCATCGCCGTCACAGTGACGTTGGTGTCTTCATTCTTTCGCTGTCGCACCTCGCCTGCCTGATGCCGCGCACGTCTGTGTCACCAGCGGCCGCGCCGTGCGCAGCGTACGAATGCCTGCGCCCGCTCAGCTCGAACGAGTGGTTCTGCCTTGCGCTGCACGTCGCCAGGCACGCATGACCTGTGGCCCAAGCCCGCGGTGGAGGCGAACTGCTAGGCTTGCGCGCTCTCCTTTGCGTCCAGCCGTGCCCGATGCCCAGATTGTTGCCGTTGACCCTTCTGCTGCTGGCCGCCACTGCGCATGCGCAGTCTGCCGCCCCGCTCACCATCGAACAGGCGATGGCCGACCCGGACTGGATCGGGCCCTCGGTGGACCAGGCCTGGTGGCAATGGGACGGCAAACAGGTGCAATACCTGCTCAAGCGCGATGGCAGCCCGGTGCGCGACACCTATCGCCAGAACACCGGCGGCGGCACCGCCGCACGTGTGGCCGACACCGCCCGCGCCGGCCTGGATGCGGCAAACCCCAGTTACGACGCAACCCGTCAGCGCATGCTGTTCGCGCGTAACGGCGACATTTTCCTGCGCGATCTGCGCTCCGGTGCGCTGACCCAGCTGACCCGCAGCAACGAGACCGAATCGCGTCCGCAGTTCGCCAGCGACGGCGGTGCGATCTGGCGCGCGGGCAACAACTGGTACCACTGGCGCGCCGATGGCGGCACCGCGCAGGTGGCGGTGGTCAAGGCCGAGCGCGACCCCAACGCCGCCCCCAAGGCCGATGTGCTGCGCGAGCAGCAACTGGCCACGCTGGCCACCTTGCGCCGCGACCGCGAGCAACGCGACGCACTGCGCATGCAGGAAGACGCCTGGCGCCGCGCCGATGCCACGCGTGCGGCAGCACCGGTGTATCTGGGCGATGAGGTGGAGATCGTCGACAGTGCGTTGTCGCCGAACGGTCGACATCTGCTGGTGGTGACCCAGGCCAGGAATGCCGAAGAAGGCCAGGCCGGCAAGATGCCCAGATACGTGACCGAATCCGGTTACGAAGAATTCCAGGAAACGCGCACCCGCGTTGGCCGCAACGCACCGGTGGCGCACGCACTGTTGCTGGTGGATGTCAGTGCGGGCACGGCCAAGTCGCTGTCGTTCGATCCACTCCCCGGCATCGCTACCGACCCGCTGGCCGCATTGCGCAAGGCGGCAAAGGGCGATGCACTCAAGGGCAACCGCGCGGTGCGCGTGGAAAGCGATGGCGACGGCAGCGGCCCTGCGGTGCACTGGAGCGACGATGGCCGCAACGTGGCGGTGGAAATCCGTGCGGTGGACAACAAGGACCGCTGGATCGCCAGCGTGGACCTGGACAACGCCATGCTGCAACCGCGTCACCGCCTGAGCGATAGCGCCTGGATCAACTGGGACTTCAACGATTTCGGTTGGCTGCCGGACAACCGCACGCTGTGGCTGCTGTCGGAAGAATCCGGCTATTCGCAGCTGTACACCGTGGAAGGCAACGGCAACCCGCGCCAGCGCACGCGCGGCAAGTGGGAAGTGTCGAGGCCGGTGCCCAACGCCGATGGCAGCGGCATGTTCTTCCTGTGCAACCAGAAATGGCCGGGCGATTACGAAGTCTGCAAGCTCGACCTGCGCAACGATCAGCTCACCGAAGTCACTGCGTTGAACGGCGTGGAAGACTTCAGCCTGTCGCCGAACGGGCAGCAGTTGCTGGTGAGTTACTCGGGTAGCTATCTGCCGACGCAACTTGCCGTGGTGCCGGCCATCGGTGGCCAGGCCACCGTGCTCACCGACACCCGCACACCTGCATTCAAGGCGCAGCCGTGGATTGCGCCACAGTACGTGCAGGTACCGTCCAAACACGGCGCCGGCACGGTCTGGGGCAAGTATTACGGGCCTAAGACGCCCGAGCCGGGCAAGCAGTATCCGATCGTGATGTTCGTGCACGGCGCCGGGTATCTGCAGAATGTGTCCGAGCGCTACACGCCGTATTTCCGCGAGCAGATGTTCCACAACCTGCTGGTGCAGCAGGGCTACATCGTGCTGGATCTGGACTACCGCGCCTCCGAAGGCTACGGCCGCGATTGGCGCACCGCGATCTACCGCAACATGGGCCACCCGGAGCTGGAAGATTATCTGGACGGCCTGGACTGGCTGGTCGCCACCAAACAGGGCGATCGCGCACGCGCCGGCATCTATGGCGGCTCGTACGGCGGTTTCATGACCTACATGGCGCTGTTCCGCAGTCCCGGCACCTTCAAGGCCGGTGCGGCGCTGCGCCCGGTCGCTGACTGGATGCAGTACAACCACGAATACACCTCCAACATCCTCAACACGCCCGAGCTCGACCCGGAGGCCTACAAGACCTCCTCGCCGATCAACTACGCCGATGGCTTGCGCGACCATCTGCTGATCGCGCACGGCATGATCGACGACAACGTGTTCTTCCAGGACTCGGTGGACATGACCCAGAAGCTGATGGAACTGCACAAGGACAATTGGCAGGTGGCGCCATATCCGCTGGAACGCCACGGCTTCACGCGTGCCGATTCGTGGCTGGACGAATACAAGCGCATCCTCAAGCTGTTCAACGAGCAGGTGAAGCCTTAGAGCGTGTTCTGTACTTTGAGGTGAGTGCGAAGCGTCCTGTGGGGCGTCGAGACAAGGCGTGCGCTGTGGCCCAGGCTAGCCGCCCGGGCAAGGCGCGCAACGCGGTATCGGCGCGCCACAGGACGCTTCTCCCGAGGATTGGCCGCCAGCGGCACGGAGCGCGCGCCGCGCAGCTTGCCTTGGCGCCAGCAGCACCCGCTCCGTACCGCTGGCGGCCAACGCATCTCCTCTCAAAGTGCATAACACGCTCCAAACCCGTCGAGACTGCGCGTGCCGCCCGTGGATAGAGATGGACGACACGCGCACGGCTCGGGTGTTGCACGTATTGCACGCAGATGCCGGGTCAGGCCATCTCGCAGTCACGATCCGCCCTGACCAACCGCGCAGAACCTTGCCGATCCGGCCATCGGCAGCGACGACGTTGCGATCATGATCAACGACGTGGCGCGTGCGCAGGCACACCAACCTCGGCGTCTGGGTTGCTTCGCACTCACCTGTTGCTACGCCAGTGGCTCTAAGCTTGGCGCAGGACCGGCAAGTTGCCATCGCTGCACGCGTGCTGCTCACCGGTCCGCCGCATGACCGGTGCGCCGCCGGCATGATGCCGCTTCCACTCACCAAGGGCGCAGGGAAGGGAGACGCGATGGGCCTGTGGGACCGTTTGTTTGGACGCAAGAGCACTGCGGCAAACACGCCGCGCACGGAACCGACGGCAGCGTCTGTCGCTGCCGCAGACGCGCCGCAGGCGACGGCCGAGATCGACCCCGTCCTGCAGCCGGCGCTGAGCGCGTTTCAGCGCGGCGACCATGTCGGTGCCTACAACGCTGCGCAGGCGCAGCTCCACCTTGGTGCCGATGCGCAGCGCCTGTGCGCGCTGTCGTTAAGCGCGCTGGACCGCTATCGCGAAGCCTACCCGCACTGGCTGGCGCTGTACGCGCTGGAGCCCAGCGCACACAACGCACTGCAGCTGGCAACCACCTCGGTGATGTGCAACGAGATCGCCCAGGGCGAGCAGTGGCTGCTGACCTTCGACGATCTCAATGCGCAGGAGCGGTCCACCTCGCCGGCGACCGCGCGTACCAGCTTCCTCACCGCGCTCACCCGCGCCGGCCACGGGGCGTACGCGCTGCCGCACCTGGAATGGCTGCGCGAGGCATACGCTGGCATGTCCATTACCGACAGCCACTTCCTGTACGTGCGCGGGCTGCCGTTTCTCGAAGCCTTTCTTGAGCGCAGCACGCCGCTGTTGCGCCAATGCCTGCCTGCGGATGCAGTGCCCGAGTGGTACGCGCAACTGCAACCTGCGCTGGATCCGCCAGGGCAGGCGATGGTGGCTGCCCACATCGCATCGCTGCAATGAGCGCCGTCCGGCCAGCATCGGCGCAGCAGCGTGGCGGCTTCGTCACACCGTTGGCGTGGGTTTCGCTGTTGCTGGGCGTGGTCAGCGTGCTGGCCAATCTGGTGCAGATCGCGCTGATCGCGCTGACCCCGGATGCAGGCTCGTTAGGACTGCCCGAAGGCATCACGCTGCCACACTCCTGGCAATGGCTGATCGACCATGCACTGTCGTTATCCGTCGCCGGCGTGGTGCTGTCGGTCGCCTTCGCGTGGTTGAGCTGGGCGCTGCTGCAGCGGCGCGAATGGGCAAGGGTCGGTTTCGTGATCGTGCTGCTGGTGACCGGCCTGCTCAATTTCGGCGGGCTGGCATTGATCGGACCGTTGTTCGACGGCGTGCAGACGCTATTACCCGCCGATGTGCTGCACAGCCCGGAATGGCCACAGATGCAGGCACGTTTGCAGGCAACCCGGCAGATGGCGTTGGTCCTCACCGGCCTGGGCGCAGTGGCAATCGGCTGCGTACACGCAGCAGTGGCATGGCGGCTGTGCACGCCTGCGGTGCGCGCGGGATTTGCCTAGGGATAGTGGCTTAGGCGTAGGCAGGGCCCTGCAGCAAACGCGCAGCATCGAGGGCGCGTTGCCTTCACCAGACAGTTGCTTGGCTGTTTTATTGAAAACTCTGCACACCGACCATCTTGACTGGTCCTTGTCCGCTCACCGTCGCGGGACCTTGAGCGGCATGGATGCCGCGCCAGAGCCTCCAGGGACGGATTCACGGCGTGTCCTGCGATGGTGGGCGGGCAAGGGCCCTGCAGCAAACGCAAAGTCGTTGATTGCGCGGTGAGGACACCGCACCAGACAGTTGGTTGGTGCCTTCATTGAAGAACGAATCAGCGCAGCAGACCGTTTGCTGATGGTTTCGTTGAAGAGCGAAGACACACCGTCGCCTGTTTCTGATCGCTTGTCGAAACCTGTGCACACCGACCATCTCGACTGGTCCTTGCCCGCTCACTATCGCGGGACCTTGAGCGGCATGGATGCCGCGCCAGAGCCTCCAGGGACGGATTCACGGAGTGTCCTGCGATAGTGGGCGGGCAAGGGCCCTGCAGCCAAACCTAAGATCAGCAGCTCTTCAGCTCTTCAGCTCTTCAGCTCTTCAGCAAAGCATCCACCTTCCGCATCGCCCTGCGACAGACGGGCGCATTTGCCTGAACGCACCACGTGCAATGCACCGCTTAGAATTGGGACATGAACGAATTCGACCGAGTACGCGATTACCTGACCGGCCTGCAGGACCGGATTTGCGCCGCCGTGGAAGCTGCCGACGGCAAGGCGCGGTTTGCCGAGGATCTCTGGAAGCGCGAGGAAGGCGGCGGTGGCCGCACCCGCATCCTGCGCGATGGCGCGGTCTTCGAGCAGGCCGGCATTGGCTTTTCGGATGTCTCCGGCACACGGCTGCCGCCGTCGGCCAGCGCGCATCGGCCCGAGTTGGCCGGCGCCACCTGGCGCGCTTGCGGCGTGTCGCTGGTGTTCCACCCGCACAACCCGCATGTGCCCACCACCCATGCCAATGTCCGCTATTTCCGTGCCGAGCGCGATGGCGAGGTGGTGGCGGCCTGGTTCGGCGGCGGCTTTGACCTGACCCCGTTCTACCCGGTCGATGAAGACGTGCTGCACTGGCACCGGACCGCGCAGTCGCTGTGCGCCCCGTTCGGCGAGGAACGCTATGCCGCGCACAAGCGCTGGTGCGATGAATACTTCTTCCTGCGCCACCGTAACGAGACCCGCGGCGTCGGCGGCCTGTTCTTCGACGACCTTGGCCAGGACTTCGAGCGCGACTTCGCCTACCAGCGTGCGGTGGGCGACGGCTTCCTGGATGCGTACCTGCCAATCGTCGAACGCCGCAAGGACACGCCGTACGGCGAGCGTGAACGCGAGTTCCAGCTGTACCGGCGTGGCCGCTATGTCGAGTTCAACCTGGTCTACGACCGCGGCACCCTGTTCGGGCTGCAGAGCGGCGGGCGGGCCGAAAGCATCCTGATGAGCCTGCCGCCACGGGTGCGCTGGGAGTATGGATTCAATGCAGCGGCTGGCAGTGCCGAGGCGCGCCTGCTGGACTATCTGGTGCCACGTGACTGGCTTGGCTGACTCGCTCAACTAAAACCGCGTTGAATGAAACGCTGTGTTGATTGAGCGAGTTAATCGCGCCCATTTACATTTGTGGTTGCCAACGCAGCTGCAGCATTCGCCATTGAATGAATGGCTTATGTTGCGCTGCAAGAATTTCGAGCCGGAAAATAAAAAGCCCCGCAGACCAGGGGGAGGTCGGCGGGGCCAGGGAACGGAAACTTGGGGAGGAGTTTCCGCTCCGAGATCTGCTCCAGGGGATGGGAGAGATCTGCCGACAGGCGTTGCGCCCGTCGAGGGATATAACAACATTTTGCACATTGATGGATCGTGAAGATAACTGTTAAAAAAATGTAGAATTTAGCGGTTATTCATTCCATCGGCGTTCCCCAGATACGCATTATGTCTGGTCTGCGCATTCAGCATATCAGCGCCATTCGCTGCGTCAGTGCGCCTCGTCCCAGTTATCGCCAACGCCCGAATCAACCACCAGCGGCACGCGCAATTCGGCCGCGGCCGACATGCGCGTGGTGACTTCGCTCAGCAGCGTGTCGACGAAATCGGCATCGGCCTCGAACACCAGTTCATCGTGCACCTGCAGGATCATCAGCGCGCGCTGCGCATGGTCGGCGATCCAGCCGTCCACGCTGACCATGGCGCGCTTGATGATGTCGGCCGCCGTACCCTGCATCGGCGCGTTGATCGCGGCGCGCTCGGCGCCGGCGCGCTGCCCCTGGCTGCCGGCGTTGATGAAGTCCAGATACAGCCGGCGGCCGAACACGGTTTCCACGTAGCCCTTGTCGCGGGCCTGCTGGCGGGTGGTTTCCATGAAGTCGCGCACGCCCGGGTAGCGGCTGAAGTACAGCGCGATGTAGTCCTGCGCCTCGCCGCGCCCGATGCCGAGCTGGCGGGCAAGACCAAATGCGCTCATGCCGTACATCAGGCCGAAATTGATCGCCTTGGCGGCGCGGCGTTCGTCATTGCTGACGGTGTCGATGGTGCGGCCGAAGACTTCCGCCGCGGTGGCGCGGTGCACGTCGGCCCCGGACTCGAACGCACCCACCAGGCCGGGGTCGCCGGACAGGTGGGCCATGATGCGCAGCTCTATCTGCGAGTAGTCACAGGCGATCAGCTTGCGCCCGGGCGGTGCGACGAAGGCGCGGCGGATGCGGCGGCCGTCTTCGGTGCGGATCGGGATGTTCTGCAGGTTGGGGTCGGACGAAGACAGCCGCCCGGTGGCGGCGCCGGCCTGGTGGTAGCTGGTGTGCACGCGCCCGGACTGCGGGTGGATCATCTCCGGCAGCTTGTCGGTGTAGGTGCTGCGCAGCTTGGTCAGGCCGCGGTATTCCAGGATCACCCGCGGCAGCTCGTGCTGGTCGGCGATAGCTTCCAGCGCTTCTTCATTCGTCGAGGGCTGGCCCTTGGGGGTCTTGACCACCGCGGGGAGCTTGAGCTCGTCGAACAGCAGCGCCTGCAGCTGCTTGGGCGAATCCAGGTTGAAGGTGCGCCCGGCCAGCTCGGTGGCTTTTTGCTGGGCGGCGAGCATGCGCTTGGACAGGTCCGCGCTCTGGCGACGCAGTTCGGCCGCGTCCACGCACACGCCGTTGGCTTCGATGCGCGCCAGCACTTCCACCAGCGGCATCTCGATCTCGCGGTAGACCTGCGCCAGGCCAGGTTCTGCGGCCAGCCTGGGGCCGAGCACCTGGTGCAGGCGCAGGGTGATGTCGGCATCTTCGGCGGCGTAGCGGGTGGCGTCTTCCAGGCTGATCTGGGCGAACGGGATCTGCTTGGCGCCCTTGCCGCAGACGTCTTCGTACTTGACCGTGTCATAGCCGAGATAGCGCTTGGCCAGGCTGTCCATGTCGTGGCGGGCGCTGCCGGAATTGAGCACGAAGCTCTCCAGCAAGGTGTCGTCGTGATAGCCGGCCAGGGCGATGCCGTGGCGGCGCATCACGTGCAGGTCGTACTTGCCGTGCTGGCCGAGCTTGCGCACGCCAGGGTCGGTGAGCAGCGGTGCCAGCTGCGCCAGCGCCTGGGCGCGTTCGAGCTGGGCCGGGGCGCCGGGGAAATTGTGGCCGAACGGCAGATAGGCCGCCTGGCCGGGCTCGGCGGCCACGCTCAGGCCGATCAGGTCGGCCTGCAGCGGGTCCAGGCTGTCGGTTTCGGTATCGAAGGCGAACTGGCCGGCGGCGCGCAGGCGGGCGATCCAGCTGTCCAGCTGTTGCTGGGTCAGGATGGTCTCGTATTGGCCGGGTGCCGACAGCGCCGGGTCCACCTCCACCGGGGCGCTGACCGGGCCGGACACGAAGCCGGTACCGCGGGCGCGCCCCGGCTCGGTGCGCGCCGTGGCGGCGGCAGCGCCCAGCGCCATCGGTTCGGACGACAGCCCGGCCTGTGCCGGCGCGCCGCCCATCTCGCGCAGCGCCTGGGTGAAGCCGTAGCGGGCGTACAGCACCGCCAGCGTTTCGGTGTTGGGCTCGCGCAGGTCCAGCGCGCGCGGGCCGCTGGCCAGGGTCACGTCGGTCTTGATGGTGACCAGTTCGCGGTTGAGCGGCAGCCGCGGCAGGGCGGCGCGCAGATTGTCGCCGATCTTGCCCTTGATCTTGTCGGCATTGGCGATGACGCCGTCGAGCGAATCGTATTCGGCCAGCCATTTGGCGGCGGTCTTGGGACCGCACTTTTCCACGCCGGGCACGTTGTCGACGGTGTCGCCCATCAGCGCCAGCAGGTCGACGATCTGGTTGGGCCGCACGCCGAACTTGGCGATCACCGCCGCGTCCGAATCCATGCGGCTGCCGCTCATGGTGTTGACCAGTTCGATACCCGGGCGCACCAGCTGGGCGAAGTCCTTGTCGCCGGTGGAGATGGTCACGCTCAGGCCATCGGCGGCGGCTTGCAGTGCCAGCGTGCCGATCACATCGTCCGCTTCCACCCCGTCGATGCGCAGGATGTCGATGCCCAGCGCATGCACGATGTCGCACATGGGTTGCACCTGCGCGCGCAAATCGTCCGGCATCGAGGGACGGTTTGCCTTGTAGTCGGCATACAAGTCATCCCGGAACGTCTTGCCCGGCGCATCCACCACAAAGGCGACGTACGCGGGGCGTTCCTTCAAGGTGGCGCGCAGCATGTTGACCACGCCGAACAAGGCGCCGGTGGGCTCGCCCTGGGCATTGGTCAGCGGCGGAAGCGCGTGGAACGCGCGGTACAGGTAACTGGACCCGTCGATCAGGACTAATCTGCTCATGCTCCAATTCTACGCTGCACACCCACGCCGCACCGCGCCGGCGCATACTGGCCGACGACCTAAACGGATGACGACGATGAAGAGAGCAAGTCTTTTGCTGCTGCCGTTGCTGCTGCTCGGCGGCTGTGCCACCAGCGGTGGTGGCGGCGATGTGCCGGCCGGTGCGGATGTCACCAGCAAGACCATGGGCAACGGCGACAAGGTCGACGAGTACCGCGTCAACGGCCAGCTGGAAATGGTGCGGGTGACCCCGGCACGCGGCGCGCCCTATTTCCTGTACGACCGCGACCACGACGGGCATACCGATGCCGAGAAGGACAAGGTCAACAAGGTGTATTGGCAGTTGTATAGCTGGTGATTCGGGATTCCCGAATCGGGAATCGGGAATCGGGAATCGTAGAGCGTAAGCACAGCGCCTGTTTGGCCACTGGTGCCGGTAACGTCGACATTGGGTGGCGTTGCAGGGTGCGATGGCACTTCGGTTTCAGTACTTCTTAGCACAGCAGCGGCTTGCGACGCCGTTGCTGCTGCTCCGCAGAATCAGGCGTGGCTGAAAGCAATGCTCAGCTGTCTTCCAGCGGGCCGGTGACGCGTTGCAGTTCGTCGATGCCGCCTGGGGCCAGTTCCTTCATCAGCGCCAGGAAGTCGCAGCCGACCAGGCGTTGCGCGCGACGCAGCAGCATCGGCACCGGGCTGGAGGGTTCATGCCGGGCGTAATAGGCGCAGATTTCTTCCAGTCGCCGTTTCACATCGTCCGGGCCGGCGATGTCGCCGTTGCGGCGCGTGGCAGTGGCTGGCGTGGCCGCGGGCTCTTCGCCGGCAGCTTGCTCGCCTTCTTCGGTCACCGCTGCGATGCCCTGCCGCGCCTGCCAATGCGGCAGCACGAAGCGTTCCAGGTCGCGCAGGTCGGTCAGCAGCGGGCGCAGGTCCGGGGCAGCGGTGCCGACGCGCTCGCTCAGCAGCGCATCGATGGCGCGCGCATGCGTTGCATGCCTCGCTGATCGCCTGAGCAGAGGCGGCCAGTGTCTCTGGAGCGCAGTCCTGACAGCAGGCTTCGATTTCGGTGAGGCTGGGGCCGCTCTGGCCGTCGGGCAACTTTATGCTGCCATTGGCCACGCGCAGATCGCGCAGGCTGAAACGGCCCAGCCGCGGCGATGTTTGATCCCAGGCTTTGATGGTGCATTATTTTCCCACGAATGGAAGGAAGCACTATGGGCCAGGTTCTGCATGGGAGCGCCACTACGACAGAGGCGATCCGTCGAGCGATACAAAATAGTCAAGAGAGCCTGAGAGCGCTCTCCAAGCGCTACGGCATCAATCAAAAGACGGTGGCCAAGTGGAAGAAGCGAACCTCGGTTGCCGATCTGCCCACTGGGCCGAGGCAGCCGTGTTCCACCGTGTTATCCGTTGAGGATGAGGCGGCGATCGTCGCCTTCCGCAAGCACACCTTGCTGCCGCTGGACGACTGTCTCTACGCGCTGCAGCCGAGCATCCCGCATCTGACGCGCTCTTCGTTACACCGTTGCCTGCAGCGCCATGGCGTCTCGCGCTTACCCGACATCCAAGGCGAAAAAGCCGTCAAGAAGCGGTTCAAAAGCTATCCGATCGGCTACTTCCATCTCGACATCGCAGAGGTGCACACGGCCGAGGGAAAGCTCTATGTTCGTGGCCATCGACAGGACGTCAAAGTTTGCGCTCACCGAGCTGCATGCCTCGGCCAACAAGATGGTTGCAGCGCAATTGCTGCGCAATGTGATCCAGGCGGTGCCCTACACCCTGCACACGGTTCTGACGGATAACGGCATCCAGTTCACCAACCGCAGTTCCGACCGCCATGCCTGCCCCCACATTTTCGGTCGAGTCTGCGAGGAACACGGCATCGAACACCGCTTGACCAAGGTCAAGCACCCCTGGACCAACGGGCAGGTCGAGCGGATGAATCGGACCATCAAGGAGGCCACTGTCAAACGCTTCCATTACGACGATCACGCACAACTGCAACAGCATTTGGCCGACGTCATCGACGCCTACAACTACGGTCGCAGGCTCAAAGCCCTGAAGGGTCTGACACCGTATGAATTCATCTGCAAACAGTGGACATCCGAACCCGATTTGTTCAAGGTGGATCCGATCCATCTAATGCCGGGACTGAACAACTACGTGCCGATGTGGGGTTTCATGCGCGAGCTGAGCCAGGATGCACAACACGGTTATGCACCGGCGCGTGCCGGTTCGCTGCTGGCGCATCCTGCTCCGCTGATGCATACCGAAGCACTACGGCGTCTTGCCCAGCCGGCACGCCGCTTTGCGGGTCAGCCGGAACCAATGGAAAACTGATCCGCTCGACGTAGGAGCACGCCTGCGTGCGATGAAGTGTTACCGATAACGCTTCATCGCGCGCAAGCACGCTCCTACGAAAGAATCGGCGCCCTGAACCATATGCCGCGTTGCGGGTGTTCTTGTGCAGCAAGACATCTGCCGATCAACGAATCACCAGCACCGGAATCGTGCTATGGGTCAGCACTTCCACCGTCTGGCTGCCGAGCAGCATGCGCCGCACACCGCGGCGGCCATGCGAGGTCATGATGATCAGATCGCTGTTGCATTCCTTGGCGGTCTGCACGATGCCTTCGGCCGCAAAGCGATCCAGCACGTGCCGCGGCGTGGCCTTGATGTTGGCGGCGGCGGCCAGCTCCAGCGCCGGGCGCAGGATCTTTTCGGCGGCTGCTTCGCGCTCGGCGCGGTATTCCGGGCTGGCCTCGTAACCCACACTCCAGCCCATTGCGTCGTACATACCCATCGCCCACGGTTCGGACACGGTGACGATATCCACTTTTGCAGCGGTCGCCTTGGCCAGCTCCAGGCCTTGGAACAAGCCGCGATGCGACAGCTCGGATGCATCGATGGCGATCAGGATTCGTTTGTACATGATGACCTCCCGGATGGACCGGCGGCCTCGCCGGCGACTTCAGATTGACAGCACTCAGCAACACATACCTTGATACGGATCAATCGGGCAACTGGCAGACGGTAACGCTTGCAATGCCGGCCCACCGTGGCGAGCGGCAGTCAAGCACGTGCCGGCAGCACGCGCGAACCTGCAGTGTAAAAGCGACATCCCTCGCGCGGTGTCGGCCGTGCCTGAATGACCGCACGCAGCCACCCTGTTCACCGCTGTCAGTCGGTGGGCACGGCATCGGCCGCGTGCCGCGGTTCGCGCACGCGCGCCGGGTTGCCAACGGCGGTGGCGCCGGCCGGCACGTCGCGCGTGACGACCGCACCGGCACCGATCAGCGCATCGTCGCCGATGCTGACACCGGGCAGGATGATCGCCCCGCCCCCGATCCACACGTTGCGCCCGATGCGGATTGGCCGCCCGAATTCCAACCCGCTGGCACGCCCGGCCGCATCGCGCGGATGGTCGGCGGCATAGAACTGCACCGCGGGGCCCACCTGGGTGCCATCGCCGATATGCACGTCGCAGATATCCAGAATCACGCAATTGAAATTGAGGAACACGCCCGCACCCAGACGGATGTTGTAGCCGTAGTCGCAATGAAACGGCGGCCGGATCACCGCGCCCTCCCCCACCTCGGCTAACCGCTCGACCAGCAATGCATGCCGCTGCGCGGGCGGCTGCGCGCCGGTGGCGTTATAGCGCACCATCCACTCCGCAGCTGCCGCCTGATCGGCCTGCAGCTGCGCATCGGCAGCGTTGTAGAGTTCGCCTGCCAGCATCTTTTGTTTTTCGGTTTGCATGCCGCCGCGTGCCTGTGTGCAATGAAGTGGTGGCAGGGTGGCATGGGTGGAGTTCGGTACGCATCGAGCGATGCACCAATCGACTCGATTACCGATCTAAAGCGGCTAATAAACGTAGTGCGCGCGCTTGGCAGCGAGGGCATGGTTTGTCGGCCGCAATGGTGGATGCAGTCGGAAATCCGGATCAAACCCTGAGTGAGTCGAGCGCGCAGTACCCTCGCCGCTCGCGGGACACGCCATGAACCCGTCCATGGGCTCGCTGGCGGCATCCATGCCGCCAACGGTCCCGCAATCGGTAAGGACACCGCACCAGATGGTTTGCTGGTGGTGTTATTGAAAGCCAAAAGCAACGGAGGCCACGCTTCATCCAGCTACCGCTTGCCGCACACAGTCACCCGATCTTGGCTCAGCGCGTAACCTGCACCAGCGGCCGGCTGCTCTTGCTCCGCTCACAATGCACTCGCGCGCCGTCTTCGCTGCCAAACAAAAAGCAATCGCAGGCAAGTGAAACTGACTACACCACCGTCAGATTCGCGTACGCCATCACCAGCCACTTGGCGCCGACTTCGTCGAATTGCACCTGCACGCGCGCATGCGCGCCGGCGCCTTCGTAATCGACGACCACACCGCCACCGAACTTGGGGTGCTCGACGTTGGCGCCGAGCTTGATCGGCGCCGCTTCCACCACGCCATGCACGGGCCCGCCGCGCGCCGCGCCCAGCGAAGCAGTGCGCGAAACCTGTACCTTCGGGCGCACTTCGTGCAGCAGATCGCGCGGGATTTCACGCAAAAAGCGCGAGGGCACGTTGTAGTTGTCCTGGCCGTGGATACGCCGCGATTCGGCATAGCACAGCACCAGTTTCTGCCGCGCGCGGGTGATACCCACGTACGCCAGGCGCCGTTCTTCTTCCAGCCGCCCGCTCTCTTCCAACGAACGCGCGCTCGGGAACAGTCCATCTTCCAGGCCGACCAGAAACACGATGGGGAATTCCAGGCCCTTGGCCGAATGCAGCGTCATCAACTGCACGCCTTCTTCGCCGGCCTGTGCCTGGCCTTCGCCGGCTTCCAGCGAGGCATACGCCAGGAACGCGACCAGCTCGGTCATGCCCTGGCTGTCTTCATCGTCGGGGCGATTGAAGCGCGAGGCGACCGAGACCAGTTCGTCCAGGTTCTCGGTACGCGATTCCGAATCCAGCCCGCCGCGGCTTTCCTTGGCCCAATGCTCGCGCAGGCCCGAACGCATCAGCACGTGGTCGATGCGTTCGGCCAGTTCCATTTCACCGGTTTCGGCATGCAGCTGGCCGACCAGGCTCAGGAACGTAGCCAGGGCGTTGCGCGCGCGTGCGGCCAGGGTGTTTTGCTGCGTGCACAGCATCGCCGCTTCCCACAACGACAGCGCATTGGCGCGCGCCAACCGGCGCACTTCGTCCAGCGTGCGATCGCCGATGCCGCGCGTGGGCGTGTTGACCGCGCGCTCGAACGCCGCGTCGTCGCTGCGATTGGTGAGCAGGCGCAGGTACGCCAATGCATCCTTGATTTCGGCACGTTCGAAAAAGCGCATGCCGCCATACACGCGGTAGGGCAGCTGCTCGGAAATCAGCGCTTCTTCCAGCGCGCGCGATTGCGCGTTGCTGCGGTAGAGCACCGCCACTTCGCCGTAGCTGCCGCCGTCACGCACCCACTGCCGTGCGCGCTCGACCACATAGCGCGCTTCGTCCACTTCGTTGTAGGCCGCGTACAGATCGATCGGGTCGCCATCGCCCGAGTCGGTCCACAGCTGCTTGCCGATGCGGTCCGGGTTGTGCGCGATCACCGCATTGGCCGCGCCCAGAATATTGGCGCTGGAGCGGTAGTTCTGCTCCAGCCGCACAGTCTGCGCACCAGGGAAATCCTTCAGGAAGCGCTGCACGTTTTCGACCTTGGCACCACGCCAGCCATAGATGGCCTGGTCGTCGTCGCCCACCACGAACACGTTGCCGGACTCGCCGGCCAGCACGCGCACGAAGGCGTACTGGATGGCGTTGGTGTCCTGGAACTCGTCCACCAGAATCTCGCGGAAGCGCGCACGGTAATGCGCCAGCAACGCAGGCGTGTCGCGCAGCAGTTCGTGCGCGCGTAGCAGCAATTCGGCGAAGTCCAGCAAGCCGGAGCGGTCGCAGCGTTCCTGGTAGGCCGCATACACCTGCCGGCGCACCTCGGTCCAATCGTCGTTGGGCTCGGGCTGGATGTGCTGGGGGCGCCGGCCTTCGTCCTTCTGTTCGTTGATCCACCAGCTCATCTGCTTGGGCGGATACTTGCTCTCGTCCAGTTCCAGCGATTGCACCACGCGCTTGACCAGCCGCAGCTGGTCGTCGCTGTCCATGACCTGGAACCCTTCCGGCAAGCGCGCGTCCTGCCAATGCAGACGCAACAGCCGATGCGCGAGCCCATGGAAGGTGCCGATCCACATCCCGCGGCTGCCATTGCGCAGCTGCAGGTCGGTGCGGTGGCGCATTTCGCCGGCGGCCTTGTTGGTGAAGGTCACCGCGAAGATGCCGTGGTTGGGCACGCCCTGGACTTCATTGAGCCAGGCGATGCGATGGATCAGCACGCGCGTCTTGCCGGAGCCGGCGCCGGCCAGCACGAGGTAATGCCCCGGCGGTGCGGAAACGGCCTCGCGCTGGGCGGGGTTTAAATGATCGAGCAAATGAGAGACATCCACCGCAGCATTTTACCGGTTGTGGCGTCGCTGCGGCTGAGATTGCGATGAAGCGGTTGGGATTGCGAGGCTTCGCACGTACCCTCATCCGGCGCTATGCGCCACCTTCTCCCGGCGGGAGAAGGAACAAAGCCCCTCTCCCGGCGGGAGAGGGGGTGGGGTGAGGGTACGGGGCGAAGCCGCTCCCAATGGTGGGTGGCCCAAGGCTTCGCCCGTACCCCCATCCGCCCCTGCGGGGCACCTTCTCCCGAGGGGAGAAGGGAACAATCGGACCAATCACCGCCCCAGCATTACCAACACATCCCGCGCAATCGCCGCAGCCTGCTCGCGCAACTCCGGCACCGCCAGGCTTTCCCACAACGAACCGATACGCAGGCTACCGATCACCCGCAGCCGCGGATTGGTGCGGCCATCGGCATCGATCAGGCTACCGTCCGCGGCACTCTCCACACCGATCCCGTGCGGGCCGGCCACCGCAATACCCTGCCCCAGCAATTGCTGCAGCAAGGGGTTGCGCATCGCCTGCACGCGCATTTCCACGCCGGTGGCATTGACCAGGGTCTGCACATCCAGCTGCAACGCATGCCCGGCACTGGCGGCCCCGGCGCTCACGCGTACGCAGGCGCCCACCTCGAAGGCCACATCCAGCCGCGCGCGATGCACCTGCAGCTGCCCACGTGCCTGCATCGCCTGCAGCTGCGCATGCACCGGTGCGGCGATGCGATGCCGATGCACATCCCAGTAACGCACCACATGCCGCAGAAAACGGCGCTGGTCGGCCACCGACAGCGTCTGCCACAGCGCCTGGCTCAACGGCCGGATGCGCTCCATCACCCTCTGCCAGGGCAGGCCCTGCGCTGCGGCGGCACGCACGTGCCGGCGCAGCGTGCGCATGCGCATGCGCAGCGGCATCGCCAGCAGCGGTTGCGGATCGAACGCGGCCACGCCGCCATGCGCCTGCGGCAACGGCAACAACCCATGCCGCGAGACCACATGCACGGCGCCGCGATGCGCCTGCGCCGCCAGCGTCACCACCGTATCGGCCATGCTCAACCCGGAGCCGACGATGCATACCGCCGCGTCCTGCGGCAATGCTGCCACCGCCTCAGTGTCCCAGGCCTCCACCCGCTGCGCATGCGACAACCCGGCGGCACCGCGCAGCGGTAGCGGCCGCAGCGCATTGCCGACCGCCAGCACCACGCTAGTGGCCTGTAGCGTTTGCCCATCGTCCAGTTGCAACAGCGCGCCGGCTGCGTTGGGCTGCAACGTCTGCACGCGTGCAGCGTGCATGGTCAGCGTTGCAGGGCTATGCACACGGGCAGCCTGCAGGCGATCGCGCAGATACGGCGCGTAATGCCGGCGCCCCACGAACTGCTGCGGCAGCTGTGCATCGTCCAGCTCGGGGCAACACGCATTCGCACGCAGGTAATCGACGAAATCCTGTGGCGCTTCCACCAACGCACTCATCCGCATCGCCGGCACATTGAGCAGGTGTTCGGCGCGCGCTGTGGAATACGCCACGCCTTCGCCAAGCGCCGCGTGCGGCTCGATCAACACGATTCGCACCGGCGCGGTGGCCTGACGCAACAGCTGCAGCGCCACCAGCACACCGGATGCGCCGCCGCCGACGATGGCGATCACTGCATCGCCGGGATCACGCAATGTATTCATGGGGCAATTGTAGGCGATGCGTCACGCCGCACCGATGACAGCCGCCATCCGGCCGGCGCGCAGATAGAGCGGTCGCCTGACGCGTCCGTTGCAGGGCCGGCACTCCAGGGCCTGGCCAGGGCGTGCCAATGCGCGCTTGCTCGCACCACTGCCCCCACAGCCGCAGACATCGACACACCTACCAACCGGCACTGCGCCGCCCCAGACCACGCATACGTGCACACCTACATCAATGCATCGGCCAGGCGCGCAATACCTTCGCGGCTGCGGCGCCAGGCCGGGCGGCGCCGCCACTGCTCCAGCTCCAGTTGGCGTGCATTGGCCAGATAGTCCTGTTCGATCTCGCGCAAGCGCCGCACCACGCCGCTGTCGTAGCACAGCATGCCGATCTCGGCGTTGAGCGCGAACGAGCGGATATCCAGATTGATCGAGCCCACCAGCGCGATGTCCTCGTCCATGCTCAGGTGCTTGGCATGCAGAAAGTGCGGGCGGTACAGCGCAATCTTCACGCCGCAGCGCAGCAGCTCTTCGAAATAGGCTTCCTGCGCCCACGCAGCCAGGCGCTGGTTGTTGCTCTCCGACAGGATCAACTGCACATCCACGCCCGAGACCCCGGCGATGCGCAACGCGCTCAGCAAGGCCTCGTCGGGCACGAAGTAGGGCGTCACCAGCACCACCTTGCGCCGCGCCAGATGGATCACCGCATTGATCGCATCGCGCGCGTTTTCGAACGGGTACGCCGGCCCGCTGGGCAGCAACTGCGTGGCGATATTGGCCTCGCACACCGGTGCGTCCGGCCAGACATCCAGACGCTGCCCGGTTTCGGTGAACCAGTCGCTGGCGAACACCGCTTCCAGATGATTGACCACCGGCCCGCGCACGCGCGCCACCAGTTCGCGATTGGGCACCCCATGGATGAAGCCGGCCTCGGCCAGATTCTGCGAGCCGACAAAGCCCACATGGTTGTCGATCACCGCAATCTTGCGATGGTTACGCAGATCCATGCGCCCGCTGCGACGCCAGCGCAGGCCGCCGGGCAATACCGCCAGCACCTCCACGCCGCCGGCCTGCAGCCGCTTGCGATAGCGCCGCAGACCGCGCTTGGCGCCCACCGCATCCAGCAGCACGCGGCAGCGCACCCCGCGCGCACTGGCGCGCTGCAGCGCCGCCACCACCGCATCGCCCACCGCATCGTCGAACATCAGGTAATACAGCAGGTGCACGCGCTTTTCGGCCGCATCGATCGCGGCGATCAGCGCCTGCAACGCGTGCGCGTAGTCGTCCAGCAATTCCACCGCGTTGCCCAGCGTCGGCATGAAATCACCTTCGCGCTCGATCAGCGGCACCACTTCGGCGCTGCTGGTGTCTGCCTGCGGGGTCCAGCGCAAGGCGTGCAATGGCAGTTGTTGTTCGCGAATCACCTGCGAGGCGGTGGCCTGCCGCTCCACCCGCAGACGCGACAACCAGGGGTGGCCGAACAGCAGATACAGCGGCAGGCCGACCACCGGCACGAAGCCGATCAGCAGCAGCCAGCTGCGCGCCGCACCGGGCGTGGTGCGGGCGGGAATCCATAGCAGCGCGGCCAGTCGGATTGTCCAGTCCAACGCCAGCAGCCAGGTCCCTGTCACCCAATCGGGCAGCATCAGTGTTCCGTTTTCATCAGAAAACCGATTCTGACTTGGCCGCGCGTAAACGCAACGGCAGCGGCGCACAGGCAGGCACGCAATAGCGAAACGGCCCGCCCTGCGCATCGGCCGGCTGCACGCGTTCGGCACAGACCTGCCGCAACGTCTGCACGAACGCCGACTGCGCGCGGGTGGGGTACCAGTCGCTGCGCGTGGTCATGCCGATCTGCCGGCGCAGCAACGGCCCGGCGCTGCCGATCTCTTCGAGCAGCCCGGCGCGCCGCTCGAACAGGAACTGATCGCGCGACATCAAGGTCAGCCAGTCGTCCTCCAGCAGCAGCCCGCGCACAGTCAGCTCGGCGCCGCATTCGATCCGCAGCGGCGGCGGCTCCAGCTGATGCTCGCGGAACAGTTGTTCCCAGCGCGCGCGCACCGGTGTGCCGGCGGCGGCGATCACCCAGGGGTAATCGAGCAACTGCGCGAACGCATAGGCCCGCCCGGCCAACGGGTGGCCGCTGCGCGCCACGATCACCGGCTCGTCGTCGAACAGCGGCTCCTGCAGCACATCGCGCACCGGCAGCGGCTCGCGCAGCGCACCGATCAACAGATCCAGCCCGCCTTCGCGCAGATGCGCCAGCAATTCAGCGTACGGGCCCTCGACCACCTGGACGCTGGCCCCGGGATACGCGCGCGCAAACCGCGCCAGTACCTGCGGCAACAGGATCGCCCGCGCCAGCGGCATCACCCCCAGGGTGAGGCGGCCGGCGTGCTGCGAGCGCAGTGCGGCGACATCGTCCAGCCCGGCACGCAACTCGGCCAACGCCAGCCGCACCTGCCGCAACAGCCGCACCGCCACCGGCGTGGGCTGCATGGTCTTGCCGCGGCGTACCGTCAGCGGCACTTCGATCACATCGGCCAGCGATTGCACCGCGCGGTAGATCGCCGGCTGCGAGACGCCGGCGCGCACCGCCGCCAGCGAATAACTGCCCGCCACATCCACCGACACCAAGGCCTGCAATTGGCCCAGCGACACCCGCCGTTCCAGGCCGGGGCGCGCCGGCAGGCGCAATGCACGCCGGGCCACCCGGATGCCCCGGCCCAGATGCGCCAGCACCCGCTCGATGCGCGGCACCAGCAACTGGGTGGCCTCGGTGCCCAGCATGCCGCCCGGATGCCGGTCGAACAGGCGTACCCCCAGTTGCTGCTCCAGCCGCGCCACCGCCTGGGTCAACGCCGGCTGCGACAGATTCACCTGCGGCGCGGCCGCGCTGATGCTCCCGGCCTGGTGCACCATGGCCAGGGCATAGAGGTGACGCAGATTCGGTTCCGGGATCGGCTGCATGCTCTAACTATAAGCAAAACCAATATGCATACCTCAAATTAATCTTGAGCCAGCTTGCTCTGCCCAGCCAGACTCGGCGCACCCTTAACGAGGATGGATGGATGAGCCAGGTCGTCACCCGGATCGCGCGCACCCCGCTGGCCATCGTCAACGGGCTGGCGCAGGCCGGCGTGGCCACCGTGCACGAGGCGCAGGGCCGCAGCGGGCTGCTGCATCACCGCCTGCGCCCCATCTATGCCGGCTGCCGCATCGCCGGCACCGCGGTCACCGTGTCGATTCCGCCCGGCGACAACTGGATGATGCATGTGGCCATCGAGCAACTGCACGCAGGCGATGTGCTGGTGGTGGCGCCCACCAGCGACTGTTGCGACGGCTACTTCGGCGACCTGCTCGCCACCTCGGCGCAGGCGCGCGGCTGCCGCGGGCTGATCATCGATGCCGGCGTGCGCGATGTGCGCGATCTCACCGCCATGCAATTCCCGGCCTGGAGCCGCGCCATCTGCGCGCAGGGCACCATCAAGGAGACGCTGGGCTCGGTCAATGTGCCGCTGGTCTGCGCCGGCGCCTTGGTGCAACCCGGCGATGTGGTGGTGGCCGACGATGACGGCGTGTGCGTGGTGGCGCGCGAACGCGCCGCCGATGTGCTGGCCGAAGCGCAGGCGCGCGAGGCACGCGAGCTGCTCAAGCGCGAGCGCCTGGCGAATGGCGAACTGGGCCTGGACATCTACGCGATGCGCGAACGTCTGGCAGCCAAAGGCCTGCGCTATGTCTGAGTGCGTGCGCGCGATGTGGATGCGCGGCGGCACCTCCAAAGGCGGCTTCTTCCTGGCCGACGAGTTGCCCGCCGACACCGCCGCGCGCGATGCGTTTTTGCTGCGTGCTTACGGCTCGCCGGATCTGCGCCAGATCGACGGCATGGGTGGCGCCGACCCGCTGACCTCGAAGGTGGCCGTGGTGTCGCGCTCCACACGTGCCGATGCCGACGTGGACTATCTGTTCCTGCAGGTGGCCGTGGAACAGGCGCAGGTCAGCGATGCGCAGAACTGCGGCAACATGCTGGCCGGCGTCGCCCCGTTCGCGCTGGAACGCGGCTTGCTACCCATACGCCATGGCCAGACCGAGGTGCGCATCTTCATGCGCAACACCGGCACCCTGGCCACCGCCACCGTGCAGACGCCCGATGGCCAGGTGCGTTATGACGGCGATACGCGGATCGATGGTGTGCCCGGCACGGCGGCGCCGATCGCGCTGGCATTTGCCGATATCGCCGGTTCTTCGTGCGGCGCGCTGCTGCCGACCGGACACGCGGTGGATACGCTCGACGGCTCGCAGGTCACCCTGATCGACAACGGCATGCCGTGCGTGGTGGTGCGCGCCAGCGATGTCGGCATCAGCGGTTACGAAGACCGCGCCACCCTCGATGCCGATGCTGCGCTCAAGGCGCGCCTGGAAACGCTGCGCCTGCAGGCGGGCCCGTTGATGCGGTTGGGTGATGTGCGCGAGGCCACGGTGCCGAAGATGATGCTCATCGCCGCGCCGCGCGCGGGTGGCGCGATCAGCGTGCGCTCGTTCATCCCGCACCGCTGCCATGCGTCCATCGGCGTGCTGGGCGCAGTCACCGTCGCCACCGCCTGCCTGTTGCCCGGCTCGCCCGCCCACGCGCTGGCGCAGTTGCCCGGTGGGCGGACACAACGGCTGGATGTCGAACACCTCAGCGGGGCGAGCAGCTGCCTGATCGATCTCGACGCACACGGCGCCGTGGTCCGTGCCGCGGTAGTGCGCACGGCACGCAAACTATTCGATGGGGAGTTATATGGCTGACTATTCCGATGCATCGCTGCGCTGCAGCGACCGCGATCACCGGGTCACATCTCTGCGTGTGCCGCGCGATGCGGCTGCTGGAACGCAGTGCGCGGCGACCTTTACGCGCCTGCATGCGGGACCTACGACATATGTCGGGGCCTGCAGATTCCGTGCACCCAACCGGCCCACCTTACGCACGGGCAACCGCTCGCTCGCCGCTTCCGCTGCAACCCACAGACCATCGCCATGATCATCGACTGCCACGGCCACTACACCACCGCGCCCGCCGCGCACGATGCGTTCCGCAAGGCGCAGATCGCGCATTACGACGATGCGCAAGCGCCTGCACCGGTGTATCCGCACATCGGCGACGACGCACTGCGCGAAAGTATCGAACTGCATCAACTGCGTCTGCTGCGCGAGCGCGGCGCCGACATGACAATCTTTTCGCCACGTGCCAGCACCATGGCCCATCACATCGGCGACGAAGCGGTCAGCCAGGTGTGGACGCGCCACTGCAACGATCTGATCGCGCGCGTGGTGCAGCTGTATCCGCAGACCTTCATCGGGGTGTGTCAGCTACCGCAGTCGCCGGGTGTGTCGATCGCGCATTCGATCGCCGAACTGGAACGCTGCGTCAATGAACTTGGATTCGTCGGCTGCAACCTCAACCCCGACCCATCCGGCGGCCACTGGAACGGCGTGCCATTGACCGATCGCGCCTGGTATCCGTTCTTCGAAAAGATGGTCGAACTCGACGTACCAGCCATGGTGCATGTATCGGGCAGCTGCAACGCCAACTTCCACGCCACCGGCGCGCATTATCTCAATGCCGATACCACCGCGTTCATGCAGTTTCTGGAAGGCGATCTGTTCGCTGATTTCCCCGACTTGCGCTTCATCATCCCGCACGGCGGCGGCGCGGTGCCGTATCACTGGGGCCGCTTTCGCGGCCTGGCCGACATGCTCGGCAAACCGCCGCTGTCCACGCATGTGATGCGCAATGTGTTCTTCGACACCTGCGTGTATCACCAGCCCGGCATCGATCTGCTGTTCGAGGTCATCGACATCGACAACATCCTGTTCGGCTCGGAAATGGTGGGTGCAGTGCGCGGTATCGACCCGCAGACCGGCCACTACTTCGACGACACCAAACGCTATATCGATGCCCTGGCGATTTCCGATGCCGACAAACGCAAGGTATTCGAAGGCAATGCGCGGCGGGTGTATCCGCGGCTGGATGCGCAATTGCGTGCGCGGGGTTTGTAGCCCTTCTCCCACCGGGAGAAGGTGGCCCGAAGGGCCGGATGAGGGTACGTGCGAAGCCTCGTGTCATCCGTCCCGAGTGGCTTCACCCGTACCCTCTCCCCAACCCCCGCTCCGCGCCCCGGCCCGCGCCAGCGGCGCGAGCGCTCCAAGGCACGCACACCTTCGGTGCGCAAGCCGTGCCTTGTCGCCCCGAGGGGAGAGGGGCTTTGTCACGCACCAATACGGAATTCCAAATCCACAAACGCAAACACCCGCCGTTCGGCGGGTGTTTGCTTGAATGCAGATCGCGTAATCGGTGGATTACTTGATCTTGCCTTCCTTGTACATCACGTGCTTACGCACGACGGGGTCGTATTTCATCATTTCCATCTTCCCCGGAGTGTTTTTCTTGTTCTTGTCCGTGGTGTAGAAGTGGCCGGTAGCGGCCGAGGAAATCATACGAATCTTGTCACGCTTGCCTTTTGCCATGACTGCTTACTCCTCAGACCTTTTCGCCGCGCGCACGCAGCTCTTTCAGAACGGCATCAATCCCGTTCTTGTCGATGGTGCGCAATGCATGCGCGGAGACACGGAGCTTCACCCAGCGGTTTTCGCTGGCAACCCAGAAGCGACGCTCGTGCAGGTTGGGCAGGAAGCGACGACGGGTTCTGTTGTTTGCGTGGGAGACGTTGTTACCCGTCTGCACACGCTTGCCGGACACTTGGCATACGCGGGACATTACGCACCTCGATAAAGTTTGGTGTCTTCCTTAGCCAGGAAAACGGCGGCCCCGACAGCAGTTTGGCTGCCACGCAACGTTGGGAATCAATCACTTAACGCTGGGAACAGGCCGGCACCACATCGCGCTGGGTGCCGCCGTCCGGAACGATCCGGGCACAGCGAGCCGCGCATTATGCACGGCAATCCCTTGTGCTGCAAGCACTTAGGCCAGGCGCCGGTGACGTGCGGCGGCCATCTTGCGCACGGTGCCTGCGATGCGGCCTGCCTGCCACATCGCTTGCCGTCGCCACCGCCAGACGTCTCCTGCCGACGCCGCGAGCGAGGTGCCGGCCGCTTGCGCGCGCTCGGGCCGCAGCAGAAAACGCCGCAGCACTCCCGGGACAGGTCCCGCCCCGGCATCGGCGCGAGCCCGCCCGCGTTGATCGCCGCCCCGGTTACACCCGGCGCCACCGATGTGCCTCCAGCGCGAACAGGACACGCTCACGCCCCGCCCCGCTGCGGAACAGCACCATCCGCTGGCGCCGCACGCGCGGCCTTGTCCCGATGCAGCCAGCGATACAGCACCGGCAACACCAGCAGCGTCAACAAGGTGGACGAGACGATACCGCCGATCACCACCGTGGCCAGCGGGCGCTGCACTTCGGCGCCGGCACCCACATTGAAGGCCATCGGCACGAAGCCCAGCGCAGCCACCAGGGCGGTCATCAACACCGGGCGCAAACGCGACAGCGCGCCTTCGCGCAGGGCCTGCTCCAGCGACATGCCTTCGGCACGCAAACTGCGCACGAAGGCGATCATCACAAGGCCGTTGAGCACCGCCACGCCCGACAACGCGATAAAGCCCACGCCTGCGGAAATCGACAACGCCAACCCGCGCAGCGCCAATGCCACCACGCCGCCGGTCAGCGCCAGCGGCACGCCGCTGAACACCACCAGCGCATCGCGCAGCGAACCGAACGACCAGTACAGCAGCGCGAAGATCAACAGCAAGGTGCCCGGCACCACCCAGGCCAGGCGCTGGCTGGCGGAGATCAACTGCTCGAAGGTGCCGCCGTAGCCGATCCAGTAGCCGGTGGGCAGTGCGACCTCCGCCCGCACGCGCTGCTGCACCTCGGCGACAAAACTGCCCAGATCGCGATCGCGCACGTTGGCGGTGATCACGATGCGGCGTTTGCCGTCTTCGCGATTGATCTGGTTCGGGCCAAGCACAGTCTCGATCCTGGCGACCTCACGCAACGGCACGGTGGTCGGCGCGCCGCTACGCCAGCCGGCCGCGCGGCTGGATTCGTCGACATCGCCACGCTCGCCGTCGCCGCGCAGCGGAATCGGCAGATCCGCCAATGCCGTCGGGTCCTGTCGCAGCGATTCCGGCAGGCGCACCACGATGTCGAAGCGACGGTCGCCTTCGAACAATTGCCCGGCCTGCCGCCCGCCCACCGCAGCCGCCACGGTGTCCTGCACCACGCCGGGATTGAGCCCGTAACCGGCCAGCGCGGCGCGATCGGGCACCACCGCCAGCATCGGTAGCCCGGTGGCCTGTTCCAGGCTCACATCGGCCGCACCCGGCACCGCGCTGGCAATCTCCTGCACGCGCTGCCCGAGCGTGACCAGCGTGTCCAGATCGTCGCCATAGACCTTGATCGCCACATCCGCACGCACGCCGGAAATCAGCTCGTTCATGCGCATCTGGATCGGCTGGGTGAACTCGTAGTTGTTGCCGGGCAGTTGTTTGACCGCCTGCTCGATCTCGGCCAGCAACTGCGCCTTGGGCTTGCGCGGGTCCGGCCATCGATCGCGCGGATGCATGATCAAGAACGTATCGGCCACCGACGGTGGCATCGGGTCGGTGGCCACTTCGGCAGTGCCGAGTTTGCCGAACACATGCGCCACTTCCGCAAACTGCTTGATGCGTTTTTCCAGTGTGGATTGCATGGTGATGGCCTGTTCCAGGCTGGTGCCGGGAATGCGCAAGGCATGCAGCGCGACATCGCCCTCATCCAGGTTCGGGATGAACTCGCTGCCCAGGCGCGTGGCCAGCACCGTGCATAACGCCACTGCTGCCAACGCCGCAATGCCCACCCAGCGCCCGTGTTGCAGCGCGCGATCGAGCAAGGGCGCATAGACGTCGCGCGCCCAGCGCATCGCACGATTTTCCTGCTCGGCCACCTTGCCGCCGAGCAGCAACGCAATCGCTGCCGGCACGAAGGTCAACGACAGCAGCATCGCCCCGCTCAGCGCCAGCACCACGGTGATCGCCATCGGGTGGAACATCTTGCCTTCGATCCCGGTGAGCGCGAACACCGGCAGATACACCGCGGTGATGATGCCCAGCCCGAACAGGCTGGGGCGGATCACCTCGGCGGTGGCTTGGGCGGTGAGCTCAAAACGCTCATCTCGCGCGAGCACGCGTCCCAGGCGCAATTGCGCTTGGCCGAAGCGGCGCAGGCAGTTCTCCACGATGATCACCGCGCCATCGACGATCAAACCGAAATCCAGCGCGCCCAGACTCATCAGATTGCCGGACACGCCGCCGCGCACCATGCCGGTGAGCGTGAACAGCATCGCCAACGGAATCACCGCGCCCGTGATCAACGCCGCACGCACATTGCCCAGCAGCAGGAACAACACCACGATCACCAGCAACGCGCCTTCGATCAGGTTCTTGGCGATGGTGACAATGGTGCGGTCGACCAATGCGGTGCGGTCGTACACCGGCACTGCCTGCACGCCGGCCGGCAAGCTGGCGTTGGCCACTTTCAACCGCTCGGCCGCGGCCTGCGCCACGGTGCGGCTATTGGCACCGACCAGCATGAACACCGTGCCGAGCACCACTTCGCTGCCGTCCTGGGTGGCCGCGCCGGTACGCAACTCGCGTCCTTCGCCCACCTGCGCGACATCGCGCACGCGAATAGGCACCCCTTCGCGCCGATCCAGCACAATCGCGCCGATCTGCGCGATGTCGTCCACCTGCCCCGGCACCCGCACCAGAAACTGCTGGCCGTTACGTTCGATATAGCCGGCGCCGAGATTGCGGTTGTTGGCCTCGACCGCCTGCGCGACGTCATCCAGGGTGAAGCCCAATGCCACCAGGCGCGCCGGATCCGGCGTGATATGGATCTGCCGCGCATAGCCGCCGATGGTGTTGACCTCGGTCACGCCCGGCACATTGCGCAGCTGCGGGCGCACCACCCAATCCTGCAGGGTGCGCAGGTCGGTCGCTGTCCACGCACTGCCATCGGGCTTGCGCGCATTCGGCTTGGCTTCGACCGTATACATGAAAATTTCGCCCAGCCCGGTGGCGATCGGGCCCAGTTGCGGCTCCAGGTCGGCCGGCAGTTGCGACTTGACCTGCTGCAAGCGCTCGGCCACCTGCTGCCGCGCGAAATACAGATCGGTGCCATCGGCAAACACCGCCGTCACCTGCGACAAGCCATAGCGCGACAACGAGCGGGTGGATTCCAGCCCAGGCAGCCCTGCCAGCACCGTCTCCAGCGGAAATGTCACCCGCTGCTCGGATTCCAGCGGCGAATAGCCAGGCGCCGCGGTGTTGACCTGCACTTGCACATTAGTGATATCGGGCGTTGCATCGATCGGCAAGCGCGAAAAGCTCCACGTCCCGATTGCAATCAACACGCCCGTCAGTGCCAGCATCAGCCAGCGCTGTGCGATCGCAAAGCGGATGATGTTAGTCAGCATGGCGACGACCTCCACGCACACGCAGCATGAGTGCGCGCGCTTGCGGTCGAGGAAGACGCAAACCGGAGACGCGAGGATCAATGATCATGCGAGGCCCCCGACTTCTCGATATCGGCCTTCACCAGATAACTCTGCTCCACCACCACCGCATCGCCCGCTGCCAGACCCGATAGCACTTCCACCTGCTGCGCATCGCGCGCGCCCAGCTTCACCGGCCGCGCCTCGTACACATCACCCACGCGCACGAACACCACGTCCCAGTCGCGGAACTGCTGCAACGCCCCCACCGGCACCACCATCGCCGCCGGCTGCTGCGCCACTGTCACCCGCGCCTTCACTGCAGAGCCCGGGCGCCACAAACCGTCGCTGTTGCGCAACACTGCGCGCGCCACCGTGCTCTGGCTCGCCGTGGCGGTGCCCGGCAATACGCGCTCCAAGGTGGTTTGCGCCACCATGCCATCGCTGATGCGCGTCACTGTCACCGGTGCGCCGGCGGTGATGTGGCCGGCGTCGGCGCCGAAGATGTGCAGATCCACCCACAAGGTGGACAAATCGGCGATTTCGAACAGCGTCTGGCCTTCACCGGCGTTGCTGCCCAGGCTGGCATTGCGGGCAAGCACGGTGCCAGCGATCGGTGCGCTCACCGAATAGGTGGTCAGGCTCAGGTTGCTCTCCACCGTGGCCAGTACCTGGCCGGCGCGCACCTGGTCGCCGACATTGACGCGCAGGCTGCGCACCGGGCCGGGGAAGCGCGCAGTGGCCTGCGCCTGCGCACCTTCTGCCGGCGTCAACAGACCTTGCACTTCATGCTGGTCGGCGATGCTGCCAGCGCCCACCGGCGCGATGCGAATGCCGGCGTCCTGGGCGATCTTCGCAGCGATGGTGGTGCGGCCTTCGTAGCTGGGATAGCGCCAGCGATGCGGCTTGCCCTGCACGGTGGCGCGCACGTCCACATCGAAGGAATGCGGTTCGCCCACGGTGCTGTCGGCCAGCAGGCTGCCATCGTCGCGTGGCCGCAGCCGATGCACTTCATCGACGCCGCCGAGCCGCTTCAGGTGCACTTCCACATTGCCGGCAGTGGCCGGCAACGGTTTGCCATCGCGGTAGAGCCAGGCCTGGTAGGTGGGCGGTGTGCCGTCTTCGGCGATCGCCAGCTCCACGCTGTCGCCGTCCTGGCTGAGCAGGCGCCCGCCATGTGCGCCTTTTTGTGCTTCTTCGCCATGTGCGTCGGCTTCGCTTTCGCCTTCGGCGGCGTGCCCTGCGTGGTCGTCGTGCGACTCTTCGCTACTGCGGCCGCAGCCGCTCAGCAGCAGCGCCAACAGAAGCGGCGCCATCAAAAAACGTGTCATCGCAATGGGTCCTGGTTGGCGCCGATGCAGTGCGTCGGGCGAACGAATGGAGATGGCTTGTGCTGGACGCGCGCCAGGCATGGGCAGTGCTTCGCGGCCGCTGGAGGATGCAGTTCCGACTGCAGTTGCAGTTGCAGCAGAGCCAACCGTGCGTACGCAGTCCGCGCGAGAAGATGAGAAGGCGTCAGCGCTCATGGCGTCACCTGCGCGGCGCTGTCGAGCACGAACGGCTGCCCGGTCAGGCGCTGGATTTCGATCAACGCGGTCTGCGCTTCCAGTGCGGCGGCCAGTTGCTGCTGACGTGCATCGCTGCGCTGCGCCTGCAGCTGCGCCCAATCCAGATAACTGGTGGCACCGGCGCGGTAGGCGCGTTCGGCGGCGGCATCGGCGCGCGCGAGTGCGGGCAGCACATCGCTGCGCATGCGCGTGGCTTCCAGCTGTGCGGCGCGGTAGCGGCCATGCGCATCGGCCAGCGTGGCGTACAGCACCAACGCCTGCGATTGGCGTTCGATATCCAGCAACGACAGCTCCGCTTCGGCGGCGCGAATCTCCGGCTGCACGCGGGCAGCGCTGCCCAACGCCAGCGAGACGCTGCCAAGCAATGCAGTGGCGTCGTTGCCTTCGAGCCGGCGCACGCCCACCTGCCAGTCCAGATCCGGGCGCGCCTGGCTGCGTGCCAGCCGCACACGCGCCTCGCGCACGCGCTGCTCGCCGTTCAGGCGCGCCAGTTCCGGCGTGGCATCGAGCAACTGCGCCAGCACCTCGAATTCGGGAATGGCCGGCAGCTGCAACGGATCGCCAGTGATTGCGCCGAAATCCGGCGTGCGCTGCCCCCACAACACCGCCAGCTGGCGGCGTGCGGCGAGCAGTTCCTGCTGGGCGCGATCGCGTTCGAGTTCTGCGCGCGCCTGCAGGGCCTGGGCGGTCAGCAGCACCGATTCGGGCGAGGCACCGGCCTGCAGCCGCTGGCGCGCGGCACTGACGGTGCGCTGGCGCTGGGCCAGGGTTTCCAGCGCCACCGCATGCCGTTGCGTGGCCATGCCGATGGCCAGATAACGCCGGGCGACATCGGCCAGCACATCCAGCCGCGCCATTGCACGCTGCGGCGCCAGTGCGTCGATACGCGCCTGCGCCAGGGTGCGGCGCGCGTCGAGCTTGCCGCCGCGTTCCAGCACGCCGGCCAGGGTGACAGTGAGCTCGGCCTGGTCCAGCGCGCGGGTGGGGCCGGTGCCGAACACGTTTTCCAGTTCGGCGCCGATGCGCAGTGGCGGGCGCAGTGCATCGCGCTCGGCGTCTGCTGTGAGGACCGCGCGTTGGCCATCGGCCAGGCGCAGGTCGGGATGCTGACGGGCGACGCGCGCAATGGCGTCGTCCAGGGTCAGCACGGGTTTGGGCAGCAGGCCCTGCGCATTGGCGCACGGCACAACTACAAAGACGGCAAGCGCCGTCAGTCGCAACCACATGAGGGTGTCTCCAAAATCGGGATCGATGGACAGGCCGGCAACTGCCGGCGGTGCATCAGGCCGCGATCGGAGGGCGCAACAAGGTCTCGCTCAGATGCGAGCGGTAATCGGTGGCCAGCACGGGCGGCTGGGTCTGCGCGCGCGCAGGCAACGGGCCCCAGGCCAGCGCCGACAGCATGGCCGGGCTATGCCCATGGCAATAGCCGCTGTGCATCAAGGCATGCAGCAAACCGGCGCCATCGCGCTCGCCGGCATCGCCTTCGTCGGCGCCGTCATGGCCGTGCGGTGCGGTGTCGTCCAGATGCGCCTGGTCGTGCGCCAGCGCATGCACATCGCCCAGCGCGCAGGCGATGGGTGCGACCAGCACGCCCATGACCAACACCGCCAACGCCAACAGGCGCAGCAGCGGGTGCAACAGGCGGGCGCGACGAAGCAGCATGGGCGCAGCGTATAGACCCCAGGGTGGTTACACAACTGCATGCGGGTGTGGCGTGGTTTGGTCTGCTCGGATGGTCTTTCTGCACGGATACTCTTAAAGCGTGGTGGGTCGAGTGCGCGGTGCCCTCACCGCTCGCGGGACACGCCGTTAACCCGTCCATGGGGGCTGGGTGGCGGCATCCATGCCGCCAACGGTCCCGCAATCGGTAAAGACACCGCACCAGACAGTTGGCTGGTGGTTTACTGAAGAGCGAAGTCAGCGCACCAGACAGTTTGCTGGCTGCTTTATTTTGCACACCGACCATCTCGACTGGTCCTTGCCCGCTCACTATCGCGGGACCTTGAGCGGCATGGATGCCGCGCCAGAGCCTCCAGGGACGGATTCACGGCGTGTCCTGCGATGGTGGGCGGGCAAGGGCCCTGCAGGTGAGTCGCAGCGTCGGTCGAGTGCGCGGTGCCCTCACCGCTTGCGGGACACGCCGTTAACCCGTCCATGGGGGCTCGTTGGCGGCATCCATGCCGCCAACGGTCCCGCAATCGGCGAGGACACCGCACCAGAAAGTTGGTCGGTGGTTTTACTGAAGAGCGAAGACACCGCGTCGCCGATCTGCTGATCGCTATTCTGAGAAGTCTGAGCACCGACCATCTCGACTGGTGCTTGCGCCCACCGTCGGGGGACCTTGAGCGGCATGGATCCCGCGCCAGAGCCTCCAGGGACGGATTCACGGCGTGTCCTGCGATGGTGGGCGGGCAAGGGCCCTGCAGCAAACGCGAAGACGTCGAGTGCGCGGTGCCCTCAGCGCTCGCGGGCTCTCAACTCGATGCCCTCGGACGCCGTTACCGGCACATCACGGTGCGCTGGCAGCGGCTGGCGTGGACTTGATCGGGCGTGCCTTGCTCTCGGCGATGAAGGCGCGCACCTGCTGCTCCAGCACTGGCAAGGTGACCGAGCCCTGGCGCAGGACCGCGTCGTGGAAGGCCTTGATGTCGAAGCGCTCGCCCAGTTCCTTTTCTGCCTCGGCGCGCAGCTTGACGATGGTGATCTCGCCCAGCTTGTAGCTCAGCGCCTGGCCGGGCCAGGAGATGTAGCGGTCCACTTCGGTGGTGACTTCGTGCTCGCTTAGCGCGGTGTGGTCGCGCAAGTAAGCCAGCGCCTGGTCGCGGCTCCAGCCGTCGTGGTGCACGCCGGTGTCGATCACCAGCCGGCAGGCGCGCCACATTTCGTAGGTGAGCCGGCCGAATTCTTCATACGGGGTTTCGTAGATGCCCATTTCCTGGCCGAGCTTTTCGGTGTACAGCGCCCAGCCCTCGCCATAGGCGGAAATGTAGTTCTGGCGCCGGAATGCCGGCTGGTCGCCCTGCTCTTCGGCCAGTGCGCCCTGCAGCGAATGGCCGGGCGAGGACTCGTGCAGGGTCAGCGCCGGCAGGTTGTACAACGGTCGCGAGGGCAGGTTGTAGGTGTTGAGCCAATACGTGCCCACGCCGCCGCGGCCGGCGGTCCAGAACGGGGCGATGTCGGCCGGCACCGGCTTGATGGTGAAGCGCCCGCGCGGCAGCGTGCCGATGAACTTGCCCACCTGCCCATCCACGCGCTTGGAAATCCACGCGGCGCGATCGAGCAGTTCCTGCGGGGTCTTGGCATAGAACTGCGGGTCGGTGCGCAGGAAGGTGAGGAACTGCGCGAAGCTGCCCTTGAAGCCAACCTGCTGGATGATCGCGTTCATTTGCGCCTGGATACGCGCCACTTCGTCCAGGCCGATCTGGTGGATCTGCTCAGGGGTCAGTTCCAGCGTGGTGTATTCGCGGATCTGCTGGCGATAGAAGGCCTTGCCGTCGGGCAATGCTTCGGCGGCCAGGGTGGTGCGCGCCTTGGGCATGTAGTCGTTGCGGAAGAAGGTCAGCAGCTTGCCGTAGGCCGGAAGGACGGCGGTGCTCAGCGCGGCTTTGGCCTGTTCGCGCAGCTGCGCCTGTTCGGCGGCGGGGATCTGCGCAGGCAGTTGCTTGAACGGCGCGTAGAAGGTCGATTCGGTGGGGTCTTTGACATCGGCCACGGTGGCGATGGAGACATCGCGCCCGTCCAGCACCGCGCGCGGTACGCTGAATCCGCGTGCCAGGCCGGTGCGCATGTTGACCATCTGCTGGTCGAAGTAGCGCGGCACATCGTTGAGGCGTGCGATATAGGCGCGGTACTCGGCGGCGCTCTTCATCGGCCGCTGCGCCATGAAGCCCAGGTTCGACCAGAACGAGCTGTCGGAGTTGAACGGCATTTCGTACAGGCGCAGGCGCACTTCGGCGGCCAGGTTTTCCACCTGCGGGCGGTAGATGGCGAGGTTGATCCGGTTGGCCGGCGAGAGCTGTTTCGGGTCGATGCCGTCGAGCTGCTTGAGCACACCGTCCCACACCGCCAGGCGCGCCTGCTGCGCGGCTGCGCTGACATCGGGCAGATGGGTGTTGTCGCCGGTGGTGTCGCTGTCCTCGTCGGCCTGGCCGGTTTCGGCCTGGCGCCAGGCCCACTCTTTTTCGTAGATCGTGCGGAAGCGCGCGTCGGCGGGTGCTTCGGCGGTGAGCGTGGCCGGGGCGGGCGGCGTGGCGGCCTGCGCCGAGGTGGCGGCGAAGCCTGCGCCCAGCAGGGCGAGCGAAAGTGCGGCGGCGAGCGGAGAGGTCACGTGCGGAAAGCCTGAGCTGGAACGAACGCCCGATGATGGCAGCAGCGGGGAGCGCTGCCATGGGCCGGAAGTCCCTGCAGGTGTCGTGGCGCGCTGCCGTGCCCGCTTGTTCTCAGGCGACGGCGCTGCCTATGCAGCTGCCATCGGTCTCGGCCCTCAGGCCTTGCGCACCACCACCAGATGCCGCTCGCCGTCCAGGCCGGGCACCTGCAGCGGATGCACCTCGCTCATGGTCCAGCCGGCGGGCAATGCGGCGATTTCGTCGTGCGGGTAGAGGCCCTTCATCGCCAGCAGGCTGCCGCCCGGGCGCAGCAGGTGGCCGCCGACGGCAATGATGCCGGCCAGCGTGTCCAGCGCGCGCGCGGTGAGGTGGTCGTAGGCGGCCGGCTCGTCCAGCGCTTCGGCGCGCGATTCGGCCACGCGGGCGTTGCGCAGCTCCAGGTGGCGCAAGGCCTCGCGCATGAAGCGCGCTTTCTTGCCGTTGCTTTCCACCAGGGTCACCTGCAGCTGCGGGCGGGTGATGGCCAACGGGATGCCGGGCAGGCCGGGGCCGGTGCCCAGGTCGGCCAGGGTGCCGCTGGCGATGTAAGGCTGCATGGCCAGCGAATCGAGCAGGTGGCGGGTGACCATCTCGCGCGGGTCGCGCACCGCGGTGAGGTTGTAGGTCTTGTTCCAGCGCACCAGCAACGTGAGGTAGCGCAGCAGCGGTGCGGCGAAGGCCGCGTCCAGGGATTGGGCCTGCAGGCCGCGTTCGAGCGCGGCGGAGACATCGGGGGCAAGTGCGGCATCGTTCATGGCGCGATTATCGCAGCTGGTGTGCCGTGCGGGCGCGGGGGTGCAGGTGCCTGTTGAGTGCAGACTTCTGTGCTGCGGCGAAATTGGTTGCTTGGTTGCTTGGTTGCTTGGTTGCTTGGTTTCTGATTGCTGGTTGCTCGGTCTGCCAGTGCCAGTGGCGGTCTGCAAGCATCACCAGTCGATGCGGCACCTGCCGCATCACCGCCGCCGCCCGTTTCGACCATGACGCCCTGTGCGTCGGCAGCGACACCCCTGCCGCTGCCACCGAACGGACATCCGCCGGTCGCACTATGGTCGCGTCCGCTAAATCGCTTGCGTCCTCATGTCCCTGATAGACCCGTCTTCCGCATCCCCCCTGCCCGGCCCCGACCACGCGACACCCCCGGTGGATCGCGGCCGCCGGCGCATCCTCGTTGCCGGCGCCGGCCTGGCGGCGGCGGGGCTGCTCAGCCCGTTCGCGCGCGCCAGTGGCAGTGCCGACCCCTTCACGCTGGGCGTGGCGGCAGGCGACCCGTTGGCCGACGGCTTCGTGATCTGGACACGGCTGGCGCCCCGCCCGCTGGACCCGGACGGCCGCGGCGGCCTGCGCGCAGTAGTGCCGGTGCGCTGGCAGGTGGCCAGCGACCCGAACATGCGCAACGTGGTGCGCCAGGGCGAGACTGTCGCCAGCCCGGCGTGGGGCCACGCGGTGCACGTGGAGCTCACCGGCCTGGCCGCCGATCGGCCTTACTGGTACTGCTTCCAGGCACTGGGCGCACGCAGCCCGATCGGCAGCGCGCGTACCTTGCCGGCAGCGCATCAGATGCCGGACACGGCGCGGTTCGGCTTCGTGTCCTGTTCGCATTGGGAGCTGGGGTACTTCAGTGCCTACCGCCACCTGGCTGCCGAGCAGCCGGATCTGGTGTTCTTCCTCGGCGATTACATCTACGAATACAGCAACCACGGCGAGGCGGCCAACAAGATCGTGCGCCCGCATGGCAGCGGCGAATGCCTGGATCTGGCCGGCTACCGCAACCGCTATGCGCTGTACCGCACCGATCCCGACCTGCAGGCGCTGCACGCCGGCAGCGCCTGCGTGGCGACCTGGGACGACCACGAGGTGCAGAACGACTACGCCAACCGCTGGTCGCAGGATCCGTCGATTGCAGTCGACACCTTCCTGGCCCGACGCGCCGCCGCCTACCGCGCCTTTTACGAACACTTCCCGCTACGCGCGCGGCACCGCCCGCATGGCGCGGACATGCGCATCTACCGCGCGCTGGACTACGGCCAGCTGGCACGCCTCTACGTGCTCGACGGGCGCCAGTACCGCAGCGAACAACCCTGCCCGCAGGCCAATGGCTGGCGCCGCGGCCGCGTGGTGGACGACAGTTGCCAGGAGCGCACCGACCCGCGCCGTACCATGCTTGGCTGGGAGCAGGAGCGCTGGCTGCATGGCGGCTTCGCGCAATCGCCCGCACGCTGGAACGTGATCGCGCAGGATCTGCTGGTGGCGCCGATGGCGCAGCCCGGTCGCGATGGCACGGTCGGCCACTGGACAGACGGCTGGGACGGCTACCCGGCCACGCGCACCCGCATGCTCGATGCGATCGCCAAGACCCGGCTGCGCAACCCGGTGTTCTGGGGCGGCGACATCCATTCGTACTGGGTCACCGATCTGAAGGCCGACCCGGCCGACCCGGATTCGGCAACGCTGGCCACCGAATTCGTCGGCACCTCGGTCACCTCCGACGGCCAGCGCAATGCCGAACTGCACCAGACCATGGCGCTCAACCCGCACGTGCATTACGTCGACGGCGAAACACGCGGCTATGTCTCGGTGACGCTGACGCCGGGCCGGATGGAAACGCGCCTGCAGGGCATCTCCGACCGCCGCGACCGCCAGGCCACGGTGTCGACGTTGAAGCGCTTCGTGGTCGAAGACGGCAAGCCCGGTGCGGTGGAGGCGTGAGTCCAGCGCTGCGCTGCGGCAGCTCGTGGTTGCTGCATCCGCCACTGCGCATGCGTCGTTCGCCGACAACAGTGGCAGCACGCATGCAGCGCTAGCCACGACCTCGCCATGCACACGCTCACCTGCGCGCTAGGCATTGCGCTGCCTGCACGCACACAGCGCACGCGCAGCTGCGCCACCGCAGCGATGGACACGTGCCGGTAAGACAGCGGCGCTATAGCTGGACACCGCTGCCAGAGTTTGGGGAACGCCATGCCCGCCGCCGCATCCTGCAAGGCCTGGGTGCCGGTTTGTCGCTGCCGGCCACTGCCGGTTGGCCCGCACGTCACCTGGCCGCACCGTCCGGGCGGCCGATCATCACCGATGGCGTGCAGAGCGGCGATGGCGTGGATGCCCGCGCCATGGTGTGGAGCCGCGCCGATCGGTCGTCGCGGCTACGTGTGGAATGGGATACGCGGCCCAGCCTGCGCCAGGCGCGGCGCGTGGACGGGACGATGGCCGGTTACCAGTTCTTCGGCGAAGTGGAAATCGATGGCGGCAGCGGCGTGCTCACGGTGACCTTGCGCGATCTGGACGGCGTGGCGCAGTTTCGTCAGCCGATCCTGCCGCACGGCGCCGCGTAGGCAACCGCAGCGGGCGTATCAGGCGCCCGCCAGCGGATAAAACGCCAATGCGGCACGACATTCCGGCGCGGCCCACCATTCGTGCAGCTGCCATTGCGCAGCCTGGCCAAGTGCCGGATCGCACCACTGCAGCCGCAGCGCACCTTCAGGCGTGAGTGCATACGCCAGCCGATGCAACCCGAACGACAGGCCATGCCCGTAGGCCTTGAGCAAGGCTTCCTTGGCGCACCACAGCCGAAAGAACAGCGCATGTTGTGCCTCCGGCGCCAGCGCGGTGAGCAAGGCGATTTCGTCGGGATGGAAGAAGCGTTGCGCGATCTCCAGAACCCGCGGACGCGCGCGAATGCGCTCCAGGTCCACGCCCAACCGCACGCCGTTGCCCAGGCCCACCAGCAAATACTCGCCGCTATGGCTCCAACCGGTATCTCGTTCGGGCAGCGCCGGCTGCAGCGAGGGACGCCCGCGTGCATCGCGCTGCAGCGGCACCTGCGCAGGGTCAATACCCAGCGCCGGGCCAAGCAATTGACGCGCCTGCGGCTCGCCACGTTCGCCATGCCGGTGCGGGCGCAGCCACAGCTGCACCGGCCCGACCTGCCAGCTTGCGTACGCTGTCACGCCTCGTGCACCAAACCGAACACTCGGCCATCTCGTTCATTGCGCTCGACAGCTGCTTCACGCACGGCTGCGTTGAATGGCGCCCATGCACCACTTCCGGTGCAATCGAACGAGGAGATCGGCAACATGGGCATCATCATCTGGTTGATCGTCGGCGGCATCGTGGGTTGGCTGGCCAGCATCATCATGCGCCGCGATGCGCAGCAGGGCATCATCCTCAATGTGGTGGTCGGCATTGTGGGCGCACTGATCGCCGGTTTCCTGTTTGGCGGCGGCATCAACCAGGCCATCACGCTGTGGACCTTCGTCTGGTCGCTGGTGGGCGCGGTGATCATGCTGGCCATCGTCAACCTGTTCACCCGAGGCCGCGTGCGCTAACGCGCAGCGGCAGTTACACATCGCGTCATCAACGCCCGGGCCTGCCCGGGCGTTGTCGTTTCAGCCCTCCGCCGCAAGCCGATCGGCCGGGTGGTGCACGCCGTCTTCCACCGGCACGGCGATGTTCAAGGCATACGGGTTGACGCCTTCCAGACAGCCGACGTTGTAGCCGTATTCGTTGGGGTTGGAGCGGCGCCGGTGATGCGTATAGATCCCGCACACACCGCAGAAATAATGCGCCGCCGTCTGCGTGTTGAACTGATACAGCCGCAACACGTCTTCGCCCTGCAACACATGCAGGCCGTCCAGCGTGACCGAAGCGACGATGGCGCCGCGCCGGCGGCACATCGAACAATCGCAGCGGCGCGGGTCGAGCAGGCCGTGCGGCAACTCCAGGTCGATCTGCACTGCACCGCAGTGGCAACTCAAACGGTGCACCGGCCCCAGCGTGACATCGCCCACCTTGTGCGTGCTGCGACGCAGATGCCGCTCGCTCATGCGCCCGCTTCCGCCAGCCGCACCCACGCCGGTGCGTGATCGCTGGGGCGCTCCCAGGTGCGCGGTTCGCGGTCGATGCCCGATTCCACGGCACGTGCGCGCAAGGCCTCCGAGACCAGGGTCAGGTCGATGCGCAGGCCGAGATTGCGGCGGAAACCGGCCTGGCGGTAATCCCACCAACTGAACTGCTCGGCTTCCTCGTGATGCAACCGGAATGCATCGTGCAGGCCAAGCGCCAACAATCTTTCCAGCGCGGCGCGCTCGGCGGTGGAAGTGAGGATATGGTGCTCGTTCCACACCGCCGCATCGTGCACGTCACGCGCATCCGGGGCGATGTTGAAGTCGCCCAGCACCACCAGCTGCGAATGGCGTTGCAGTTCCTGCGCGATCCAGTCGTGCACCGCGTCCAGCCAGCGCAGTTTGTAGGCGTATTTGTCGGTGCCCACGTCCTGACCATTGACCACGTACAGATTGATGATGCGCACGCCATCGACAGTGGCGGCGATCACGCGCTGCTGCACGTCGTCGAACCCGGGGATACCCAGTTGCACGTCCAACGCCGGCGAGCGCGACAGGATCGCCACGCCGTTATAGGTTTTCTGCCCGCAAAACACGCTGCGATAGCCCAGCTCGGCCAGCGCGGCATCCGGGAACTTGTGGTCTTCCAGCTTGGTTTCCTGGATGCCCACCACGTCCGGCGCAAACGCGCCGAGCCACTGTTGCAGGTGCGGCAGGCGCACGTTGAGCGAGTTGACGTTCCAGGAGGCGATCTTCATGGCGGCGGCCGTGGTTCAAACCGCCAATGGTACCGCGGCCATGCTGGTCAGTCCGACGCGCCCGGCCGGTCGTGATGCTCGGGGCCGGCCGTCATGGCCGCGGCCTGACCGTGCGGTATTGGTTGCGCTCCCCGCTGCGTGCTCCGCGTAGGTCGATGTTGGCGCACAGGCGGTTTCCACACAGGACGACATCGCTGTTGGCCACCGCGTGCAGCACCTTGGCGTCCAGCCGGTAGCGGGTCAGATCCTGGCGCGCCTCGGTCAGCAGGTACACGCTTGAAGCACAGGCCAGCACCGTCGCCACGATCAACCCAGCGCAGGTAAGCCAGGCGCGGGTGAGCCACCGCCTGCGCGGCGCCTCGTGCGCGGTTTCCGCCGCCTGCAATGCGGTGCCGGAGCGCGAGATCACTGCGTCCAGCCGGCGCGAGGCCGGTGCCAGACTGCTATCGAGCGCCCGTTGCCAGGCCTGCTGCAGCTGCGGCACCGCGCCGCCGACCAGGCGGTCGATTTCATCGCCGTTGCGCGCGAACAGGGCGCGCAGCGCTGCCATCTCCCGCTCCAGTGCGGCGTGCTGACGCTGATCGCGCGCTTCGATGGTGGCCGCCAGCGTGCCCAGCGCCCTGGCCAGGTCCTTGAGCTCTTCTTCGCGCATCCGTCTTCTCCGTCACCACGCATCTCACCCTGGACGTGATAGGCGACCACGGTGTCGGCGGTGTCGTAAAGCTGCACACCGGGCGTGCTCTTTGCAAAGCGCTGCGCGGTTTCTGGATGCAATCGGGCTGCGTTGAACGTGGTTGCCGGAACGCCGCTCACCGCCGAGGCTGCCGATCCCATGCCGCCGCCCAGGGAATGGCCGGCAATTTCAAAATCGATTCGCTGATCCTTCATGCGCAATGCCAATCGCATGGCGCGATCGTAGTAATCGGTCTGCATGCCAACCGACTGCGGGAAGTTGTTGGCCAGAAAATCTTCGGCGCTGGTGTCCCGCAGACCATCGGCGGTTGCCACTTCTCCCGCTGAGCCTTTGTAGACCACGGTGGGCTTGTAGCCGGGTCCGAGAACTGCCGGATCGGGATAGCTTCGATCGTTCCAGAGTCCATGCGATGCACGGGAACTCCTCTATTGAACACCAGCGTAGGATCCGCCTTGCGTTTCAGCAACCAATGGACCTCCTCGAATGCGCCACCAATTGCGTAATTATCGATCAGCGTTCCTCCCATGCCTGCTAACGCATTCACGTCAGCGCCGCGTTCGACCAACAACTGGATGTCCGCCCGTTTATTTTGTTTGATGAGTGCGTGAAAAAGTAAGGTTTCGTTGTTCGCATTGCGTGTATTGGGATCACCACCATGATCCAACGGCAATTTGAGATAGATCGGGTCATCCTGCTCGGCTGCCCAGACCATTGCATTTGAGTTATTGCGTGCGCCTCGATCCAACGTCTGGTAAGGCAGCGCCACATTCGGATCGGCCCCATTGTCCAGCATCGCCCACCCTATCCAGCGACACCGGCGCGTCGCCGCCGGCAGGCGCGGCCGGGACGGCGGGCTCGCCGGCATAGACGCTCAGGCTGGCGCTCACGCACAGCGCCAACAGGCACACACGGGGAAGCGGACAGGAGCGATCGCGTGACATGGGACAACCGTAGGTGACAGAGGCTACCGATTTAATACCTTACTGTGAATTAATTATTTCGTGGAAGCAGGTAAGCTAGCCATTCCCACGTGACACCGCTCGCCATGCCGTCCTCTGTCGCCGTCGCCTTGCCTCCACATTCGCCTGCCTTCCTCGGCCTGAGCCTCAACGAGCGCGACATGCTCGACCGCCTGCGGCTGGCCGGCGTGCTCACCCGCGCCGACCTCAGCCGCGGTACCGGGCTGACCGTGCAGACCGCAGTGCGCCTGATCGAAGGCCTGCAGGCACGCGGCATGGTGCAGATGGGCGAGGCGGTGGCGCGCATGGGCCGCGGCAAGCCCGGGGTGGCGGTGTCGCTGAATCCGGCGCACGGCCACACCCTGGGCATTTCCATCGCCACCGACGCGCTGACCCTGGCGCTGGTGGATTTTTCCGGGGCGGTGCTTGCCGTCAGCGAGGTCGCGCTAACCGATACCACGTTGTACGGCGTGCTCACCCAGTTGCAGGCGGCCGATGCCGCGGTGCTGGCGCGCGTGGACGATGCCGGCCAGCGGCTGGGCATCGGCGTGGCGATGAGCGGGTTTTTCACCGGCGAGGATGCCTTCATCAACCCGCCCGAGCCGCTGCGCGCCCTGGGCCAGATCGCACTGTGCCCGTGGCTGGCCGACGCCTTCGGGCAGCCGGTATGGATGGACAACGACGGCAGCGTCGCCGCTGCCGGCGAAGCGATGCTGGGCATCGGCCAGCGTCATCGCGACTTCGCCTATCTGTATCTGAGCTACGGCCTGGGCGGTGGCCTGGTCATCGACGGTCAGGTGATGCGCGGTGCACGCGGCAATGCCGGCGAGTTCGCCGGCATGTTGCCGGCGCTGCAGCTGGAACGCGCCACGCTGGAATTGCTGCGCGAACTGCTGGCCGAAGACGGCGTGACATTTACCGATGTGCGCAGCTTGCTGGCGGCTTACGACCCGGCCTGGCCGGCGATCGACCGCTGGATCGCGCGCAGCGCACCGGGGGTGTCGTTGATCGTGTCGGCCATCACTGCAGTGTGCGACCCCGAAGCCATCGTGTTCGGCGGCCACCTGCCCGGCGATCTTGCCCAGCGGCTGATCGCCGCGGTGCAGATCGACAACCTGCCACGCCATGGCCAAGCCCGCCCACTGCCGTTGCTGCTGCCGGCCGAAGCGCCCGCCGATGCCTGCGCGATCGGTGCGGCCACCTTGCCGTTGAAAGCGCGTTACTTTCGGTAACGCCGCAACCGCGCCGGCCGGCACCGAATCCGTCCCGGCATGCGCATCGCGCATCGCCCGGATTGGAGCAGCATCACTTGCATGGCGGCAAACATCTCAGCGAGCGCAGCACCTTGGCATGCAACTCGCGGGCAAGCAGGACCACCTGTTGCTGCGTGACTGCATCCATGTCGTCGAACATCTCCTCGCCGCGCAACGGCGTTGCGGGCTGCAACGGGCGGCCAAACGGCTGCTGGAACACCAGCCGCCCGGCATCGCCATACAGCGGCTCGGCTATGTCCAACAGGGGCGAAGACAGCAGCTGATCCAGCACCGGCATCGCTGCCCGGTCGCCGTGCATTGCCCTTTCTTCCAGGTTGGCCAGTGCCTGCTCGGCCTCGGCACGGCCCGGGAACGAGAGTGGTTGTGGCCGGCCATCGGCCCCGAGGTCGGGCTGCTGCTCGATGAACCGACGTGCGCGTTGACGCAACAGTTCGAGCTGCGCATCCGGATCACCGCCGACTGCGGCCTGACGCAGCGGTTGCTCCACCTGTGCGTAGTCGCCCTGGCCGATGTGCCGGCAGGCCATCAGTTGTGCCGCGTGGTCAGGCGCGCGTTGCAAGGAGCCCTCAGTCGCATCGCGCGCCGTCGCATCCGCGGCACCCACCGAGCCTGCGGTGGAATGCGCCGCCTCGGTGAGCGCGGCGCAACGCGCGTACATGTGCGCGCGCGCATAAGGCGCCGCGACGGCGGTGCGCATGGCGGCACGGCCACAGTGACGCCACTCGGCCACACCACCTTCCGCCAAAACGCAGAACGCCGGCACTGGGCCGGCGTTCTGCGTTGTCAGCCGTTGCTTGCGCTATCGGTCAGTGACCCGAGGCACCGCTCGCACCCAGGCCGGTTTCGGCACGGATCTGCTGCGCCTTGAACGCGGCACGTTCGTTGGCGGCCTGCGGGCTGCGGTCCAGCACCGAGAACAGCCAGATGCCGACAAAACCAACCGTCATCGAGAACAGCGCCGGCGAGGTGTACGGGAACGGCGCCGAGCCGGCCGCATTGCCCAGCGTGTCCACCCACACCGACGGCGACAGCACCGTCAGCACCAGCGAGGAGATCAGGCCCAGGAAGCCGCCAGTCACCGCGCCACGGGTGGTGCAGTTCTTCCACAACAACGACAGGATCAGCACCGGGAAGTTGGCCGAGGCCGCGATGGCGAACGCCAGCGACACCATGAAGGCCACGTTTTGCTTCTCGAACACGATGCCCAGCAGCACTGCGATCACCCCCAGCACCAGGGTGGTGGCACGCGAGACCTTGAGCTCCGAACCCGGCGCCGGATTGCCCTTCTTGATCACCGTGGCGTACAGGTCATGCGACACCGCCGACGCGCCGGACAGGGTCAACCCTGCAACCACCGCCAGGATGGTGGCAAAGGCCACCGCCGAGATGAAGCCCATGAACACATTGCCGCCCACCGCATTGCCGACCAACACCGCCGCCATGTTGGCTGCGCCCTTGCCGCCGTGGATGGTGCCGGTGGCGACATCGGCAAACTGCGGGTTGGTCAGCACCAGTGCGATCGCACCGAAGCCGATGATGAAGATCAGGATGTAGAAGTAGCCGATCCAGGTGGTGGCCCACAGCACCGACTTGCGTGCCTGCTTGGCATCGGGAACGGTGAAGAAGCGCATCAGGATGTGCGGCAGGCCGGCGGTGCCGAACATCAGCGCCATGCCGAACGAGATCGCCGAGATCGGGTCCTTGACGAAGCCGCCCGGCCCCATGATCGACAGGCCCGCTTTGGCTGCATCCTCCGGCGATGCACCGCCGTTGGCCGCAATCGCGGTCTTCACCCGCACGCCCTCGGCAAACAGCGCCTCGAAGCTGAAGTTGAAGTGCCACATGATCGCCACGGCCATGAAGGTCACGCCGGTCAGCAGCAGCACCGCCTTGATGATCTGCACCCACGTCGTTGCGGTCATGCCGCCGAACAGCACGTAGACCATCATCAGCACGCCGACCAGCGTCACCGCCACCCAGTAGTCCAGGCCGAACAGCAACTTGATCAACGCACCGGCGCCGACCATCTGTGCGATCAGATAGAACAGCACCACCACCAGCGTGCCCGATGCGGCAAAGCTGCGGATCGCCGTTGGTGCGAAGCGATATCCGGCCACGTCGGCGAAGGTGTACTTGCCGAGGTTGCGCAGGCGCTCGGCCATCAGGAAGGTCAGGATCGGCCAGCCGACCAGAAAGCCGATCGCATAGATCAGGCCGTCGTAGCCATTGGCCATCACCGCCGCGGTAATGCCCAGGAACGAAGCCGCCGACATGAAGTCACCGGCAATCGCCAGGCCGTTCTGGAAGCCGGTAATACCGCCGCCAGCGGTGTAGAAATCTGCGGCCGATTTGGTCTTGCTGGCCGCCCACTTGGTGATCCACAAGGTGCCCAGCACGAAGAGGCCGAACATGGCAATCGCCACCCAGTTGGTGGGCTGCTTGTCGACCTGGCCCATGTCGCCACCGGCGGCCAGTGCCAGGCCGGTCGGCAGCAGGCCGGCCAAAATCAGGAGAAGGCGCGAAGTCTTGCTCATTTGCGGGCTTCCTCCAGGATCTGCGCAGTCAGCTGGTCGTAGGTGTTGTTGGCACGGCGCACGTAGATGGCGGTGATGATGATGGTGAACACCATCACTCCGATCGCGATCGGAATGCCGATCGAGGTCACCCCTGCGCCGATCGGTTTGGCAAGGAATTCCTTGTCGAAGGCGATCAGGCCGATGTAGCCGTAATAGGCCAGCAACATCAGCACGGTGAGTGTCCAGCCCAGCGTATTGCGCTGACGCTTGAGTGCGTGGTACTTCGGATTGGCATCGATCTTGGCGATCAGTGCGTCATTCGAGACGGTCATGGTCTGTCTCCTGGAGTGCGGGCGGCACGGCCCGCCCACATGCGTGGCGGGCTGCCGGCGGGGTGAATCTTAGAAGCTGTACTTGGTGGTGAACTGCAGACGCGAGATGTCGCCGCTGTCGCCGTTTTCGGCTTCGCGACGGCCATACATCAGCTCTGCACCCACGTCGACCTTGGGCAGTGGCGAATAGAAGACGTTGGCACGGATGCTCTGCTGCGACTTGCTGGCAAGCCCGCCGGTGTTGGCCAGGCTGTGGTCGTAGTCCACGCGCGAATACATGATGGTGCTGCGCAGCTTGGCGTTGTAGTCGTGGCGCCAGGCCACCCAGCCAGCCACGGTGCTGACAGTCTGGATGTTGCCGTCGATGTCGATCTCCACATCCGAGCCGTTGCCCAGACCCAGATAGCGGCCAAGACCTTCGCCATAGGCCAACTGATAACGCAGGTCGTTGCTGGAGTTGATGATCCAGCGCCCGCCGCCGGCAATGGCGCCGCCGAAATCGGTGTCGTTGGTCAGCGCACTGCGGGTGCGGTACTGGCGCGCGATGGCCGACAGGCCGAACGTACCCCAGGTGCCCTTCCAGTTGTAGCGCGCGGTCAGGTCCGGCATCGCGCCGTGGTCTGCGGCCAGGATGGTGTTGCCGCCCTGGTAGGGCGTTGTCAGTGTTTCGGTGTTTTCGGCCGAGACGCTGAAGGCGCCGCGGGTGTAACGGATCTGGGTCTGACGGCTGAACAACACACCGTCGGTCGGCCCGACGATATCGGCCGCTTCGGGCAGGATGGTGGCATCGACGAAGTTGGACCAGGTCTGGCCGGCCAGCCAGTTGTTCCAGCTCATGTAGGCATGTCGCAAGGTGCCGCCGTACAAGTTGTTGACCTGGTTGGCCAGCGCGTTGCCGAAGAAATCCAGTTCGATGAAGCCGGTGAGCTTGTCGCCGTTTTCGGTAACCGTGTCCACGCCCAGGTTGAAGCGCGAGAACTTGGCGTGGAAGTCGGTGTCCGTGCTCGACGCCTGCCCCCCGACAGGCGTCTGCGTCGGAATGTACAGGTAACGCCCAACCGCACCTTCCGGCAAGGCGCCGTCGCTGGTCCGGGTGGTCATGAAGTCGGCCTTGATGAAACCGTCGAAACGAAACGTTGTCCCCGGCAACGCGTTCGGCGTAATGCTGCTCAGCTGGATCGGCCTTTTGCCGGCAGGCACCACCGGCGCGGCAGGCATCTGTGCCTGCAAGGTGCGCACTTCCGTGACCTGGGTCTGCGTCTGGGCAATCTGGCCCTGCTGCTGTTGCTGCGCCGAGACCAGCAGCTGAACCTGACGCTCGAGCTCGGCAATGCGGGCTTCCAGCGCTTTTTCCTTGGACGTTTGCGCGAACGCCACGCCCGGCAGGATGCTGGCCACGAACAAGGCAGCCGCCAACGGATGGCGCACCAGCGGTGCAGTACGGTGTTTCATGGAACCCTCTCCCCAATGAAGGCCTCGCGCTTGATGGCGATGCTGTGCGGAGCGTGAGGCAGTCCGCGCTTCGCAGCCTATTCGCCTTTGGTCGTAGCTGCAACGCAGCATTCCACAAGGTGACCATTGGTCGCACCAGAACTCGCAATGGGTGTGCGGCAGCGCACACCCCAGGTTACGACCATGGTCTAACGCGCCGTTGACTAACGGGACAGAGTGGATACGGCACACTGAGAACCTACTGAGGGCAGCGGCAACGCCTTCTCCCGACACGTTCATTGCAAGTGAGGCTGCCATGGCTGATGTTTATCCCGTCGATCCCGCGTTCGCCAACGGCGCACGCGTCAATGGCGAACAGTACGCAACGCTGTACCGCGAATCGATCGAGCATCCCGAGCAGTTCTGGGGCAAGGCCGCACAGCGGTTGAGCTGGTTCAAGCAACCTACCCAGATCAAGGATGTCAGCTACGCGCTGGACGACTTCCACATCCGCTGGTTCGGCGACGGCGAGCTCAACGCCAGCGTCAACTGCCTGGACCGCCAGCTCGCCACGCGCGGCGACAAGACCGCGCTGCTGTTCGAACCCGACAGCCCGGACGCAGCCTCTTACCCGGTCACCTACCGGGAGTTGTACGAGCGCGTCTGCAAGCTGGGCAATGCGCTGCGCAACCTGGGCGTCAAGAAGGGCGACCGGGTCACCATCTACCTGCCGATGATCGTCGATGCCGCCGTGGCCATGCTGGCCTGTGCGCGTATCGGTGCGGTGCACTCGGTGGTGTTCGGCGGCTTTGCCGCCAACTCTATCGCCGACCGCGTGATCGACTGCCAGAGCAAGTTGATCATCACCGCTGACGAAGGCCTGCGCGGCGGCAAGAAGATTCCGCTCAAGGCCAATGTCGATGCGGCGCTGAAGATTCCCGGCACCAATACGGTCGAAACGGTGCTGGTGGTGCGCCACACCGGCGGCGCGGTGGAGATGCAGGCACCGCGCGACCGCTGGTTCCATGATGTGGTCGACGGCCAGCCGGCCGAGTGCGAACCCGAGCGCATGAACGCGGAAGACCCGCTGTTCATCCTCTACACCTCCGGTTCCACCGGCAAGCCCAAGGGCGTGCTGCACACCACCGCCGGCTACCTGTTGTTTGCCAGCTACACGCACGAAGTGGTGTTCGACCTGCGCGAGGACGACATCTACTGGTGCACCGCCGACGTGGGCTGGGTCACCGGCCACAGCTACATCGTCTACGGCCCGCTCGCCAACGGCGCCACCGCGCTGATGTTCGAAGGCGTGCCCAATTACCCGAACGTGTCGCGCTTCTGGGAAGTGATCGACAAGCATCAGGTCACCTTGTTCTATACCGCGCCCACCGCGATCCGCGCGCTGATGCGCGATGGCGAAGCGCCGGTCAAGAAAACCTCGCGCAAGAGCCTGCGCCTGCTCGGCAGCGTTGGCGAGCCGATCAATCCGGAAGCCTGGCGTTGGTATTACGAAGTGGTCGGCGACAGCCGCTGCCCGATCGTGGACACCTGGTGGCAGACCGAAACCGGCGGCATCCTGATCTCGCCGCTGGCCGGCGCGGTCGATCTGAAGCCCGGCTCGGCCACGCTGCCGTTCTTCGGTGTGCAACCGGCGCTGGTCGATGCCGAGGGCAAGATCCTGGAAGGCGCCACCGAAGGCAATCTGGTGCTGCTGGATTCGTGGCCCGGCCAGATGCGCTCGGTCTATGGCGACCACCAGCGTTTCATCGACACCTATTTCCGCACCTATCCGGGCAGCTACTTCACCGGCGACGGCTGCCGCCGCGATGCCGATGGCTATTACTGGATCACCGGCCGCGTGGACGATGTGATCAATGTCTCCGGCCACCGCATCGGCACCGCCGAAGTGGAAAGCGCGCTGGTCTCGCACCCCAAGGTCGCCGAGGCGGCCGTGGTCGGCTTCCCGCACGACGTCAAGGGCCAGGGCATCTATGCCTACGTCACCCTGATCGCCGGCGAGACGCCGAGCGAAGAACTACACAAGGAATTGATCACCTGGGTGCGCAAGGAGATCGGCCCGATTGCATCCCCGGATCATCTGCAGTGGGCACCAGGCCTGCCGAAGACCCGCTCGGGAAAGATCATGCGCCGCATCCTGCGCAAGATCGCCGAGAACGCACCGGATCAACTCGGCGACACCTCGACCCTGGCCGACCCATCGGTGGTGGATTCGTTGGTAAGCGAGCGGTTGACGCGCTAACGCGCTGGCGCGCGTTGGGCATCGGGAGTGGGGAATCGATCAAGCGGTTCCCTGCGAACGGAGGGAATGAAGAATGGGGAATGGGGATCGTTGGGCCGGTTCCCTGCCAGCGGGCGAAGAGGCGGCAGGGGAATTGTAAAAACAGTCCTCCGCCCACCTCTGTTAACCGGTGTTTAGCACTCTCCCGAACCACCATCCGCACCCAATGCACCCATTTCTCGCTGCTGTCCTTAGCTGTTGATGTCACTCTTGGCGTTTGCTTTTGCGATTCCCGATTCCCGATTCTCGATTCCCCCTCCCGATTCCCGGCGCCAAAATGACCACCCTGCTGATCGCCGACGACCATCCCCTGTTCCGTGAAGCCTTGCGCGGGGCGGTGCAGCGCGTGATGCCGGGGGTGCAGTTGTTCGAGGCTGACACGGTGGATGCCTTGTACACCCTGGCAGATGCGCAGCCGGATGCCGATCTGTTGCTGATGGATCTCAACATGCCGGGCGCGCAGGGATTCAGTGCGTTGGTGCACATGCGTTCGCTGCATCCGCAGTTGCCGGTGGTGGTGGTGTCCGCGCGCGAAGAGCCTACCGTGATGCGGCGGGCGATCGACCACGGCGCGTTCGGATTCATTCCCAAATCTGCCGATTCGGACACCATCGGTCGCGCGCTCGCCACCGTGCTCGATGGCGAGCGCTGGATCCCGGCCGAAGCGCAGAACCTGCCGCCCACCGACAGCGAAGAGCGCGAGGTCGGCCAGCGGCTACGCGATCTCACCCCGCAACAATTCCGCGTGCTGCAGATGCTCGGCGCCGGGCGGCTCAACAAGCAGATCGCCTACGACCTTGGCGTGTCCGAGGCCACCATCAAGGCGCACGTCACTGCGATCCTGCGCAAGCTCGGCGTCACCAACCGCACCCAGGCGGTGCTGATGGCCGGCAAGCTCGCCATCGATGCCGACGGCATCGTGCTGCCGCCGCCGGAAGAGGATTGATTTGCGCGGTGCCTGCGGAGGGCGCACTGGAATCGCCGCATCGCGTCCGCGTCCGCGTCCGCGTCTACAGACCGATTCGCACTCCAGCTGGCCGTGCGGCAAGAGCAACAAACCAACACCGTTGTAGGAGCGCCCTTGGGCGCGAGGGCTTTATCGATAGAGCCTCATCGCGCGCCAGCGCGTACCGCTCCGGCGCCTTGCGCCCTGCCCTCGACTCCGGCGCGCGGGCAGGGCCTTGCGACCCTTCGGTGGCATGGACAAGTTGGTGAAGCCAGCGGGTCCAGCCGGTGGCGGCGAAGGCTCTGGAGATGTCGCTGCCGTCGTCCAGCAGCGCCAGCCCACACAGCCGGACGGAAAACGCCATCGCACGCATTACATGATCCTTCGCCGGTCGGCGCGCGCCGTGGCGCATGGCATAGGCAGGTATGGCCGCACGCCGGGTCGTGCATAGCGTTGCGCAGTAGTCCACCAGGTACTTTGGTGCATCTGGCGCTTCTGTGATGTGGTGCCACTGGTGCGCCTGGAAACCTGTGAACACCACGCTGGTGGCGAGCAAGCTCGGGGTTCGCTCGATCGCCGCGGCTTCTTGTGCCGGGAATCACGCACGTGGGCGAAATGGAACGGGGTTGGTTGTCGACCGCAAGCTGACGGACGCAGCGTTCAGCGCATCCCTTGGTCCAGCGTATCGCCTGCGTGCATTTCCGCGACCATTGCTGCGTGCACGTGGACCTGGGGTGACCTTGAACGCAGCGTTTAAACGTCAACACGCTTGTGTCTGCACACTCGCACCGACACGTCGTCGCACCGGTGCGCAAAGAGCTGATTGCGCAAACACCATCCCAACCGCCAAGCGCCAGTAACAAGCCCAAGCGCAGGGGCGTGATCGCATCCACAGCCGTGCGCCGCGCGCCATCTCAGTTGTCGATATCACCATTGACCATGAGCTGATGCCTGGGCAAGGCTCGGGCATCAAGGACGCTTTGGAGCTGGCATGGCGCGACGTTTCCCCTGGCTCTGGATGGGCCTGTTGATGGCATGTGCACTGATTGCGGTGCTGGCCTGGCAAAACAAGCAGCTGCGTGTGCAGCAGCAATGGCTGCAGGCGCGCATCAGCACGCCGTATGACGGCATGTATGTGCCGCGTATCGAAGTCACCGATGGCGATGGTCGGCGGCACATGCTGGGCGCACCGCACGGGCCGGCGCAGGTGTTGTTCTTTTTCACCACCACTTGCCCGTACTGCCAGCGCTCGGCGCCGACCGTCTTGCGCGCAGCGCGGCAGCTGCAGGCCAACCTGCCCGGCCGGCCGCAGCTGCTGGGCGTGTGCCATTGCGACGCCGCGCAGGCCGCGCGCTATGCGCATGTGCACGGCTTCGATTTTCCGGTGGTCACGTTGACCGATCGTCGCGCGTTGATGCTGTTTCGCGCGCGCAACGTGCCACTGCTGATGGCCATCGATGGGGAGGGGCGCGTGCGCCATTCGCATCTTGGCGTTTTCGATACCACGGAGCGGGTGCAGGACCTCGTCGCCGCCTTGCGCCGCACGGATGCGCCAGCGGCTTTTGCAACGGTGAAGGAGTAATGCATGAAGAAGCGTTGGGCAACCTTGCGCAGTGCGTTGATGGCGGCGACCTTTCTGGCCAGCACCGGGTTTGGTGCGTTCCAGGTGATGGCAGTCGACAACGTACAGCCGAAAGTGGAATCGTGTAGTGCATGGGCCTGCAAAGCCGAGTGTCCGGAGTTCGGCGGCGACCTGGGCCAGGGCAACGTCTGCTACTGCTGCGGCTAACAGCGCCCGATAGAGCAACTACGCCGCTGTCAGATGGAGAGGGCTGGTGGGACGGAAGCGGTGTGCACCACGCACACATGCCGGTTGTGCGTACTGCCAGCATCTTGCGGACACTGCACGCATCATCTTGATCATCGCTGTGACCAATGACGGCGAGGTCCCCCAGGGCTTCGCCGTTTATGGGTGAAATGCCGCAACCCGATGCCGGGACAGGGAAAGGAACGACCAAGACATCATGTCGTCATCCTCGTCATCGGATCAGGGCTGGTGTCTAGACCTCCGCGCCAGTGCAAGGCAACCGCGCCGGCCGCATCACACTTGCAACATCCAGCGCCCCGCTGATTTCGTCCGGCGAGGCGCCGTGTTGAACCGGCAGCGTCTCAGTTACGACCGGCCATGACGCCTCCATCGACATCCCAGATTGCGCCCGTCACCCAGGCCGCCTTGTCCGATAGCAGGAAAGCGACTGTCTCGGCCACATCCTGCGAGGTGCCGATACGGCCGATCGGGTGGAAGCTGTTGAAGCCCTGCAGCGCGTCATGTACCTGGTCCTTGGGAATGAAGCCTTCGTAGATCGGCGTCTGCACCACGGCAGGGGACACCGCATTGACACGGATGTTGTGTGCGGCCAACTCCATCGCCAGATGCTGGGTGAGCGAATGCAGGCCTGCCTTGGCCATCGAATAGGCCGAGGATGGAGTGGCCGCAATCGCCTGACGCGCCCACATCGAACCGATGTTGACGATGGCACCGGGGCGCGCATTGGCGATCATGCCGGACGCTACCTGCCGGGTAATGAAGAAGAACGCCTTGTTCAACTGCATGTACTGGTCGTAGTCGGCCTGGGTGTGTTCCAGGAACGGCTTGGGGAAGAACACGCCAGCGGCGTTCACCAACAGATCCACATCTGCATGCGAATTGCCGATGTCGGTCAACAGAGCGTCCAGACCCTGCGTGTTGCTCAGGTTGGCGGTCAGCGCGCTGACGTCGCCGATCTGCGCCAGTTCCGCGCGTGCCAGCGCGCTCTTGTCGGCGCGCTGGCCGACGATCACCGCGCGCCCGCCGCCTTGCAGCACCTTGCGCGCCGATTCCAGGCCGATGCCGCTGGTGCCACCGAGCACCAGAACCTTGTTGCCCTTGAAGATGTCGTTCACTTGGTGCCTCTTTAGTGTGCTTGGCTGGGAAATGCCGCGCGAATGGAAAACAGGATCAACCGGGGCCTGGCAGGGCTGCTTGCCAAGATCATCGCGTGCCGCCGTGCTGAGTCGACGGGGCAGATCCTGCGCCCGAGCGACGCTCCGCTCAAATGCTTTAATCTTTGCCGCACGAAAATAAAAACTATCTCAGGCATGAAGGCACATCTGAACTTTACGGGGCTGAGAGCACTTGAAGCTGCGGCACGTCATCGCAGTTTCAGTGGCGCGGCCGGCGAGCTGCACGTCACCCCAGCCGCGATAGGCCAGCTTGTTCGAGCGCTGGAAGATGCATTGGGCGTCGAACTGTTCGTCCGGGACAAGAGCGGGCCCCGGCGCCTGACGCCGACCGATGCCACCGAGCGCGCGCTGCCGGATATTCGCGCGGGCATGGAGCGACTCACGCGCGGACTTTCCCGCCTGCAGGAAAGTGCCAAGGGCGGTTTGCTCACCGTGACGACCAGCCCGGCGTTTGCTTCCAAATGGCTGCTTCCGCGCCTGGAGCGCTTTCAGTGCGACTGCCCAGAAACCGACGTACGTCTGCACACCGGGCTGAACCTGGTGGACTTCGAGCAGGACGGCATCGACATCGGCGTGCGCTACGGGCGGGGGCAGTGGGCGGGATTGACTGCCGAAAAATTGATGGACGAAGAGGTATTTCCGGTCTGCTCGGCGGCCTGGCTGCAGAGACACGGCCCGTTGGAGCGACCCGCTCAGCTGCAGGGACATCCGCTCATCCACGACTCGTCTGTCGATGGCCGCACCGGGTTCATGACCTGGCAGCATTGGCTGCACCGCGCAGGCGCCGACAACGTGGATGCTGCGCGCGGCATGCAGGTCAACAACTCGGCGGCGGTGCTGCAGTCGGCCATCGAAGGCAAGGGACTGGCGCTGGCGCGCAGCGTGATGGCGCAGGACGATGTCGCCAGCGGGCGGCTGGTGCGGCTGTTTCCTGAGCGATCGGTCGCGGCGGCGCTGGCCTACTACGTCGTGTATCGCCCCGAGTGCGCGTCCCTGCCGAAAGTGGTGCGCTTCAAGCAGTGGCTGCATGAGCAGGCGCATCAATGAACTGCCCGAATGACCTCGACATCTGCTGTGATCCGGGTGGTCGGCATGACCAACAAGCGCAATCCGCCCAGGACAGGCCTGCTGCCTGTCCGGCGACCCATCGTGCTATCGCGCGGTCCTGCAGGAAAGGACAGCTGCGCTGTCAGAGCACCCGCCAGAGCATGTAGCCTGCGGTGAGGAAGATGAGGAGCGCAAATGCGCTGTTGAGCAATCCGCGATGCCCGGCCAGCGCCGTCGCCGCACGTGCTCCCGCGACGCCTCCTGCGCTGCCAGCGACGATCAACACCGCGGCCAGGGGCCAGTTCACCAGCCCCGAGTACGCGTAGTTCAGCGCCGTGGTCAGGCCGAAGGCGAAGACCGCCACGAGTGAGCTCCCGACCGCCGCCAGCATTGGCATGCCGGTGGCGGTCATCAGGCCTGGCACGATGAGAAACCCTCCACCAATGCCGAAGAAGCCGGAAAACGCACCGGAGAGGGTCCCTAGCCCGATCAGCGCCGGCGCATTGCCCTTGCCGAGCCGGGCATTCGCATTCTCTTGGGCGTTGCGCCTGCGCAGCATGAGCACGCCGATCACCACCATCAGGACGGCGAACAGGGCCAGCAGCCGCTGTCCGTCGAAGGCCTTGCCCAGGGTCGAACCGAGGTAGGCGCCGGCGATTCCCGCCGAGGCGAAGACCGAGGCGCACGGCCACCTCACATTGCCACGGCGGGCATGCACGAACAGGTTGGACAGCGCGTTGGCAGCCACGGCCAGCGCGCTGGTGCCGATGGCCACATGCGGATTATCGACACCGATCAGGTAGAGCATCAGCGGCACAGCGAGAATGGAGCCTCCACCACCGACCAGTCCCAGTACGAAACCGACCAGGATTCCGGAGAGCCCGCCCAGCGCAAGCTGCAGCAGCGAAAGGGTCTGCATGGCGAATGGCTACTCAGGCTTGGGCGGTGGGGCGCAGCCGAGGCGCGGAGCGAGGGTGGAAAGGTCGTAACCTGCGCCGGAGGCAATCGACAGGAGCTGGTCGCAGGTGAGCCTGGCGCTGCGTACCTGGCACAGCGCCCACAACGACGTCGAGCGCGCACCTGTCCTGCAATAGGCGGCAACCGGAGCGGGAAGTTGCCCCAGCAGTTCGCAGAATTGCTGCACCTGGCGATCGGAGATGGCGCCGGCCACGACCGGTAGATAGGCAAAACGCATGCCCGCGCTTGCGCAGGCCGCCTGCATGGTCAGGTGATCGGGCTGATCCAGCTGCTCGTCGTCTGGCCTGTTGCAGACAACGCTGGCGATACCCTGGCTGGCCAGGGTGGTGAAATCGGCAGGAAGCAGTTGGTCGGTCACGAGTATGTCGGGCGAGAGCGAGCGAAGTTTCATGAGACGTTCTTTGCCCAGGGAGAGCGGTGCAGGCGCCAGTGGATGAGCATTCCCGCAACCAGCGATGTAGCGAAAACCAGTGCGAACGCGTGGCCGCTCGCCAAGAGCGCGACGGCTGGGCCTGGGCAGACCCCGGCAAGTCCCCAGCCGATGCCGAATAGTGCTGCACCGATGAGCAGCTTGCGGTCGATCCGTCGGTGCTGCGGCAGGTGCAGCGTTGCGGCAAGCAAAGGGACGTTGCGCGCGCGTACCCATCGGTAGGCGATGGTCGAAGGGATCAACGCGCTCGCCATCACCAAGGCCAGCGAGACATTCCAGGCGCCAGTGACATCGAGGAAGGCAAGGACACGCGCAGGATTGGCCATGTCCGAGACCATCAGGCCCAACCCGAACAACGCCCCGCAGAGAAACGCCGCCAAGCGGATCATGCGCCGGCTCCTGCGACCATCCGCACCACTGTCACCGTTGCCATGCCCAGCAGCACGAACACGGTGGTGGCGACGATGGACCGCGGCGACAGTCTTGCCAGCCCGCTCACCCCGTGTCCGCTGCTGCAGCCAGCCCCCAGACGCGTTCCATAGCCCACCAGCACGCCGGCCAAAATCAGCACAGGCATGCTGGTGCCGGTCAGCGGAACGAGGGGGATCGGCTTGATCGCCAATGCCACGCCAGCGCTTGTCAGAAGCCCGGCCAGGAACAGAAAGGACAGCGAACGCGCGCCGTTGGCCTGCAGGCCGAGCGCGTCGGCGAGCATGCCGGAGATGCCGGCAATGCGGCCGACGAGCAGGAGATAGGCGCCAGAGGCGGTACCGATCATCAGGCCTCCGATCACTGGCCAGTACCATGCAAGGTGTGGAAGCGTCATAACAGGTCCAGTGGCAGCTTCAGGTAATGCACGCCGTTGTCGTCCGGCGGCGGCAGATGACCGGCGCGCATGTTGACCTGCACCGATGGCAGGAGCAGGCGCGGCATCGGGAGTGTGGCGTCGCGCTTGTCACGCATCTCGACGAACTCCGTCTCGCAGACGCCTTCATGCACATGCACATTCGCGCTGCGTTGGGCACCGATCGTGGTTTCCCACGCGAAATAGTCGCGGCCAGCGGCCTTGTAGTCATGGCAGACGAAGACACGGGTGGCGTCCGGCAGCATCAGCAGCCGCTGGATGGACCGATAGAGCTGGCCAGCCGAGCCGCCCGGAAAATCGCAGCGCGCGGTGCCGTAGTCCGGCATGAACAAGGTGTCACCCGCAAACACCGCATCGCCGATGACGTAAGCCATGCATGCCGGCGTGTGCCCCGGCACATGCAGCGCCACCGCTTGCAGATGCCCGATGGTGAATGCTTCGCCGTCGGCGAAGAGATGGTCGAACTGGCTGCCGTCCCGCCTGAATTCCGCACCGGCGTTGAAAATGCTGCCGAAGGTGTCCTGCACGGAGCGAATGCGCTCGCCGATGGCGAGCTGCCCACCCAGGTGCTGCTGCAACCATGGCGCAGCCGACAGATGGTCGGCATGCGCATGTGTTTCGAGTAGCCACTGCACCTGCAGGCCCTGGTCACGCACGTATTGCGCAAGCGCCTCAGCCGAGCCGGTTGCGGTTCGGCCGGACGCCATCTCGAAGTCGAGCACGCTGTCGATGATCGCGCAGGCCGACGAGCCGGGATCCCGCACCACGTGGCTGGCGGTGAATGTCGCAGGATCAAAGAACGTCGCCACGTGCGGCGCGGGCATGCTGCCGGAGTGGGCGCCGGTCACCACCGTGCGCGCCATTGCCAGAGAGGTGTCGAGTGCGGCAGAAGCAATCACGATTACAACGCCGAGAGGAAGTGCAATGACAATTTCATAGATGCATATACACTGCAACTATTAATCGCTATGCGGAGCTGTCCGTTCAGTCGCCAGAGGGCTCAGCCGTTACGCTCTACATCTCCCTGACCCGTAGTCCTCCACGCCCCGTGACCGAAACAACTCTCTCCGTCAGTGATCTTGCCGCCATGAAGGAGCGCGTGCCGGAGGTGGCCGAACTGCTGCGCTTCATGGCCACACCGTCACGTCTGCTGCTGCTGTGCCAGTTATCGCAGGGCGAGTCCACCGTGAGCGGCCTGGAAGCAACGACAGGCATCCGGCAGCCGGCCTTGTCCCAGCAACTGGCCGACCTGCGGCAGCGGCAATTGGTCCTCACCCGTCGCGAATCCCGATCCATCATCTACCGCTTGGGCGATCCAAAGGTGGCTGCCTTGCTGAGCGCCATGCATGCGATCTTCTGCGCAGAAACCGGCCAGGACGATCGCCACCCCTGAGCCTTGCGTTTTGTTGACACTGCAGACTTCGCAAACGCAAGCGACGTGCAGAGGTGCAGAGGTGCTACGACACTGCGTCGAACCCCCGCACCACGTCTGCTGCTTGCTCGAATCAAGCGTCGACCCAGGGTTGCAGCACCACTTTGCCCGTCGTCTGGCGGCTTTCCAGCAGCCGATGCGCCTGGGCCGCCTGTGACAACGGCAGCACGGTGTTGACTTGCAGTGCAAGTTGTCCGGACAGGATCAAGCCCATGATTTCCGTCAGCGTGGACTGGATCAGTTGCGGGAACGCCAGGTAGCTACCCACATAGAAACTGGTCAGCGTGTGGTTGGGAACAATCAACTGCCATGGGTCGATCAGGGCGGTGTTGCCGCTGGATTGGCCGACGAAGATCAGGCGCCCGAACGGTGCCAGGGCCTTGAACGCCTCTGCGACGTTGTCGCCGCCAGCGATTTCGACGATGACGTCCACACCCTTGCCATCGGTCAGGGCACGGACCTGTTCGGCCCAGTCGGCAGCGGTGTAGTCCACCGCCGCGTCAGCGCCCAACCGGATCGCCATGTCCCGCTTTTCCTGCGTGCTGGCTGCAGCGATGACCTTGCCGGCGCCATAGAGCTTGGCCAGCTGCACCGCGAGGGAGCCCAGTCCGCCGGCTGCGCCTTCGATCAGGACGGTTTCACCTGGCGCCAGCCGCGCGGCATTGCGCAACACCAGCGCGGCGGTCAACCCGTTGGCCATCACGGCCGCGGCCTGGACCGCCGGTACGCCATCGGGCAGCGGCACCACGATCGCCTCCGGCACACAGATGTACTGCGCGTAGCCGCCGGCGCCCGGTGTTGCCAGTACCGACATGCCCGCTTGCAGCGCAGTCACCGCCTTGCCGACCGCAACGATCGTGCCGGCAACTTCCGCGCCCAGAATGAAGGGCGCTGGCGACGGCTCGGGATAATCGTCTCCCCGGCGTCGCATGACGTCGGCGAAGTTGAGGCCGGTCGCTTCGACCCGGATCAGCACCTCGTGGTCCTGCGGCGTCGGATCGGGAACGTCCTCGTAGATCAGGACATCGGCGTCGCCGGTCTGGTGAAATCGAACAGCTTTCATGTCGCATCCTTCATGTCGTGGATTGATGGGCCTGATGCCCGGGAATTACGCCAGTCCGAACTGCTTGTGCAGCACCTTGTCGAACAACGCGCGAGGCAGGAACCGACGGGCGAATGCGCCTTGTCTGGCGTCCTTGCCCGACGCATAGCGCAACTGCGGACGCTGCTCGCGTGCGGCCAGGACGATGGTGTCGGCGACGCTCTCGGCGGTGGCCGCGACGGCGATCGCGCTTTCGTAAGCCGCCCGATACTTGGCGCGGAGCGCGTCGTAATCGGCCAGTGGCCGATCCGACCAGACGGTGCTGGTCTCGAATGCGGTGCGGGTCGCGCCCGGCTCGATCACCACCACCCGCACACCGAACCCGCGCACTTCGTGGTCGAGGGATTCGGAATATCCCTCCAGCGCATGTTTGGTGGCCGAGTAATAGGCGTTGAATGGCGCAGGGATCAGACCCAGGCCTGAGCCGACATTGAGGATGCGCCCGCTCCCCTGCTTGCGCATGAGGGGCAAGACCGCGTTGGTAACGCGGACCACGCCGTAGAAGTTGGTTTCGAACAGCGAGCGGACCTGTTCGATCGAGCTTTCTTCCGCCGCACCCTGGACGCCGACACCGGCGTTGTTGACCAGCAGATCCAGACGGCCTTCGCGCTGCTGCAGCTCGGCGATCGCAGCGGCGACCGACGCGTCATCGGTCACGTCCAGCGCCAGCAGCGGAAACGCCGCCTGACCGGCTCCCGCACCGCGCCGGCTGGTGCCATAGACCGTATAGCCGGCGGCGAGGAGTTGCCGGGCAGCCGCTTCGCCGATGCCCGAGGAAGCGCCGGTGACCAGCGCCACAGGTTTATGTGTCTTCATGAAATGTCCTTGGTGAGGTGAGGCGGTGGTGGTCGACAGGTGCGTTCGACCGCGTGAATTTATGATGTCGATCAAACTCAAAAATGTCAACAACTTTGATTGTGGTCGACATCAATGTAAATTGGCGGCCTGCCGTCGACCCTGGAACACAATGAAAATCACCAAAGCGCAATCGCTGGAGAATCGGGCCCGCATCGTCGAAACGGCCTCCGCGTTGTTTCGTGAACGTGGCTACGACGGGGTGAGCGTGGCCGATCTGATGGCTGCCGCCGGCCTCACCCATGGCGGCTTCTACAAGCATTTCGGGTCCAAGGCGGATCTGATCGCCGAGACGGCCCAGCATGGCCTGCAACAGATCGCCGGCCAGATCGAAGGTACGGAAATCCGTCAATTCATCGATTTCTACGTCTCGAGAACGCACCGGGACGGGCGCGGCGACGGCTGCACAATGGCGGCACTCGGCGGCGACGCAGCGCGTCAATCGACAGATATCAAGGCGATGTTCACCGTCGGTATCGAGAACATGCTGGCGATGGTGGAGCGGACCGCAATGCTCTCTGGCGGCGATGGGCACGATGATGTTCGGTCCAGAACGATCAATCTGTTCGCGCATGCAGTGGGCGCGGTTGTGCTGTCACGGGCCTGCGCGGACGACTCGCCATTAGCGGATGAAGTTCTGGACGTGTGCCGCACGCAGTTGGTTGCGTCGCTTGCACCAGCTGACAGCGCTCAACCCATGCCTGCGTCTGATTGATCCAGGTTGCAGGCAAGCGCGTAGCCGCATCGCACGTTGCCAGCCTGGCGACCTCTCATTTCGACTCAGCCGCGCATGGCCATCGTCTGACACTGGATGAACGTGCAGGCGCGCATCGTCAGCCGGTCGCCGCCAGGTGAGCACGGAGACATCGGGCCACGCGTGGAGCGATGGTTCGGGAGCCTGACAATTCCTGAGCCGGTTAAGCCGCATAGCGCGGGCAAACGACTCCTAACTCTGTCGCTGGCTCACGCGCAGCGCCTACATGGCCCCCTCATGCTGCACTGCAGCGTGATCTGTTCATTGATGATTGCCATATTCATATGCGAACAGCCCGGCACCTGTCGGCTGGTGGACGTTGCAATGCTCAGCTCCCGCTTTCCAGATCCTTCCAGTGCCTGCGCTGCCGCCCTCGCTCCGGAGCGGTGCGCATGAGCGGCGTGGCACGGCAGCGTCTCGGCAGCACCGACGTGCAGCTGTCGGCACTGGGCTTCGGCGCTGCGCCGATCGGCAACCTGTACACCGAAGTGGACGAGGCGGACGCGCTGGCTGCGGTGACGGGCGCATTCGAGGCCGGCATCCGCCATTTCGATACCGCGCCCTACTACGGCTACGGCTTGAGCGAAGCGCGCCTGGGCCGCGGCCTGGCCGGCGTGCCGCGCGCTGCGTACACGCTGTCGACCAAGGTCGGCCGCTGCGTCTACGACGACGCCCAGGCCGTTGCCGGCCGCGATGGCTTTGCGGTGGGCGGCCGCCGCGCCGAGTTCGACTACAGCGCCGACGGCGTGCGGCGCGCCTTCGCCTCCAGCCTGGAGCGCCTGGGCACCGACTACATCGACGTGCTGCTGCTGCACGACATCGGTGCGCTGACCCACGGCGACAACCACGCCCATGTGCTGCAGCAGGCCTTGGAGGAGGCCTTGCCGGCGATGGCGGAGTTGAAGGCGTCCGGGGCGTGCGGGGCGATCGGCCTGGGCGTCAACGAGCAGGACGTGGCGCTGGAGGTGCTGCCGCGCTTCCCGCTCGACTGCGTGATGCTGGCCGGGCGCTACACCCTGCTGGAACAGCACGGCGCACGCGCGCTGCTGGATCAGGCGCAGCAACGCGGCGTGTCGATCCTGTCGGCCGGGCCATACAGCTCCGGCCTGCTCAGCGATGCGCGCGGCCCCGGCGCCACCTACAACTACGCCCCGGTCGATACCGCCACCTTGCAGCATGCGCAGCGCCTGTATGCCGCCTGCGCCGCGTTCGGGGTGGATATCGGCGCGGCCGCGTTGCAGTTCCCGCTGGCGCATCCGGCAGTGATCACGGTGGTGGCCGGCATGCGCACCGTGGCCGAGGTGCACTCGGCCGCTGCACGGTTGCAGGCGGCCATTCCGGCTGCACTGTGGCAGCGCCTGCGCGACGGCGGCCTGCTCGATACGGACCTGCCCACGCCATGAACCGCGTCGATGCGCATCTGCACTTCTGGCATCTGGCGCGTGGCGATTACGCCTGGCTGACGCCCGAGCTTGCGCCGCTGTATCGCGACTTTGCACCGCACGATGTCGGCGCTGCGCTGGACGCGGCCGGCGTTGGCAGCGTGGTCGTGGTGCAGGCTGCCGCAACGGAAGCGGAAACCTGTTACCTGTTCGAGCTGGCGCACGCTGCGCCGCGCATCGCCGGCGTGGTTGGCTGGGTGGATTTTGCCGCGTCCGACGCCGCCGCCCGCATCGGTGCGCTGGTGCGCGCCGGCGGCGGCCTGCTCAAGGGCTTGCGCCCGATGGTGCAGGACATTGCCGACGTGCAGTGGCTGGCAGGCGCCGAGTTGGACGCCGCCTTCGATGCGATGCTGGAACACGATCTGGCCTTCGATGCCTTGATCCGCGCAGCGCATGTGCCGGCCTTGCAGGCGCGCCTGAAACGGCATCCGGCGTTGCGCGTGGTCGTCGATCACGGCGGCAAGCCGCAGATTGCGGCCGGCGAATTCGTCGCCTGGGCCGCCGGCATGGCCGCGTTGGCGCAGCATCCCAACGTGCATTGCAAACTCTCCGGCCTGCTCACCGAAGCTGCCCGCGGCGCCGGCATCGACGCACTGGAGCCATATGTCGCGCACCTGTTCGCGCGCTTCAGTGCGCAGCGCCTGCTGTGGGGCAGCGACTGGCCGGTGCTGACCCTGCGCGCCGATTACGCACACTGGGTCGATCTTGCACAGCAGCTCGTCACCCGGCATGCCGCCGAACACGCCGATGCGGTCTTCGGCGACAACGCACGCACGTTCTATCGTCTGCCACGGCCGGCGGCCCCCACCCACGGAACTTTATCGGTATGACAGTCTCCATTCCCACCACACCCACCGCCCGCCTGCAGGGCAAGCGTTGCCTGATCACCGCCGCCGGCGCCGGCATCGGCCGCGAAAGCGCGCTGGCCTGCGCACGTGCCGGCGCGCAGGTGATCGCCACCGACATCGACGCCGCGGCCTTGCAGATGCTGACGGCCGAATCGGACGCCATCACCACCCAGCTGCTGGACGTCACCGATGCTTCGGCGATTGCTGCGCTGGTCGCGGAGCACGGCCCGTTCGATGTGTTGTTCAACTGCGCCGGTTACGTGCATCAGGGCAGCATTCTGGACTGCGACGAGCCGGCATGGCGCCGTTCGTTCTCGATCAACGTCGATGCGATGTACTACACCTGCAAGGCGGTGCTGCCAGGCATGCTCGAACGCGGACGCGGCAGCATCATCAACATGTCCTCGGTCGCTTCCAGCATCAAGGGCGTGCCGAACCGCTTCGTCTATGGCGTGACCAAAGCCGCCGTGATCGGCCTGAGCAAGGCCATTGCCGCCGACTACGTGGCGCAGGGCGTGCGTTGCAACGCGATCTGCCCGGGCACCATCAAGACGCCGTCGTTGGGGCAGCGCGTGCAGGCCCTGGGCGGCGACGAGCAGGCAGTGTGGAAGAGCTTCACCGACCGCCAGCCGATGGGCCGCCTGGGCGACCCGCGCGAAATCGCGCAGCTGGTGGTGTATCTGGCCTCGGACGAATCTTCGTTTACCACCGGCCAGACCCATATCATCGATGGCGGCTGGTCGAACTGAGAGGCGCTGGCGAAATGGCGTGCAGCGACAAGGTGCACGACGGCTTGCTACGTTCTTGATCGCTCTCTGCCCGCTGACACCAGGCCGCATCTCACACCTGGCGTCAGCGTTGTTTGCAGCATGCATCACCCGCATTCCTGTTCCGAGCGCACCTTGCGCACCCGTCCGCGCCGTGTGATTGGCCGCTCCACTCCTCCCCTGCAAAGGAAGACTGCATGAAACTCGTACGTATTGGCGCCGAAGGCCACGAACGCCCCGGCGTCATCGATAACGAAGGCCGTATCCGCGATTTGAGCGGCGTCATCGACGATGTGGCCGGCGAGCACATCACCAACGCCGGCCTGGACAAGCTGCGCGCGCTGGATGTGACCACGCTGCCGCTGATCGAAGGCGACGTGCGTTACGGCGCCGCAGTGGGCCGCATCGGCAAGTTCATCTGCGTGGGCTTGAACTACGCCGACCATGCCGCCGAATCGGGCATGGAAGTGCCAAAGATGCCGATTCTTTTCATGAAAGCCACCACTGCGGTGTGCGGCCCCAACGACACCGTGATCATCCCGCGCGGCTCGGTCAAGAGCGATTGGGAAGTGGAACTGGGCGTGGTGATCGGCGATGTGGCGCGCGATGTGTCGGTGGACGAAGCCTTGAACCATGTGGCCGGCTACGCGGTGATCAACGACCTGTCCGAGCGCGAATTTCAGCTCGAACACGGCGGCCAGTGGGTCAAGGGCAAGAGCGCCGATACCTTCGGCCCGATCGGCCCGTGGCTGGTCACCCGCGATGAAGTGCCCGACCCGCAGAACCTGTCGATGTGGCTGGAGGTCAACGGCCACCGTTACCAGAACGGCAGCACCCGCACGATGGTGTTCGGCGTGGCCGAACTGGTCAGCCACATCAGCCGCTACATGACGCTGATGCCGGGCGATGTGATCAGCACCGGCACCCCGCCGGGCGTGGGCCTGGGCCAGAAACCGCCGGTCTACCTCAAGCCGGGCGACGTGATGGAGCTGGAGATCGAAGGCCTGGGGCGCCAGCGCCAGCCGGTGGTGGCGCATCCGCGTGATGCGGCCTGAAGCCCCTCTCCCCTCGGGAGAGGGGTTGGGGTGAGGGTACGTAGCGACGTGTTCGAGCAGCTGTTCGCGATGTCCTTTGTTTTTAGGCCTGGCGTGTCGGCACGTGTGTCGATGTGTCATACGCATTTAAGCGGTGTGCGGGTACGTGGAACGTCCAGACGCTATAGCGCTTCGATGGCGATAAGCAGTTGGTCGTGCAATCGATTCTGTGATTTGAGTTGCACCCGCTTGAATCACTGCAGCGCTTCAACATCTTCAGCGCTACGCGTTCGTACCCTCACCCCAACCCCTCTCCCGGTGGGAGAGGGGCTAAAGCGCGCTTCACTGCTGTCGTTTTTTTGATCCTTCGTTCTTGCACCCATCTGTTTTCCGCCCGTTTTCACTTCCCGCTTGCCATCGCCAGGACTTTCATGCGCACCATCATCGCCCTCGAGACCCACGACGTCCGCTTCCCCACTTCGCGCGAGCTCGATGGGTCGGACGCGATGAATCCGGATCCGGATTACTCCGCCGCCTATGTCGTGCTGCGCACCGATGCGCCGGATGACCTGGCCGGCTACGGCCTGGTGTTCACCATCGGACGCGGCAACGATGTGCAGACCGCTGCGGTGGCCGCACTGGCCGAACACGTGGTCGGCCTGCACGTGGATGAGGTCGTCGCCGACCTCGGCGCCTTCGCGCGCCGGCTCACCAACGATTCGCAACTGCGCTGGCTGGGCCCGGAAAAGGGCGTCATGCACATGGCGATCGGCGCGGTGATCAACGCCGCCTGGGACCTGGCCGCACGCGCCGCGAAGAAACCGCTGTGGCGCTACATTGCCGAACTCACGCCCGAGCAGCTGGTCGACACCATCGACTTCCGCTACCTCACCGATGCGCTCACCCGCGATGAAGCGCTGAGCATGCTGCGCGCTGCCGAACCGCAGCGCGCGCAACGCATCGCGCAGTTGATCGAACAAGGCTACCCGGCCTACACCACCTCGCCCGGCTGGCTCGGTTATTCTGACGAAAAGCTGGTGCGGCTGGCCAAGGAAGCGGTGGCCGATGGCTTCCGCACCATCAAGCTCAAGGTTGGCGCCAACGTGCAGGACGACATCCGTCGCTGCCGCCTGGCACGCGAAGCGATCGGCCCGGACATCGCGATGGCAGTCGATGCCAATCAACGTTGGGACGTGGGCCCGGCGATCGACTGGATGCGCCAGCTGGCCGAATTCGACCTCGCCTGGATCGAAGAACCCACCAGCCCGGACGATGTGCTCGGCCACGCCGCCATCCGCAAGGGCATCACCCCGGTGCCGGTCTCCACCGGCGAGCACACCCAGAACCGCGTGGTGTTCAAGCAGCTGCTGCAGGCCGGCGCGGTGGACCTGATCCAGATCGACGCCGCCCGCGTGGGCGGGGTCAACGAAAACCTCGCCATCCTGCTGCTGGCTGCCAAGTTCAACGTGCGCGTCTTCCCGCACGCCGGCGGTGTCGGTCTGTGCGAGCTGGTGCAGCATCTGGCGATGGCCGATTTCGTCGCCATCACCGGCCAGATGGAAGACCGTGCGATCGAATTCGTCGACCACCTGCACCAGCACTTCCTCGACCCGGTGCGTATCCAGCACGGCCGCTATGTGGCACCCGAAGTCCCGGGTTTTTCCGCAGAAATGCATGCCGCCTCGATTGCGGAATTCAGCTATCCGCACGGACGTTTCTGGGTCGAAGACCTGGCTGCCAGCGCGCAAGGCTGAGCCTACGACCCCTCATCCGCCCTTCGGGCACCTTCTCCCGCGCGCGGGAGAAGGAAGCAGCGGCCGGAGGTCTGGGGATGCGCAGGCCGGCCATGGCCGGGCGGGATGGTGAGTCAGCCGGCTTGGCGCTGCGGGTCGGCGCTTCTGGGGCCAGGTCTTGGGCCTGGCGGAACAACGGGTGGCTGACACGCAGCCCGCTAAAGACACCAAGCAGGTGGGGTGCATGGCGCAGACGCACCACCGCCCCGGTGCCAACGCCGAATACGCCCTTCTCCCGCCTGCGGGAGAAGGTGCGTATGAGGCCGCGGGCTCAGCGCTGCGCCTGGATCGCTTCGCTCAATGCAAAGATGCGCCCGGCCTCGCGCCACTTTTCTCCAGGCGCACTGCCCGGCAGCGCTTTCTGGAACCGCCACATCAGGTCTTCCCACGCCTGAATCCGTGGATCGGCGGCGTCGCGCGCCGCCTTGGCGCTAGGGTCGTAGTCGTCGCCGACGTCCATCAGCATCACCAGCCGGTCGCCACTGCGAAAGATCTCCAGCTCACGAATGCCGGCCTGCTGCAGCGAGGCCACCACCTCCGGCCACACCTCGCCGGGCTGATGCCAGCGCTCGTATTCGGCAATCAGCGCGGCATCGTCGTGCAGGTCCAGCACATAGCAAAGACGCGGCATGCTCAGGCTCCTGCAATTACAGGCGCAGCGCGACGTGCGCGCAACGCGAACACCAAAATCACCGCGAAGCAGGCGCCTGGCACGACCATCGCCCAATGGATGCCGGCCATGTCCGACACCGCGCCCATCACTGCGGTGAGCAGCGCGCCGCCAATGATGGACATCACCAGCAACGAGGACCCCAGCTTGCGGGCATCGTCATGCATGCCGTCCAGGCCCAACGCGAAGATGGTCGGAAACATCACCGACATGAACACGCTTGCAGCCACCAGCGCGTACAAGCCGGTCCAGCCCGGCAACGCGATGGCAACGGCGCATAACACCAGATTGATCGTGGCAAAACTGGCCAGCAATTTGGCCGGCGCCAGATAGCGCAACAGCGCAGTGCCCACGAAGCGCCCGGCCATGAACAACACCAGCGAGATGGTCAGATACGTGGCGGCGGTTTTTTCCGGCGTACCGGGAACGGCATCCTGCAGATAGCGGATCAGGTAGCTCCAGATGCCGACCTGCGCGCCCACGTAAAAGAACTGCGCCACCACCGAAAACACGAACAGCCGGTTACGCAGCAGTTCGCTGAAGCGGGCGCGCCTGGGTGCCACGCCGGCATCGGCCTCCGGCGCGCCGGTGGGGAAGCGCACCAGCGCGATCAGGATCGCCCATAGCACCACCACCACGCCGATGATCAGGTACGGCATCTGCACGGCCGACGATTCGGTGGCGAAGAATGCCTCGCGCGCCGCCGGCGCCATCGCCGCCAACTCGGCCGGGGTGTGCTCCACGCCGGAGAAGATGAAGTGCTGGCCCACCAGCACGCCGGTGATCGAGCCGAGCGGGTTGAATGCCTGCGCAAGGTTCAGCCGCCGCGCCGCGCCGTCGGCGGGCCCCAGCACGGTCACCAGCGGGTTGGCGGTGGTTTCCAGAAACGCAAGACCGCTGGCGATCACGAACAACGCCAGCAGGAACAGCCAATAGGTATGCACCTGCGCGGCCGGGTAAAACAAGAACGCCCCGCAGGCATACAGCAGCAAGCCCAGCACCACCGCAGCCTTGTAGCTGTAGCGGCGCATGAACATCGCCGCCGGCATCGCGAACACGAAATAGCCCATGTAGAAGGCGCTTTGCACCAATCCGGCCTGCAGGTCGGTCAGTTCGAAGGCCTTCTTGAACTGCTTGATCAGGATGTCGTTGAGGTTGTTGGCCATGCCCCATAAAAAGAACAGGCTGACGATCAACAACAGGGGAACCATGGCGGTACGCGCCAGGTTGCCGCGCGGTGACGCGGCAATGTCACTGTGATGCATGCGACCGATCCCCTCCCAAGGCTGTGGCGCTTGCGTTGCAATCCGGCGAGCGTACTGCGCACGCCAACGCCATGCAAATATAAAATCTTTGTTTATATTTGCACGCACAGCATCCCCCTGACCCCTGCCGCGCTGCCTGTACCCTGGCGCACCGCAGCCTTGCCTGGAGCCGCAAACGGATGAGCACCGAACCCGCCAAGTACCGGGCGCCTGCGTTGGACAAGGGCCTGGACATCCTCGAACTGCTGGCCCGCCAGGCCCAGCCGATGAGCATGGGCGCGATCTCGCAGGGCATCGGCCGTTCGCGCGGGGAGATCTTTCGCATGCTGCAGGTACTGGAAGAGCGCGGCTATCTCACCCGCGATGGCGAAGGCGACTATGTGCTGACCAACCGGCTGTTCATGCTCGGCATGCAGCAGCCGCAGGTGCAGAGCATCAGCGAAGCGGCCTTGCCGGTGATGCGTCGGCTGGCCGATGCGATCTATCAACCCTGCCACCTGGTGGCGCCGTCGGGCGACCAGATCGTGGTGATCGCGCAGATGGACGTGCCCAGCGACCTGGGCCTGGTGGTGCGCCCGGGCCACCGCCGCCCGTTGACGCATTCCAGCTCCGGGCTGGTGCTGTTCGCCTTCCAGCAGCCGGAGGTACAGGCACGCTGGCTGGACATGCTCGACGCCAGCGAGGTGCCGTTCGGGCGCGCGCAGTTCCTCGCCGCTGCCGCGCAGGCGCGCAACGATGGCTACGCCATGCAACCCAGCGAGGCGGTGGTGGGCGTGGTCGACCTGACCGCACCCATCATGCAACGCGGCAGCGCCACCTATACGCTCACCGTGCCCTTCATCGCACGCCGCCCGGAGCTGGTTGGCCCGCAAGCGGCCTTGCAGGCCTTGTGTGCGGCCACTGCCGAGATTTCCGCCGCGTTGCTGTAGCCGCGGCGCGCGCCGGGAGTCCGATTCGGCGCGCTAGCAGCTTGCGTCGGCGCTGGTTGTTGCGGTTGCCCGCGTCTGGCGGCTGACTCCTGGTGTCTACCTGCTGCGCGGCTGGCCGTTCGCTTACAGCACTGCCCGATCATTCCGCCATGCTGCGATGGCAACCTGGGCATCGCACTCGACTCCACGGCTTCGCAAGCACCCCCTGCGACATCGCAAACCGCGCAAACCGAAGCGCTGGGGGAGATCGCTGCATCGTTGCTGGTGGCTGCATCGACGGCTTGAAAGTCGGCACCGAAGTGCTGGCTCTTGCACGCGCGGCCACACATGAAATGCCATCGTGCACTGCTTGCAGCACACCCCCACATCGGCGGCTTTTCCCGCGCTCATCGCTGCTTGCATCACCGGCATGAAATCCGTTCGTCACTATAGCCAAGGCTATCGCACGCCACATCGGTCCGTTGCGTGGACGTGTTTCCCCGGCTTTGACGCGTTTAAAAAGGCAAAAAACTCCATCAACCCGGGTCGCAATAGCCACGGCTATAAAGATCAGACCGACCTTCGCGTGCAGTGCAGACGCACCGAACGCTGCAATGCGTTGGTACACTGCGCGCCCCCTTGGGGAGTAGCCTGCTTTCGTCCATCGGAAGCGCCTGCATCAACATACTCGGCCGTTGCGCCGTGGTGCAGGCAACCAATCGTGGTTTGGCGAGACCAGCGGCATGCGCGCACAACAACGGTTGGCGCGGGCGCATGCCGGTGTGACCGTGCCCAACCCGAGAATGGCGATGTCCCCGTATTCCATTGTGTTGATCGGCTTTGCGATGTCCACCGATGCGTTTGCCGCAGCGATCGGCAAGGGCGCGGCGATGCGCAAGCCGCAGTGGCGCGATGCGCTGCGCGCGGGGCTGATTTTTGGCTGCATCGAAGCGATCACGCCGGTGATTGGCTGGCTGTTGGGCCGCGCCGCCTCCAGCCATTTGCAGGCGTTCGATCACTGGATCGCCTTCGGCCTGCTGGGCGCCCTGGGCGTGCACATGATCGTGGCCGGCCTGCGCGCCGATCCCGATGACGCCAACGACCAAGACGATGCGCCCAAGAAAAACGGCATGCTTGCACTGGCTGCCACCGGCTTTGCCACCAGCATCGATGCGATGGCAGTGGGCGTCAGCCTTGCGTTTCTCGATGTGCACATCGGCGTGGTGGCGGTGGTGGTGGGCCTGTGCACGTTCAGCATGGTCACCGCTGGCGTCATGCTGGGCCGCGCGCTCGGTAACCTGATCGGCAAGCGTGCCGAAATCCTCGGCGGTGTGATTCTGGTGATCGTTGGCAGCGTGATCCTGTACGAACACCTGCGCGGCGCGGCATAGCGCAAGGCTGTTTTGCGTAGGAGCGCGCTGGCGCGCGATGAAGCGTGATCGCTAAGCCCAATCGCGCGTTAGCGCGTTCCAACAATGCATGGCCTTGCTGTGCACGCGAAGAGGCATTGCCGCATTTTCAAGCAATGCCGCGTGCATCCTGCATCTCCCGGTGATGCACTCGATGCACCCGTCAGCGCTTCTTCGCATCGTGGTACGCACTCAAAAACGCGCGCAGCGAAGCCGGCTTCACCGGTTTGGTCAGCAGGCGGTAGCCGCGTTCGCGCGCAAGCTGCTTGAGCTCGTCGCGACCGTCGGCGGTGAGCAGGGCACCGGCGATCGGTGCGGTTGCCGCGGCCTGCACGGCGTCGAGCGTATCCAGGCCATCCAGGCGGTCGTGCAGGTGGTAATCCACCAGCATCACATCCGGTTGCTCGCGCGCGCAGGCCAGCGCCTGATCCACGGTGCTGGCGGTGATCACCTCCACCTGCCAGCGGCCGAACAGCGCGCGCATGCCATCGAGGATTTCGCGGTCGTTGTCCACGCATAGCACGCGCAGGCCGGCCAGCGACTCACCATTGGGCCGCACACGTGCGGCCGGCACCGGCAACAACGGCGCCACCGGCACCGGCGCCACGCGCGGCAACAGAATCGAGAACATGCTGCCGCAACCGACCTGGCTGCGCGCACTCAGATCGTGATCGAGCAGGCGCGAGATGCGTTGGCAGATCGACAAGCCCAACCCGAGGCCCTGCTCGCCCCAATCGAACGGCTGCTGATAGCGACGGAACTCTTCGAAGATCTGCCGCATGTGATGCTCGGGGATGCCCGGGCCGGTGTCCCACACCTGCAGTTCCACATGGTCGCCGCGCCCGCGCATGCCCAGCACGATGCGGCCCTGGCGCGTGTAACGCAGCGCATTGGCCAGGAAGTTCTGCATCACCCGACGCAGCAAACGGCGGTCGCTGCGCACCCAGATCGGCCGGCTATGCACCTGCAAACGCAAGCCGCGGCTGGACGCCACCGGCGCGTATTGCGCGGCCAATTCGTGCATCAGCGCGCTGGCATCAAAGTCTTCGACCGTAGGGCGCAGCCCGCCGGCGTCCAGCCGCGAGACGTCGAGCAGGCCGTCAAGCAATTCTTCGGCCGCACGCAGCGAGGCATCCACACGCTCGGCCAGGTGGCGCTGCTCTTCGTTGTGCTGATGGCTCTCGCGCAATGCGGACGCAAACAGCCGCGCGGCATTGAGCGGCTGCAGCACGTCGTGGCTGATGGCGGCCAGAAAGCGCGTCTTGGACTGCTGCGCCAGCTCGGCTTCACGTGAGCGATCAGCCACGCGTTGTTCCAGGTTTTCGTTGGCGTCCAGCAGCGCGCGCTCGGCGCGTTTGTAGTCGGTGATGTCGTTGTAACTGGTGACATAGCCGCCGCCGGGCAGCGCCTGGCCACGCATTTCGATCACCTTGCCGTCGCTGCGGGTGCGCTCGAACACATGTGGCGAGCCGGCACGCATGTGGCGGATACGGCGGTCGATCTGGTCTTCGATATCGCCTTCGCCCAACTCGCCACGCTCGGCGTTATAGCGGATCAGGTCGGCCACCGGGCGGCCCACATACAACATGCCATCGGGATACCCGAACAGCTGCTGGTAGCGGCGATTCCACGCGGTCAGGCGCATTTCCGGGTCGACCACGCTGACCGCGGCGCTGATGTTTTCCAGCGTGGTAGAGAGAATCTCGCGATTGAAGCGCAGCTCCTGGCCGGCTTCGTCCAGCACCGCCACCACCTCGCCCAGTTCCATGCCCGAACCGCGCAACAGGCTGGTCAGCACCAGCCGTGCGGAGGCGGCACCGATCGATGCGGCCAGCAGGCGCTCGGTGAACTGCACCCAGGCGCGGTCGGCCACCACGGTCGGCTGCAGCTCGCGCTCCAGCAGCAAGGCCTGGTCGACGAAGGCGCGATGCGCATGCCGCTCACCCACCACGCGCTCGGCCAGGGCTTGCAGATCGGCCACGCGCACATGCCCAGGCCAGTCGCCAGCCACTGCCGGACGCTGCGCATATGGGTCCAGAAACGGTGCTGCACGCAGCCGCTCGTCCACACCCGGACGCCAGCGTGCGGAAACCAGCATCATCGCGCCGACGTTGATCAGCAGCGACCAGAACGTGCCGTGCGCCAGCGGGTCCCAGCCGCGCATGCCGAACAACTGCTGCGGCTGCAGCCACGCGATGCCGAATGGCCCGTCCACCAGCCACTCCGGCTGCAGCCAGCCCGCGTGCGTAGCCGCCGGCAGCAGCAGCGTATAGATCCAGGTCATGAAGCCGAGCACCATGCCGGTTTCCACGCCCTTGCGGCTGGCACCGCGCCAATACAGCCCGCCGATCACGCCCGGCGCGAACTGCGCCACTGCCGCAAACGCCATCAAGCCATAGGCCGCCAGCGTGGTGCCGTTGGCCACGCTGCGGTGATAGCCGTAGGCGACCAGCGCCAGCAGCAAAATGGCGACGCGGCGGATCCACAGCACCCGCGAAGCCACCGCCGCCCGCGCATCGGCGCTGACGCGGCGGCGCAGCAGCACCGGCATCACCAGGTCGTTGCTGACCATGGTGGCCAGCGCGATGCTGGCCACGATCACCATGCCAGTGGCGGCGGAAAAACCGCCCACGTAGGCCACCAGCGCCAGCACCGTGTTGCCCTGGCTCAGCGGCAGCGCCAGCACCACCGCATCGTCCACCACCGCACTGCCCTTGCCGAACAGCGCGATGCCGGCCGAGGCGATCGGCACCACCATCGCCGAGATGATCACCAGGTACGCACCGAACAACCAGCGCGCGCGGCGGATGTCGCCGACATCGCTGCATTCCACCACCGCCACATGGAATTGCCGCGGCAGGCAGATCACCGCCAGAAAGCTCAGCAGCGTCTGCGAAATGAAGCCCACCGACGGCGTGTGTTCGAACAAGGTGCGCGCCGAATCGGCGATATGCAGCTGGTGGTCGCTCAACCACAGCCAGGCGAACAAGCCCACCGCCACGATGGCGATCAACTTGATCACCGACTCCAGCGCAATGGCCAGCATCATGCCGTGATGGTGTTCGGTGGCATCCACCTGGCGGGTGCCGAACAAGGTGGCGAACAAGGCCATCAACAGCGCCACATACAACGCCGGGTCGGCGAAGATGCCGCGCCCGGCACTGCTATGCCCGGTCAGCACCTCCAGGCTCATTGCCACCGCTTTGTACTGCAGCGCCAGGTACGGCACGATGCCGACCAACGCGATCACCGCCACCAATGCGGCCAACCGCCGCGAGCGGCCATAGCGCGATGAAATGAAATCGGCGATGGACACGGTGTTTTCGGCCCGTGCGATCAGCGCCAGCCGCTCGATGATGCGCCAGCCGAACAGCAGCAACAGCAGCGGGCCGAGATAAATCGGCAGATAGCCGATGCCGTTGCGCACTGCCGAGCCCACTGCGCCGTAGAACGTCCACGACGAGCAGTACACCGCCAACGCCAGGCTGTAGACCGCCGGCCGCAGCCAGGGCCGGTCCGGATACATCGGCCGGCGGTCGCCCCACCACGCCACGCCAAACAGCAGCGCGGCGTAGCCGAGCGAAACCAGCAGCAGGATCCAGCTTGATACCAAGGTGCATTCCCAGGCGGTGCGATGCGAGCCTGGAGTTTACGCAGTGGAATTGGGGATTGGGGAATCGTGCCTGACTGCTTGGCGGAGGATGATGCTCTGGAAGTTCCTGCCGTCTTGCAGGAGGCGTGGTGTCGTCATGTAGGCGGTCCGCGCTGCCGGGACGCCGCTGCTTTGAATCAGCCCCTGACCAGGGGCATCGGGCTGAGGGTCAAACGCTCCCCATCCGCCCTTCGGGTACCTTCCCCCGCGGGCGGGAGAAGGTACCGCGGTTGCGGTGTGCCACCCACCGGCCTGCCGCATATCCGGCCCACCAGGCCAGCCATGCGGCAGGAGGCGTCTGCCGCATGGCTGTACGAGATTGTGCACGGTCGGTCCACATGCACCGTTACGGTCGGGCGACGCTGCGCCGTTGTCGCGATCAGCCGATGATGCGGCGGCTACCCGGTGTTGGCCGCTCCCCTCTCCCGCCTGCGGGAAAGGGTGCCCGGAGGGCGGGTGAGGGCCGCTCAGCCCGGCAGCCGCACCTGCACCCGATACACCCGACCGGCGGTCACCGCGTGCACGTGCTGGTCCGCGCTGACCACGCCATCCACCAGCACCTCCGTCGCCACGCGTCCGGCTTCGCGCTGCAGCTGTACTTCGAACTGCGCACCGCGGAACTGGCGCGTCACCTGCGCGTGCGGCCAATGCGACGGCAGCTGCGGGCGGATCGCCAGTGCGTCGCCCTCGCCGACCAGCCCGAACAAACCTTCCAGCACGCAGCGATACACCCACGCCACCGTGCCGGTGTTGAACAACTGGCTGGACCGCCCGGCGGTACGCGGGTACTGATGCCACGCGCCACGGTAGTAGTTGGGCAGCGACACCGGCAGATGGCCGCGTTGCAGCACGTCCTCGCGCGTCGGGCCCGGCAGCATCGCGCGCAGGATCTCCCACGCGCGGTCGGCCTCGCCGATCTGGTACAGGCTGTACAGGTAGAACGCCACCGCATGGTTGTAGACCGCCCCGTTCTCTGCCGCGCCCGGCCACTTCTGGGTCAACCGCCCCACGTCGTCGCGCATGTGGGTGTAGGCCGGCGCCAGCATCACCGGTCCATACGGCGTATGCAGCTGCTCGCGTACCGCCTCCAATAGCGCCGCGCGTTGCTGCGCATCCGCAGTGCCGGCCAGCAGCGCAAAACTCTGCGGATTGAGATAGATGCGCCCCTCCACATCCTCGGCGATGCCGAAACGCACACCGTCGTCGGTGATGCCGCGCGCATACCAGTTGCCGTCCCACAGCTCACGATTGGCGTCGGCATTGACCGCGGCCACCGCCTGGCCAAATCTTTCCGCCTGTGCGCTGCGTCCGTGCGCAGCGCAGATGCTCGACCACAGCCGCAGCGCGTAAGCCGTCGCCACGGTCAGCCAGCCGGACACGCCCTTGCCGCGCCAGCCGACCATGTTCATCGGGTCGTTCCAGTCACCCTGGGCGATGAAGCTCAACCCGCGTGCATCGCGTGCGTCCAGCAACCATTGCATGGCCGCATCCAGCCGCTCGGCCACGCTGAGCGCGTGGCCGTCCCGCGTGCGGACCACTGCCTCCAGCACGCTGGCATCGCCGGTTTCGGCCAGATACGCGCTCAGGAAGATCGGCAACCACACGCAGTGGTCGGTATGCGGTACCTGGTTGATGTATTTGAGCTCGGCGCCTTCCACCAGCAGGATGCCGTCCGGCATCGCCCCGCTGGGTTCCTGCTGCGACAGCGCATGCAGCAGCGCCGCACGCGCGGTGGCCGGCTGCAGATAGGCCATGCCCATGTGGTCCTGCAGATAATTGCGCGTCTGCGGATCGGTGCTCAGGCGATTGACGTCGCCGTGATAGAACACCTGACGCGGCAGCCAATGGTTGACCAGGTTGTCCAACGCTGCATCCGGCGTGGCGATCTGCACGCAGCCATGGCCGGCCTGCAGGTACTGCGCATACTCACGCGCCGCTTGCGCAAAGCCTGCTTCCGACAGGTAGCGCGCACGCAGTGCGGCAATTTCTGCATCGTCCTTGGCCGGCCCGAATGCGAAGCGGTACACGCTGGCCGCATCGGCCTCCAGCTGCAGACGATATTGCAACGCGGCGGCCGGTGTTTCGTAATGCGCCTGGCTGTTGCCCAGCTGTTCGGCCTGGATGGCAGAGGGCGCATGCAACCCGCCCTCGCCTTCGAAGGCTAACTGCTGCGCGTCCCACGCTACCGGCGGCTGTTCGTGCAGCAGGAAGGTGCAGTCCTTGAAATCGCGCTGGCGAAAGTAGTCGTCCACTTTTTGATACGGCGCCACGCTACGGCAGACGATGCCGCCCAGCGCCGGCTCGTAGCCGCCGGCCTGATGCATCCAGGACATGTAGCCGACCGGGAAATACACATACAGGCTCAACCGCCGCGCGCGCCCGGAGGCGTTATGCACGCGACATTCCCATAGTTCCACCACATCGTCGGTGGGCAGGGCCACGCACAGCTCCACCACGATGTCGTCATGCTGCACGCGCCAACGCACATCATGCTTGCCCGCAGAAAATTCGAATGCCTGCGGCTGCGCGCGCACCGGCTCGTGCGGCACCGAGTACAGGGCACCGCTATCTTCATCCTTGAGATAGAAAAAGCGCCCGGGATGGTGCGCGTAATAAGGCTGTTCCGGCATCATGAAATTGCGCGCTTCCAGCACCGGCGCATGCGCGTACTTGGATGGCTCCGGCTGCATGAACTGGCCGGTGGCATAGCCACGGCAGGTGAGCTGCAACATCATGCGGCGGTTCCACAGGAAGCCGCCGGCAGTGGGCATGGCGGTGGGGCTGTAGAGCGCGTAGCGCGTGCCGTCGGCGCTGGGCGCCAGCAAGGTTGAAAGATCGTCGGACGCAGCAGTGGGCAGTGCAGACACAGTCAGGGGTGCTCCGGTTCGTCGCGCTTGCGCGCGGCCAGTTCAAGCTGGATGCGGCTCAACAAGCCATCGTCCAACGGATAGAAACGCATGGTCCAGGCGGCAAGCAGCGCGACCACACCGGGGATCACCGTCAGCAGCAGCACGATGCCGGTCAACGACCCGCTGGACTGCGCGCTGTTGGCCACATAGCCCATGCCGGCCAGAACCCAGGCGATACCGGCCGAGGCGAGCGCGCCGCCAAGCTTCTGCGAAAACGTGGCCGCCGCAAACGTCATCGCGGTCGCACGCCGGCCGGTGCGCCATTCGGTGTAGTCGGCGCTGTCGGCATACATCGAAAACGCCAACGGCGACTTCGGCCCCAATGCAAGGCCGATCAACATGTTCAACCCGAAGATCGCCCACACCGCATCGGCAGGCACGAAGTACATCGCACAGCTCAGCAGGCCAACGATCACCATCAGCCCGCACATCAGCTGGCGCTTGTCCCAATGCCGGGTCAGCAGCGGCGTGATCGCCGCACCCACACCCAACGCCACCGAATAGCAGCCCAGGAACAGGCCGACCAGATCCGGGCGCTGCACGTAATACTTGAGGTAGTACACGCCCGAACCGCCGCGCATGGTGATGGTGATCATGATGATCAGCGACAGCACGAACAGCACGCACCACGGCTTGTTCTGCAACAGGTCGGCGATATCGCGGCGCACCGGCGTGCGTTGTTGCGGCGGCGGCTGCACGCGCTCGCGCGTGGTCAGGGCCACACCGACGAACAGCGCCACCGCGATGGCGCCATACAGCATCATCGTGCGCTGCCAGCCCAGCGCATCGTTGCCGCCGCCGAACCAGCGCACCAGATCCATCGTGAAGTAATTGACCAGCGTGGTGCCCGCAAACGCGCCGATGAAACGCAGGCTGATCAGCCCGGTACGCTGCTGGCTGTCGGCGGTGATCACGCCCGACAACGCCGAGTAGGGAATGCTCACCACCGTGTAGGCCAGCATCATCACCAGGAAGGTGATCGTGGCCCACACCATGCGGCCGGTCTGATCCAGCTCCGGTGTGGTGTAGGCAAGCACGCCGGTCAGCGCCATTGGTATCGCGCCCCACAACAGATACGGGCGGAACTTGCCCCAGCGGCTGCGGGTGCGGTCGGCGATGGCGCCCATGGCCGGGTCGGCGATCGCATCGGCGATCTTGGTCAACAAAATCATCGTGCCGACCGCAGCAGCCGGCAGGTGCAGGGTGTCGGTGTAGAAGATCAGCAGAAACGCCGAGATGTTGGCCCAATAGAGATTCAGGCCCAGATCGCCGGCGCCGTAGCCGAGCTTTTCGCGCCAGCGCAGGGGCGCCGATGCGGGAGACGTTGCGGGTGGTGACGTCATCGGCAGACCTTCGCATGCGTTGTACCCGGCCGGGCACGCCGTTACGCTGGGTGCCCGCTCACCTGGCAAGGAGCGCCGACGCTACACCACGCATCGGCTGCCGCCAACGTGAATCCGCTCGAATGCCGAATCTACCCAGAGATATAACCTGACGTGATGGACACCGCTGCACATGCCACGCCCGCGTCCGCTTCGCCGCTTGCCATCGTGGTGATGGGCGTCTCGGGCAGCGGCAAGACCACCATTGCGCAGGCCCTGGCAGCGCATTACGGCTTCCGGTTTCTGGATGCCGACGACTATCACAGCGTGGCCGCGCGCGCGCAGATGGCTGCCGGCCAGCCGCTTACCGACGCACTGCGTTTGCCGTGGGTGGAGCTGCTCTCGGCCACCTTGCGCGACTGCGTGCAGGCCGGCGAATCGGTGGTGCTGGCGTTCTCCGGTTTGCGCGCGACGCACCGTCAGTTGCTGCGTGGCAGCGGCGTGCCGATGCGCTTCGTGTTCCTGCATGCGGCCCCGCACGTGATCGCCGCCCGCCTGAGCGCGCGCGCCGGCCACTTCATGCCACCCACGCTGCTCGACAGCCAGCTGCAGACGCTGGAGCTTCCGCTGGACGAAGCGGATGTGGTGTCGGTGGACGTGGATGCCAGCGTGCCCGCAGTGGTGCAGGACGCGATCACGCAGCTGGCATCGATCGGTCCCGCTGCGGTGCAACATGCATCGCGCGCATCGGAACGCGTGTGAGTGGGTAGGCGCGATTGTCGCGTGAGGCATGAGGTGATTGCCGCCTAGTGTGCGGTACGAGTGTTTGTCCCTCGATACGCTTACTCGGTGCGTTGTGCGTTGTGCGTTGTGCGTTGTGCGTTGTGCGTTGTGCGTTGTGCGTTGTGCGTTGTGCGTTGTGCGTTGTGCGTTGTGCGTTGTGCGTTGTGAGGGTGCCGCTCCTGCTTTACGTTTGGCAACACCCTTCTCCCTGCAGGAGAAGGTGCCCCGAAGGGGCGGATGAGGGTACGGGCCACGCCTGCATGACCCATCCCACTGCAATCGCACACTCACGCGACACTCTTGCCACTACGCAGCCCGATTACGCATAGCGCCCAGCCCGCAAACCCCTTCGACGCAGCCGCAGAGCGCACTGAACCCGGCCAGCTGCACACAGCACACCAGCCTCTTATCGCGCATCTCCCGCCACGCCTGAATCGCCGCAGCGCCACCTCCGCAAGGTTGCGCAAAATTTCCTGGTTACTTCTTGCAAACCACCGCATACCACGCAGATGCAGGCCTAATCGCACGAATCATTTTTTCTATCGCTGCCCCAGCAGATAGTGATGAATCATCACCATCTGTGCGAATAGCGAACACGATGAACGCAATTTTTCCGAGCTGGTTGCACCAGATGCAAACGGACCCGACCGCTCTCTGAATGCAGCGCCGTGCAGGTGTTGCGCGGTCAACTCAATCGTCCATCTTCGTTCGGCAGATCCGGGGGGATCCAGCGCTTCCTTCCATCTATGGACATGCCGTGATGACCAATTCCAAACGCCGTTTGCGGTTCCGCAGTTTGACGCTCGTTCCCTGCCTGCTGGTCAGTGCAGTGGCTTTCGCCCAGTCTGGCGCCACAACCGCGCAACAGCCGGTGTCGTCCCTGGATACCCAGGCGTTCGCGCGCTCCGGCGAAGTTTGGCGCAGCTTCGGCAGCAACCTCCCCTTCGCCAGCCCCAGCAGCTGGCCCACCGCCGGTGGCGGCTACTTCAATTCGCGCTTCGCTCCGGGTGAGTGGAAGATCAATCGCACCACCGTCAAAGGCCTCAAGCCGGCCTGGACGCTGACCACCACCGGCGACATCTCGGCCACGCCGAGCGTGGAAGGCGGCACCCTGTATGTGCCCGACTGGGGCGGCACCCTGTATAGCGTGGACACTCAGACCGGCAAGCCGAACTGGCAGGCCAAGTTGTCCGACTACACAGGCAACGCCGCCTCGGTGACGCGCAATACCCCGGCCATCAGTGCCAAGAGCATCATCGTCGGCGACCAAGCTGCAGGCACCGTACTGGCGCTCGACAAGAAGACCGGCAAGCTGCTGTGGTCGAGCACCGTCGAAGCCAACCCGCAGGCCCGCATCACTTCCTCGCCGGTGATCTACGGCAACCGCATCTACGTGGGCATCTCCTCCGGCGACTGGGGCAACCTGGACCCCACTCACACCTTCAGTTTCCGTGGCAGCGTGGTGGCGCTGGATCTGAACACCGGCAAGAAGGTGTGGCAGTTCTACAACGTGCCGGAGGGCTATAACGGTGCCGCGGTGTGGGGCCAGGTGGCCATCGATCCGATCAGCCGCCGCCTGTATTTCGGCACCGGCAACAACTACAGCGTTCCGGCCAATGTGGCCAATTGCGTGGCCAACATGCGCGCTTATCACAACGGTCCGGGAACGCCGATACGCGACGAACTCAACTGCATGGCACCGGACAACTATGTCGATTCAGTGATTTCACTGAATCTCGATAGCGGCAAGCTGGTCTGGGCCGATCGCGTCCAGGGCTATGACGCCTGGAACCTGTCCTGCATCGCAGCACCCACCAACGGGCTTTGCCCGAACACGGTGTACAAGGACCTGACCGGTCCGGATTACGACTTCAGCGGCGCCGGCGTCAACCTGTTCACCGTGCAGCGCAACGGCCGGTCGCAGCAACTGATCGGTGCCGGGCAGAAGAGCGGCATCTACTGGGCCTTCGACGCCAGAACCGGCGCCAGGGTGTGGTCCACCCAGGTCGGGCCGGGAGGCACCACCGGCGGCGTCGAATGGGGCACCGCGTTCGATCCGTACAAATCGCAGGTCTATGTGGCCATCAACAACAGTTCCAATGCCACCTATACGCTGGGCCCGGACAACACCGTCAGCCACAACGGTGGATCGTGGGCGGCGTTGGACGCAGCCACCGGCAAGATCAAGTGGCAGGTCAAGGTACCCGGCATCAACCGCGTCAATCCAACCGTACCTGCTGGCGGCCAGGGCTCGCTGACCGTGTCGCCGAACCTGCTGTATGCCGGTTCGATGGCCGGCAACATGGTCGCCCTCGACACCGATACCGGCGCCACGCTGTGGAACTACGAGGCCACCGGCTCGGTGATCAGCTCGCCCGCGATTGCGGACGGTGCGCTTTACTGGGGCGCCGGCTACGGCCGCTTCAACTTCGGCACGGCTGCAAGCAGCAACCAGCTGATCAAGTTCGTGCCGGACAGCAGCGCGGCCAAGTAAGCGTCAACGCAAGTGATCTGCGTTGAATGAGGCGTAGTCACGGCAGAGCGACGGCGCCACCTTCGGGTGGCGTCGTTGTGTGTGAGGTTGCCAGGGCCCTGACGCAGGATGCGGTGGACTGCCGATGCCTGCGCGCCGGTTGGCGCGGCGGCAATGACTTACATCGGAATCCCGTGCAAACCGCTACAACCGCGTAACCTGGCACAGCCGGATCTGCCCAGCCTCCAGCCCATGCGCCTCGGCCGCGCGACGGCGCAATGCGCACACCAGTCCGGCGGCATCCAACTCACCCTCGGCAGGTACCTCCACGCTGTGGGCGAGTTGCCCCCACAGCACCGGCCGACCATCGCAATAGCCTTCGTAGTCGGCGAAGTAATGCAGCTGACGCGGCTCAGGTACCGACGTGGACATCGCCCTGAATCTCCGTGCAGCCTAGATGTTCCAACGCGATTTCCAGCCCCAGCAGATAGCTCTGCGCGCAGTAACCACGCACCGTGGCGATGCATTCGCCAAGACCCGCCGGCAGGCAACGCACTGTCGTCGTGCGTTTCCACATAGGGATAGCGCAACGATGCCAGCACCCGATGCAGCCGCACGCTGTCCACGCAACTTCCCGGATCAATCAACGCGATTTCCATCCGCGCCTGACCGGCCACGCGCAAGGCATCCAGCAATTCCTGCTCCGAGCTACAAGCCCGCAGCGCCACCGTCCTGCCCGCATCCGCGGCACACTGCACCAGCTGCCGGATGACGGCCCGCGGCAATGGCTGCGGCCCGCGCACCAACGGCATCGCCGCCTCCGGCCCACGCAAGATCATGATCGACATGGCATGCTCCTCAGGCAGCAACGCACAATGGCGCGTGCAACGACGGCAGGCAGCGCGCAGCAATGCCCAGCGACATCGCATACGCACGCGGCGCATCGTGCGGCGTGATCACCACCGCCAACGGCGCGTGCTGCGCATGCAGCCACGGCTCCAGTTCCTGATCGGCATCGGTATGCAGCTCGATATACGGCGTAGGCAATGCATCCACGGCAACGCGCAAGGCCTTCGCACAACTGCGCTCAGACAACGGTAGATCGCCCGAATCCAGCAACACCAGCTCCACCTCGGCATTGCCACCGGCCGCATGCAACTCGGCGATCAAGCTCTCCACATCGGCACACGCCAACGTGCGCAATGCACGGCCAGCACACTCAGGCAACTGCATCGGCACCAACGGCGCCGGACCAGCCTGAGGACCTTGCAAAATCAGGATACACATCGTGTTTGGCTCAACGCACCACTGTGCGGGAGTGCCAAGGTAGGCTTGGGGTGCGTAAAGGGGCTAGGCACGCGCCGATGTGCTGGCATAAAGAGTGAGTAAAACGTATGGAAACCGACGCACGTCGGCCGGTCTCTCACCCTCCAAGAAAGGGCAAACTTAGTAGCGCTAAAGCTCGATCACGGCGTGCAACAACGGCCTTTTCCTGGGCTTGAACAAGCCTAAGGAAGCTCTGAACAAAGCAGCATGATCTGCGACAATCGATCAACGAACCGAGCGGACGATTTCGATGCAGCTGACCTTCGGCGATGCGGAGTACAACGGCAAGCGCAAGCAGACGCGGCGCGAGGTATTTCTGGCCGAGATGGATCAGGTGGTGCCGTGGAAAGACCTGCTGGCGCTGATCGAGCCGCATTATCCAAAGTCGGGGCAGCCAGGGCGACAGCCGTATCGGCTGGAGACGATGCTGCGCATCCACTTTTTGCAGCAGTGGTACGCATTGAGCGATCCATCGGCGGAAGAAGCCCTGTACGACACGGTGTCGATGCGGCGTTTTGCAAAGATCGGCGGCCTGGATGAGGTGCCGGACGAGACGACGATACTCAACTTCCGCCACTTGCTGGAGCAACACGATGTGGCGCGCAAGCTGTTCAACCGGGTCAACGCGCACCTGTCGCGCAAGGGACAGAGCCTGCGCAGCGGGACGATCGTAGACGCCACGATCATTTCAGCGCCAAGTTCGACCAAGAACCAGGACGGCAAGCGTGATCCGCAGATGCATCAGACCAAGAAGGGCAATCAGTATTACTTCGGAATGAAAGCGCATATCGGCGTGGACGATGTGTCCGGGTTGGTGCACCACGTAGAATGCACGGCAGCCAACGTCGCCGATATCACGCAGGCGCACAAGCTGCTGCATGGCAAGGAAGACACGCTCAGCGGGGATAGCGGATATACCGGGCTGGACAAGCGCGAGGAAATGGCGAGCAAGCGCACGTTGCGCTACCTGATCGCAGCCAAGCCCTCCAAGCTGAAGCAGATCAAGAACCAACGCGAATTGAAGCGGGCCAAGCGTTGGGAGCACACCAAGGCCAGCTTGCGCGCGAAGGTGGAACACCCGTTTCGGGTGATCAAACGCCAGTTCGGTTACGTCAAGGTGCGCTATCGCGGTTTGGCGAAGAACACCGCGCAGGTGCTGACGCTGTTTGCGCTGTCGAACCTGTGGCTGAAGCGAAAGCAGTTGATGCCTGTCGTGGGGAAGGTGTGCCTGTAATCCAGGCAACACCCCGCAAACGCGGCGGAAATGGCAAAAAATCGAGGGTCTGAGTGCCATCAGAGTGGCTGATGCGGTTTAGATCATCCTCCGACGCCGTTGATCAGACCATCCCTAAAGCATTACGCTGTTTGAATGAGACACCCCCTTTCGGCCAGATATCCAAGCATCCATCCATACAAAAGGCCGGCAGTGATTTTGAAGTCCCAAATTGGATCACCTTCTCCAAACTGACGCTTGCCGCTACCTGTGCTGTAGAGCTCAATCGCGCTCACCATGACGCTGGGGACACTTGCAAATAGCACCTCGCGCACAGCATCTACCTGTTCGGCAAAGCTGGAAACATCTTCGCGTTTAAGCTGATGGCCGAGCCTATGCCCTAGTTTATTTCGCAGTCCATTTAAATCAAGCGCCGCTAGTCCCATCTCCACTGGCATGCCAAATGCAGTGGCGAGCTGAACTTTGTGAGAAAAGTTCTGAGGCACCGTGATTATCTTTGCGATTTCGGTCGTTATTGACGAATTTAACAGTACAGCCAGCAACTCCTCAACATGAAGATGGAGACGAAGTACGCAGCCGATAATATCTTCAGTCTCGAGGGCCCTGACAAATTCGTCTTGAGAAGAGGGCCCGATAAAATCTGCAGTAGTTAGCATTATTTATCCTTCGCGCTCTTGCCATACTCGCTCTTCTGGACCGGAAGCTACTTCTCCCGCCGCCAGTTCACCGACCCCTTGGTCTCCACCGTGCTCGATTCGGCTTCCACGTCGAAGCCGCGGCTGAGCAGGTATTTCAGCGTCAGCACCGAGCCGCCGCCGATCATCGAGACGCCGTAGCCGACGTACAACTTGGGCGAGAGATATTTGCCGAAGCCCACCACCGAGCCCAGGGTGCTGGATTGGCTGACGCCGGCTTCGTCCAGGCCGAGCTTGGCGCCGATCTGCGAGGCGATCAGGCTGCTGCCGGCCGACAGTGCCGCCGAGGCGGCGCTGACCTGCTGGGTTTCGTCGCTGCTGGCGGTGGACAGCCCGCGGCCAAGCACCAGGTAGGAAAGTGCTTCGGATTGCGACATGGCCGGCTCGGACCACACATCGGCGCGCGGCGATTCGGCGCGGCCACTGACGTCGATGCCGGCGGTGACATCGCCGATCTTGCGTTCGGCGCGCAGGCTCACGCGCGGGTCGGAGACGATGTTGTTGTTCCAGGTCAACTGGCCGCGGCTGATGGTCAGATCCTGGCCGTAGGCCTTGTAGCGACCACGCACATCCAGCCCGCCGTTGGCCGTCATTTCGCGCCCCGGGCGCGCGCGGATCTGCATCTGCCCGCTCAGCCCCCCCTTCAGGCCGAAGCCGCTCATGTTGACCTTGTCGCCGAGCACGATGGCCAGGTCCATATCCAGCGGCGAGGCCGGCGTTTCTTCCGGATCCACCGGATCCAGCACCACCACGTCTTCGGACACCGAGGTGCCGCGGTCCAGCCGCTCCAGATCGATATCGGCTTCGGGCACGGTGACCTTGCCGCGCAGCTGCATGGCGTTGTCGGTGATACCGAACTGCATGTCCGGGTTGGCGATGATGCGCAGCTCGCTGGTGTTGTAGGCCAGCACATTCTGCCCGCGGATATTGAGCAGCAACGGCGTGCTGGTGCCGAACCACGACAGGCCGCCGTCGATATTCAGCGTGCCTTCGCCGGATCTGGCCGAGGCGGTGATCTTGGCCGAACCATCGGGCAGCGCGTCGAAACGGCCCTTGCCCTCGCTCAAGGTCAAACCCATCGACGGGTATTCGGCAGTGAAATCGCTCAGGGTGGCATCGCCGCCGAGCAGCGGCTTGTCGCGGGTGCCGCGCAGACTTACATGGCCTTCGACCAGACCCTTGGGCCGCACCACGTCAGCCACGACCAACTCCAGCCAGTACAGCCGCGACATGTTGAGATACAACTCGCCGTTGAGCGGCGCATACGCATCCCAGCCAGTGTTGAACTTGGCATCCACAAAGCCCGCGCCCTGGAAGCCGATACCGAGCTTGGCCTGGATCTGCTGCTGGGTGAAATCGGCCTGCACGCTGAATTGGTCGTAGCGCAGCGACTCGCCGCGATTGGGATTGCCGGCCACCGCGGCGTAGCGGGTTTCGCCGAGGCGGATGCCGCCTTCCGGCGAGGCGATGCGCAGGCTGCCTTCCCAGGCATTGCCGCGCGGCTTGAAGCTGCCGTCCAGCGACAGCTCGCCGCGCAGATAGATCTGCCGGCCTTCCTGCTTGGGCAACCACGGTTGCACCAGCGCCAGCGGCAATGCGTCGCCGTGGACCACCATGCCCTCACGCGGCCAGTTGGCGCTGGCGCATAACGCGCCGCCGGTGGCCGCGCCCAGGCAGGTATCGGACAAGGTAAATGCGGCGCCATCGGTGCTGAACTGCGCCGGCTGGCGCAGCGTCCAGGCATCGCCCTTGGACGGGGCGATGCGCAGCGTGGCGAGCTGGCCCTGCCAGCGCTCGCCATTGCGGCGCACATCACCCTGCAAGGCGACGCTGGCCATGCTGTTGGCGATCTCTGCATCAAGCCGCAGCGCTTCCACCGCGCCGCGCGCCTGCACGCGCACGCTATCCAGTACCGCGCCGGCTTCGATGGCAGTGCCCTGCAAGGCCAGTTGCCCATCGCTGCCACGCCACGGCAACCGGCCACGCAAGCTGATGCTCTGCGCGCTATAGGTGTTCCAACGCAGGCCGTTGCCGGCGATGTCGGCGGTGATGTCCGGCGCATCGCGCTTGCCGCTGACCTGCAGGTGCCCGCGCACGGTGCCGGTGGCCCCAGGCAGCGCGTCGTCCAGTTGCAGCGGCTGCAGCTGTGCGGCGATGTCCAGCTGGTCGCCGACCTTGCCCTTGGCAGTGATGCGGCTATTGCCCAGCGCCAGCTGCAGTTCGCCCTCGCCCTGCTCACCGCGCAAGGCGAACTTGCCATTGGCCGACAGTGCGCGCTGGCGCAGCTGGCCGGTCAGGGTCGGAATATCCGCGGTGGCCTCGAAGCCCGGCGACACGCCGCCGGCCGGTGCCGGCAACTGCCGGCCCTTGGAAGCGACGTTGCCAGAGAGATTGCCGTTCCAGCCCGGCGCAAAATAGCCCGGGTCGAACTTGGCCAGCTGCGCGGTGACATCCCATTGCAGTTCCGGTGCCCAGCCCACCTCGCCGGTGACATCCAGCGAGCCGCCCGGCGTCTTGGCCTGCACCTGCTTGAGCTGCGCGCGTTGGTCGTTGCCGCGGCTATCGAACACCAGCGCGGCCTGTTGGCCGTCGCGCTCCAGCGTGGCGCGGCCGATCGCCGCCCAGGCCTTCAAGGTGCCGGCAACGCCCAGGCGCGCCTCTTTCAACTCCACCGGCACCAGCGGTGCATCCGGGGTGGCCGGGTCTTGCGTCGGGGTGAAGCGCAGGCCACTGGCATTGACGGCAAAACGGAAACTCGGATTCTGGGTATCGCGGAAGTCGGCGGTGCCGCGCAGTTGCGTGCGGCCTTCGAAGGTGTCGATCACCAGCGGTTCGACGGTCAGCACCTGATCGGCCAGGCTGATATGCGACGGCTGCAGGGTGGCGCTCAACTCGCCCTGTTTGACGCTGCCCTGCAGGTCGGCGTTGCCGCCCTTGCCGGAGGCGGTCAGGTTCAATGCGATCGGCGTGGCCGGCGCGCTGGCCGCGCCATCGGCAGCCGGAATCAACAGCGAGGTATCCAATGCCTCGGTGACGGCCTTGAACGCCCAGGTCGGGTCGTCGCGGCCGGTGAACACCAGGCTGGCGTGCAGCGGTGCCGGCGCGCGGCCGGCGATGGCCACTTCCATCTTGTCCAGATCGCCGCGTGCCACCAGCCCCAGGCTGGCCGGCGTGCGCCCGCGTGCGGCCGGCAGCACCGCGGTGGCGGTGAGGTCGGCGCGGTAATCGTCGTTGGGGATGTAGTCGCCATGCAGGCGGAAATCGCCCATGTCGGTGTCGACCACCAGATCGCGCGTGCGCAGCTCGCCGGTGGCCACTTCCAGGCCACCCTGCACGGTGTGCAGCACGATCATCGGCTGCTGCAGCTGGGTGATGCGCAGGTTCTGCACATCGATCTTGTCGGCCTGGATCGCCAGCGGCACGTTGATCTGCGGCAGCGACTCGGGCCAGCTGGGCAAGGTGAACGGTTCGTCGCTCTTGCCCAGATTCAAGGTGGCGTTGCTGACCTGCACCGCATCCAGTTGCAGCTTGCGGCCGAGCAGCGGGCGCAGGTCCGGTTCCAGATACACGCGCTCGGCGGTGAAGTGGATGTCCTGATACTTGAAGTCGACATCGCGCAAGGTCAGCGGGCCGGCGACCGGGCCTTCGACCTTGCCGTAGGTAAACGTGGCGCCGACCGGCAAGCGCGCCACCACCTGCGCCAGCAACACATCGCGCCCGGCCACGGTCTGCAGCAACCAATACACCGCGATCAAGACCAGCAGCACCAATCCCAGCACGGTCAAGCCCGAGCCCACCCAGAACCGGCGGCGGCGATAGAAACGCGCGCGGCGCGGTGCGGGGGGCGGCGTAGGTGCGCTCACAGGTTGGCCCCGATATCGATGTAGAGCTGGAACTGCGAGTCGGGGTCATTCAAACCATGCGCGATATCCACGCGCACCGGGCCCACCGGCGAGCGCCACCGCAAGCCGAAGCCGATACCGGTGTGCCAATCGGGCGTGTCGTCGAAGGCGCTACCGCTGTCGACGAACACCGCCCCGCCCCACGGGCCGCCCTTGAGGTAATGCTCGTACTCGGCACTGGCGGTGACCGCGTTCTTGGCACCCAGCGCGAATTCGTCCGGCTTGGGCGTGCGTGGGCCGACTTCGCGGAACGCATAACCGCGAATGCTGTTGGCGCCGCCGGCAAAGAAGCGCAGGCTCGGCGGCATCGCCACCAGATCGCTGGTCCAGGTAGTGCCGCCTTCGCCGCGCAGGATCACCCGCCCGTTGTCGCCAGCGCCCAGAAACCAGCGTAGCTGGCCGTAGACCTGGCCGAAGTTGGTATCCGAGCCGGCGCCTTCGGCACCGCCGCGGATGAACGCCTGCCCGGACACACCACTGCGCGGAAACAGGCGGTCGTCGACGTTGACGTAGTTCACCTGCAACTGCGGATAGACCAGCGTGGAAGTCTCGTACACCGCACCTTCGAAATCGTCGCCACTGCTGAAACGCCAGCGCTCGCGCAAGGCGTTGATGGAGGCGATCGCGCTCCAGCGCTCGTTGATCTGGCCGCTGCGGCTGCCGGTGAGCTTGACGTTGCGCAGGTCGATGTATTCGGTCTGTTCGTCATACAACCGCGCCGAGGCCGTATACCAGCCGTCCAGCCAGCGAAACGCCGGCACCCGGTAACTGGTGGTCAGGCTCTTGCGGTTCTGCGCGTAGTCCAGCTGCGTGTCCATCTTGTGGCCGCGCGAATTGACGTAACGTCGCTCCACGCCGCCGCGCACACCGGCGCCGCTCTCGCTGCCGTAGCTCAGACCGGAGGTATAGACGGTGCGCTTGGCGCGGGTGAGCTTGACCTCGACCGGCACGCGGCCATCGGCGTCGGCTTCTTCGGGCTTGGGCTGGATATCGATGGTGCTGAAGTAATCCAGCTTGGTCAGCGACTCGCGCAGCCGATCCAGCTTGCCTTCGTGGTAGTAACTGCCCTCGTCCCAGTACACCAGCGGCTCGAACAGGCCGGGGCGGAAGTAGTCGTAGTCGAAGCGCACCTTGCCCATGTCGTAGCGGCGGCCGCTGTCCCAGTTCAGATCGATATCGGCGGCGTGCTCTGCGCGCGTCACCGCAACGCGGCGCTGGGTGAAATCGGCATCGAAGTAACCGCGCTCGGCCAGACGCCGGGTGATGCGCACCTTGCTGGCTTCATATTGCGGATGACTGAAGACCTGGCCTTCGCGCGGTTCGAACTGCTTGAGATCCTGGCCCAGGTAACGGTCCTGCTCGGCCCAGCCGGTGATGGAGATATGCGACTGCCGCACGCGTACCGGTTCGCCGCGCTCCACGGTGATCACCACCGTCACCTTGTCGCCGGTGCGCGGTGCGGCCAGCTCGATGGTTGGCGAGTAATAGCCAAAGGGCTCCAGCGCTTCGCGCGTCTGCCGCTCCGCCTGGGCCAGCAGGTACTCCAATCGCGACTCGCCCTGCTCCTTGCCCACGGCCTCGTACAGAGACAGGGAGACCTGGATGTTCTCGATCATCTCCGCGTCGGCGCCGCCGTCCAAGCCCTTGATTTCGATCTTGTCGATGGTTGCCCGGGCGAAGACAGGGCCGGCCAGGATGCACAAAAGCAAGAGAACGGGGCGAACCCGGAAAATGAATCGCATTGGCGCAGGATACCGGGAGGACCGCGAAGGTCTGTTAATGGGGCGTCTAGGGGTCGAGAGTGCCATGTCCCCTGTCACGTGCGCATGCACATTCACGCACATGTCGTTGGCCAAACGAGATCGCAGTCCTTGAGCGTGCATGGACGTCGGGAGGCAATCCCCTCACAGGGCCGACAGACCCGTAGGGGTCGACCTGATGCAACGTTCTCCTTTACCGGGAGGATGAGGCATCCATGCATCGTGTCGCACCACGGCGGCAACGCTGCAGCGCACCACTGATGAATCGGTCAGGCGCGGATATCACGGGCCGGTGTGTGACGGCGGCAAGGGCCGTCACGCCCATCGTCAATCAACTGGACAGATGCTCGATGGCGGCAACGCTGCCGAGACGGTCGCCGAGCTTCTTCAGCAAGGCCAGTCGGTTGGCGCGCAGTTGCGGATCTTCGGCATTGACCATGACGCCATCGAAGAAGGCATCCACCTGCGGGCGCAGGCGGGCCAGGCGGGCCAGCACGGCGACGTAGTCGTGGCGATGCAGCGCATCGCCGGTGTCGCCGATGGCCGCTTCCACGGCTTCGGCCAGGGCTTCTTCGGCCGGTTCGCGCAGCAGGCTGGTGTCGATGTCGCCGGGGATGTCGCCCTCGACCTTGCGCAGGATATTGCGGATGCGCTTGTTGGCGGCGGCCAGGGCTTCGGCTTCGGGTAGCGTGGCGAAGATGCCGATGGCCTCGATGCGGCGGTCGAAGTCGTAGAGGGAACCGTGGGTTGCGCCCAGGTGCGCTCCTACGAGCCCCGTAGGAGCGCCCTCGGGCGCGACCGAGAACAGTGCGGCGACCGCATTGAAGTGGGTTGCCGGCACACCTTTGTCGGCGTAATAGACGCGTAGGCGGTCGAGGATAAAGTCGAAGATTTCATGAGTGCTGGACAACCACTTCGCTTCAAAATCTTTCTGCTCGGGCAATTTATCGAGTAATTTTTCGGTGTTAAAACTAATTCCCATCGACGACATATCACTTGAGAGGGGTTCTGCCTTAACCAGAAAATCAACAGATCGCTTTCTGGTAGCTGCTAGCTCAGCATTGATAACCGCAGTGAGCACGCACTGTTTTAGGTTGAGATCAAACCCACTCTCAATCACCGTCCGCGCCAACCCCAGCGCATTACGCCGCAGCGCAAACGGGTCCTTGTTACCGGTCGGCTTCAGCCCGGCCGCAAACCCACCGGCCAGCGTGTCCAGCCGCTCGGCGATCGCCAGTACCTTGCCCAGCGGCGACAGTGCGATGTCGTCGCCGGCAAAACGTGGTTGGTAGGCCTCGTCGATGGCCAGCGAAATCTCGCTCGGCTCGCCAGCGGCCTTGGCGTAGTGACGCCCGGCGATGCCCTGCAATTCCGGGAATTCGTTGACCATGCGCGATTGCAGGTCGTTCTTGGCCAGTTCCGCAGCGCGCCGGGCCTGCACCGGGTCGGCACCCACCTGCGGCGCAATCGCCTCGGCCAGTGCCGCCACGCGCGCGACCTTGTCGGCCACGCTGCCCAGCTTGGCCTGATACGTGACAGTAGCCAGGCCTGCGCCCATCGCTTTCAGCCCCTGCTTGAGGTCTTCGTCGAAGAAGAACTTGGCATCGGCAAAACGCGGGCGGATCACGCGCTCGTAGCCCTTGGCCACTTCGGCCACGTTCCGGGATTCGATATTGGCGATGCCGATGAACTGCTCGGTCAACTTGCCACCGTCATCCAGCACCGGGAAGAACTTCTGGTTGATCTCCATGGTTTCGATCAGCGCTTCCTGCGGCACCGCCAGGAAATCGCGCTCGAAACTGCACAGCACCGCCGACGGCCATTCGACCAGGTTGACCACCTGCTCCAGGTTGTCGTCGCTGATGCGCGCACTGCCGCCGGCCTGTTTGGCGGCCGCTTGCACTTCTTCGACGATGCGGGAGCGGCGCGCGTCGGCGTCCACCAGCACATGCGCTGCGCGTAGCGCGTCGATGTAGTCGCCCGGCGCAGCCAACGACACCGCGCCTTCATGCATGAAGCGGTGCCCGCGCGTCACGCGATCGCCGCGCACGCCCAGCAATTCGGCCGGACTCACCTCGTTACCGAACAACAACACCAGCCACTGCACCGGCCGTGCGAAGGCGTACTCGTGCGCGCCCCAGCGCATCGGCTTGGGGATCGGCATGGCAGCGATGGCTTCGCGCAGGATGTCGGGCAGCAACGCGGCAGTGCGCGCGCCCGGCGTCACCGCGCGATGCACGAAGCGCTCGCCCTTGGCGTCGCTGGTGCGCTCCAGCGCGGTCCAGTCGATGCCGGCTTTTGCCGCAAATCCAGCCAGCGCCTTGGTCGGTTGGCCTTCGGCATCCAGCGCAATAGTGAGATACGGCCCAAGCACTTCGGAGCGCTGCTCCGGCTGCTCGGTCGCCACGCCCGGCAGCAGCACCGCCAGCCGGCGCGGCGTGGACAACGGTTTGGCATCGCCGCGGGTGACCGCGATACCGCGCTTTTCCAGCCCGGCCAGCACACCGTCGAAGAAAGCCTGCGCCAGGCCCGGCAGCGCCCTGACCGGCAGCTCTTCGGTGCCCAGTTCGACCAGCAGGGGAAGTTGTTCGCTCATGTCAGGTGGACCTTGTGCATTGTTCCCTTCTCCCATCGGGAGAAGGTGCCCCGAAGGGGCGGATGAGGGTACGGGCGAAGCTCTGTGGAGTTTGAGTGCATGAGGGCTGCGCCCCGTACCCTCACCCCAACCCCTCTCCCGACGGGAGAGGGGCTTGTTGCTTCCTTCTCCCACCGGGAGAAGGTTCCCCGAAAGGGGCGGATGAGGGTACGGGCGAAGCCCATGGAGTTTGGATGCAAGAGAGCTGCGCCTCCGTACCCTCACCCCAACCCCTCTCCCGGCGGGAGAGAGGCGTTGCGTTACTTCTTTACCCCGGGAAAGCCCAGCTTCTCGCGCTGCGCGTAATACGCCTGCGCCACGCCCTGGGCCAGCGCGCGCACGCGCAGGATGTAGCGCTGGCGTTCGGTCACGCTGATGGCGCGGCGCGCATCCAGCAGGTTGAACGCGTGGCTGGCCTTGGTCACCTGCTCGTACGCCGGCAGCGGCAGGCCCACCTCGACCAACTGCTTGGCTTCGGCTTCGCAGGCATCGAAGCGATGGAACAGCTCGGCCACATTGGCGTGCTCGAAGTTGTAGGTGCTCTGCTCCACCTCGTTCTGGTGGTACACATCGCCATACGTCACCGCGGCGCCATCCGGGCCGTAGGTCCACACCAGGTCGTAGACGTTGTCGCAGCTCTGCAGATACATGCACAACCGTTCCAGCCCGTAGGTGATCTCGCCCAGCACCGGCTTGCACTCCAGGCCGCCAGCCTGCTGGAAGTAGGTGAACTGGGTCACCTCCATGCCGTTGAGCCAGACCTCCCAGCCCAGGCCCCAGGCGCCGAGCGTGGGCGATTCCCAGTTGTCTTCGACAAAGCGCAGGTCGTGCACCAGCGGGTCGATGCCCAGCGCCTTGAGCGAGCCCAGGTACAGGTCCTGGATGTTGTCCGGGTTGGGCTTCATCGCCACCTGGTACTGGTAGTAGCGCTGCAGGCGGTTGGGATTTTCGCCGTAGCGGCCATCGGTGGGACGGCGCGAAGGTTGCACGTAGGCCGCATTCCACGGCTCCGGCCCCAGCGCGCGCAGGAAGGTGGCCGGATGGAACGTGCCTGCGCCCACTTCCAGGTCCAGCGGCTGGATCAGCACGCAGCCCTGCTCGGCCCAGTACTGGTTGAGGGTCTGGATCAGGCCCTGAAAAGTGATTGGAACGCGCCGGGAATCGGACATGCAGCAAAGGCCGTGCGGAAGGGGTGCGCTAGTATACCGGCCGACCCGTAGCGCTTTGCTGCGGAGCACCGCTGCAGGGGACCAACACGCATGGAACAGCGGCGCACCGCCGATCCGGATAACGCCGTGGCACTGCTGCCGCGCGGCCGGCTGATGTTCGACCCGGTGGCCGCTGCCCTGCTCGCCGATGGCATGGTGGTGCCGCACGAACACGAGCGTGTGCAGTTCTCCGCGGCCGGCGCGCGCACTGCCAGCGACGTGCATCCGCTGGTGCTGCTGGCCAATCTGAAGTTGCATGCCGCGCAGCCGCCGGCCGGTGAACTCGGGCTGGAACGACTCACCGAGTGGCTGGCCACCCGCACCGGCCTGCGCTATCTACGTATCGATCCCACCCGCATCGATGTGGCCGCGGTCACCGGCGTGGTCTCGCATGCCTATGCGCGCCGCCACCGCATCCTGCCGCTGGCGCTGGATACCGAACGGGTGCTGATCGCCACCAGCGAGCCGCTGGCGCTGGAATGGCTGGCCGACGTGCAGCACTTGAGCCGGCGCCGCATCGAGCTGGCGCTGATCAACCCGCTGGATCTGCATCGCTACACGATGGAGTTCTTCGGCGTGACCCAGTCGGTACGCGGCGCGCGCGGCGATGCGCGCAGCACCGAGTCGAACGCGGGCCTGCCCAGCTTCGAGCAATTGGTGGAACTGGGCCGCGCCGGCGACGTCAATGCCGACGATCACCACATCGTGCATATCGTCGACTGGCTGCTGCAATACGCCTACGAGCAGCGGGCCAGCGACATCCATCTGGAGCCGCGCCGCGAGGCCGGGCGCATGCGCTTCCGCATCGATGGCGTGCTGCACAAGGTGCTGGAAGTGCCGCCGTCGGTGATGACTGCCGTGGTCAGCCGCATCAAGGTCCTAGGCCGCATGGACCTGGCCGAACGCCGCCGCCCGCAGGACGGCCGCATCAAGACCCGCTCGCCGGGCGGGCGCGAGGTGGAAATGCGTCTGTCCACCATGCCCACCGCGTTCGGCGAAAAATGCGTGATGCGCATCTTCGACCCGGATTCGGCGTTCAAGAGCATCGAGCAACTCGGTTTCAGCCCCGAAGAAGCCGCCGGCTGGAGCGCGCTGGTCGAGCGACCGCACGGCATCGTGCTGGTCACCGGCCCGACCGGTTCGGGCAAGACCACCACGCTGTATTCCACGCTCAAGCGCCTGGCCACGCCGGACGTGAACGTGTGCAGCGTGGAAGACCCGATCGAAATGATCGCGCCGGAATTCAACCAGATGCAGGTGCAGCAGAACATCGACCTGGATTTTGCCAGCGGTGTGCGCACGCTGCTGCGGCAGGACCCGGACATCATCATGATCGGCGAAATCCGCGACCTGGAAACAGCGCAGATGGCGGTGCAGGCTTCGCTCACCGGGCACCTGGTGTTGTCCACGCTGCACACCAACGATGCTGCCTCGGCGATCACCCGCCTGCTCGACCTGGGCGTGCCGCATTACCTGGTGGCCTCCACGCTCAACGGCGTGCTGGCGCAGCGGCTGGTGCGCACCCTGTGCGTGCACTGCAAGCGCCCGCACACGCTCAGCGACGACGCGTGGGCGGCCATCCGCGAGCCGGGCGAAGCGCTGCCGGAGGTGCTCAACGTGCACGCCCCGGTCGGCTGCCTGGAATGCCGCCGCACCGGCTATCTGGGCCGCGTGGGCCTGTACGAATTGCTGCCGGTCACCCCGCGCTTGCGCAGCCTGATACGCGCCGACACCGATCTGGCCAGCTTCAGCCACGCCGCCCGCGGCGAAGGCCTGCGCACCCTGCGGCGCACCGGCCTGGAAAAGGTCGCCGCCGGGCTGACCACGGTGGAGGAAGTGCTGTCGGTATTACCGCCGCGGGAGTGAGCGGATCCTCCGTGCTGCTTGGGCGTGGTTGGCGACTGGCACGCGCGTGCATGATCGGGGGATTCTCGAGGCCGCAAGGCATCGAGGGTCGGAGGATTGAGTAGAGAATTTTTTGCGCACAGTGGGACCGATCCCTGCCGATCGCCCGTTTTCGCTCAGGCACGTTGTCGGTGGGCACGCACGCAGAAGCGTGCCCGGTTTCCACGCCGTTTTCGTACGCCGAGGGCTCGATCGCGATGACGACGACCGACGCACGCGCTCGATGTTGCCGCACCAGTGCAACTCGGCGCTCATGCCGTCATGGTGGAGACGCCATCTGGCCCGCAGCTCGATCTTTCCAACTGTCGCACTTGTCCACGTTCCGGAAGATGGATTGGCCTCATGCACGCGCTCCCAGACGCCCGACCCCGGCGGGTTTGCGCACCTTGGCGGTCATCTCGTGCATGGCCTTTTGGTGCGCTGCGATCTCCTGCGTCAGTTTTGCCTGCCTGACCGGATCGGGTTGAGGTTTTTGCTGCTGCTTGGCCAGCCTGCTCTGCGCCAACTGCATCCGCTTGTAAGGCAGGTGCGTTTGCGCCTTGGCGTTGAAACTCTCGGCCGTGTGGAACTGCACTTCAAACGCGTAGCCCTCGGCGTCGGTGAAGCTGGCATTGATGCCCCGGTAGGTGCCGTCTCCCGAGGTGAAGTAATTTTTCAGGTTCACGCACGTGATTCCTTGCCGACGCAGTGCGTCCTGTGCCGCCAGCACCTTGATCACGAAACCCTCGGACGGCAGCTCAAGCGCATAGCGCAGCGCATCGCCCACGCTCTGCACGGCCTGTTCGGCAGTCATGCCGGCGCGCAGATGGTGCCGGATCTTGTCCTTGATCGAGGCGACCGATTTCTGGAACGGGGCCTGTTGCACCTGCTCGATCCGACCCTGCTTGGCGTCGTAGCGTACGTTGCCCCAGAGCCGCGCGCCCAAGCCTTCGGCCAGCGTGTCGAGCACAGGGGTCAGCGCCGCTTGCTTGCTTGCGGCGGTGTCGAACACACCGGATGCCGACGATGGGTCTGCAATGCCGGCAGTCTGCTCGGCGCCGGGCGTGGGCGTCGCGCTTGGCAACGCCGGCACGGTCTCTTCCTGCCAGTTGTCGATCTCCTCGCATCCTGGCGGCGAGGCCACGCGCTTGAAGGCCTCCAGTGCAGGCGCCTGCAAGGTGCGTTGCTCGGCCCGCGACGCACCGCCAACCGCCAGCGCATGGGCGCGCTTGTACAGATCGTGGAAGCGCTCCTTGAGCGCGAAGGTCTCCGGCGTGTGGAACTGGATCTCCCACAGTGCACCCTCCGGGCTGCGCAGCGTGACGTTGATGGCCTTGAAGACTGGCGGGTAATCGGTGAATTGATTGGTCAGCTTGACCCGTGCATGGCCCTGATCGTCCAGCGCAGCCAGCGTGGCACGCAGACCGGTGGTGAAGTCCTGCGGTTCCAGCACCACGCTGTAGCGCAGCGCATCGTTGACGCCCGCCGCCGCTTCTTCCAGCGTCTGCTTTTTCAGTGCCACCCGCTGCTTGAGCTTTTCCTGCAACGAGCCGTAGGACTTCAGTTGATGCTGCGTGCCGGCCAGTTGCCCACCATGGCGGGCGGCAATGCGCTGCAGCATGTCGGTGACCTGCGGCTCCATCTGGCGAGCGCGCCCGAGCAAGGCCTGTGCCTCAGCCGCAATGTCCTGCGGCTGCACGGCGCGCAGCCGCTCGGCCGGCGGCTGCGAGCGGGCGATCCAGCCGGCCTGCTGTAGCGCCTCGAGCGCGTCTTCCATGACGCCAGCGGCCATCGATGGCATGCGCTGCAGCAGCAGCTTGGTCTGTTCGGGATCGAAGCGCCCGTCCTGCATGGCCCGGGCGGTCGCCCTGCTGTATGGCGGGACGCGGACCCGCTCTGCGAAGCTGCGCTCGGACCGTTCGCAGGCCTCCACGATCTTGGCGAACAACGCCGTGCCGGTGTCGGACTTCAGCGCATCGGTGCCGACCTTGATGGCAATGGTGAACAGGTTGCGCATGGTCAGTTCCGGCTCGCCGGGGACCAGCCCGGGTTGCCCATCCGGAAACTGCGCATGCGATAGCCGGCACACCGGGTAGTTGTCCAGGATGGCGTGGATGCGCGCCTGCACGCCAGAGGCGGCCGCGTAGGCCTTGGCCAGGCCGGGAAACGCCTCGGCCAAGGCCTCGGGCAACGCCGGCGCGGCGCTGTCGGCGGCCGAGCCCGTCTCAAGCGCAAGCAGCTGCGCGTGCAGCAATGCGGCCGCTTCCCGCGCTTCGGGCAGATGCGCGCGCTCGATCGCATCGCGCGCCTGCACGCGCAGCGTGGCCAACACCACTGGATCGCGGGCCGGCTCTTCGAGCAGCTCGCGCAAACCGTTGCGCAACTCGCGCTCGATGCCATCGTAGGTGCCGAACATCATGTCGCGCGCCATCGCTTCACGCAGCGCGTCCGGTTGCGCCATGAAACGCGACGCCAGCGTGGCCGCCGCCGAGGTGATGCGCTGACCGCGCTTGAGGGACATGATCTCCGACAGCCGCCCGGGCTGGTAGTGGCCGGTGACCGGCTCGATGGCCGGCGTGGCCGTCTTCGGCGGCTTGAAGGACTGTTGCCGGCCGCGCAGGGCCTGGCGATCCACCATCACCCGCGAAATCAGCGCCGCCAGCTTGGGGTAGCCTGCGTAGACAAACGCGTCGTCGCCGTCGGTATCCATGTTGCGTTTGCGCAACTCGTCAATCGGCAGTGCGCCCAGGCGCCCAGGCTCCACGATGTCCTTGAGCCGCAGGCTGCCGGTGCTGAGGATGTCGCGCGGCAAGGCACCGCGGTCGCGGCCGCTCGTCCAGCACGACAGCGTCTTCAGATCTTCCTTGGAGCAGGCCAGGTCGGTTTCGCTGAACGCGGCCGGCCACTGCTGCTCGGGCACCACCACCAGCATGCCCTTGCTGTGCAGCATCTGCGGATCGGCGCCGGAACGATCATCGAAACCGGTGTAGCTGTACTGGATGCCGAAGCACCGCGAGAGGAACGCGGCGGTGGCGTCGCCCTTGGCCACGGTGGCGATGCGTTGCTCCGGCACCGGCAGCAGATTCTCCTTGTCGTAGGGGGGCTTGCCGAGCAGCAGCGGGCCGCCGGCCAGGTCGAAGGCCTGACTGCGCTGCAGCGGCAGATGCACCTTGTCGTCGGCCGAAGGCACCGCCCGCACCCGCTGCCCCTGGTAGCCGCCGCTGATCAGCGGCCGGTAGACCCACAACGGGTCATCGCCCGTCGGCTCCAGTGTCTGCAGCCGGTCCTGCATCGCCGCGTGCGCCTCTTCCAGTGCCGCCGCATCGCGCGGGTAATGGTGCAGCGCCTGCGCTGGCATCAGCGAAGGGCCCTTGTCCTTGGCCACCAGCTCGCGCTGCTCCTCGGTGGCCTGGTTCGCCTGCACTGCGTGCCAGGCATCGTAGTGCTTGCGGAAGGCCGGAATGGACAAGGCCGCCTCCAGTTTCAGGAAACCGCAGCCATCGTTGGGGCACAGCGCCAGGGCAGTGCCATCCACCGCCAACGGCTTGAACGGATGCGCAGGGCCCTCGACGTCATCGAACACGCCCAGGCGCAGCGTGCCCTCCACGACATGGTCACTGGGCACCATCTCCAGCAGCGAGCGCTGCATGCGCGACCAGTCCTCGCGTTGCGGAGCGAGCTTGGCGGCCAGCTGCATCAGGCTGCTGCCCGGGGCGGTGTCGGCATAGCGGAATGCCGGCAACAGCGACGCTGACTCCTTGCGTTGGGAAATCACCAGACTGCTGCTACCGGATTTGCTGCGCGCGGCGCGGCTGCCGCCGAACAGGTCCAAGCGCCAGGGCTCGCCGTTGTAGTTGAACGTCCGCGCGAGCATGAAGGTCGATATGTCACCAGGCAATTGCACCTCCACCAGCGGCAGCCCGGTCAGGCGTGCAAACAGCGAGTACGGCTTGTCCGATTCGGACCGATTGGTCGACAGCTCCTTGCCCACCAGATCGACCACCACATGGGTCGTGCTGCCGCGGCCGGGCGCCGGCGCCACCGGCCGACCGGGAACCGTGGACATGCTCAAGCGCCCACTGTCCAGGTCGAAGCGGGTCGGTGGATGGGCCTGGGTGATCGTCGGCGCGTCCTTGGCCATGCGCAGGTCCAGGGCGTCGAACACCTGCTCGCCGGCCTCGATCTGCGCGATCAGGTTCCAGCTCATCTCGCCGAGGTCCACCTCGATCGCCTCGCGCGTGCGCGCCAGCGTCAGGTCCACCCACTTCACCAGCTCGTCGCGGCGCTGGCGCAGCTGCTTGCGCGGGCCGTCAAGATGGCGCGCTTTCCATTGCCGGCTCACCACCGCGTAGGCCTTGAGCACCTGGTAGAAGGTCAGCGCCGGGCAGCGTGTTGCATGTTCTTCGATGTCGGCCGACGCGCCCTTCTCGCCGCCACGCAGATAAAGGTCGATCTTGCGTGCGACGATGGGCTGCAACGCATCGAACACACGCAATGCCTGGCCCCGATGGCGGGGCCTGAGCTCCGGACTGCGGATCAGCGGCAACAGTCCCATGCACAGGCTGCCGATCCCCTCAAGGCTGGCCTGGCGTAATCCATCGTCCCCGATGAGGGCCGACACCCGCTCCAGCGCCGGCTCCCCCAGCGGACGCATCTGGCGTTGCAGCCCCGCCGATGCAAGGGCCTTGAAGAGCACGCCGATTTCGGCGGCCGAGGCGGACGCAAACCGCTCGCGGTGCAGGTCGAGGTGGCCGGCCATCGCCTGCAGCTTGGCGATACCCAACGTCCGGAACGGCTCATCGTCCTCATCGTCTAGGTGCAGCAGCCGGGACATCGCGTTGGCCATCACCGCGATCCCACGCATCTGGAACTGCCGCCACGGCTGCTCGGCCGAGCCTGCGCGCTCGGCGAGCAGCACGAATGCCGAGTGGCACACCGGCCTGGCGAGACATTTGCTCAGCGCGTTGAGCGCGATGGCCACGCCTTGCGCGTCCAGGGCCTTGCGCAAGCCGGGCTCGTTGGCCAGCTTCGCAGCCAACAGGTCGGTGGCTGTCTCGCAGGCCGGGGAGCCGGGCCATTTGCTCAGGGCGTTGAGCGCTTGGGTCGCGTCGATAGGGCCGAAGCCCTTGCGCAAGTCCGGATCGTCGGTCAGCCGCGCGACCAGCGCCATGGCGGCGGCTGCACAGCTCTCGTCGGCGGGCCATTTGCTCATGGCGCCGAGCGCATTGGCAATGCCTTGCGGGTCCAGGGCATGGCGTAACCCGGGATCGTCGGCCAGCCGCGCGGCGAGCGCGTAGACCGCGTCGCCACAGACCGGCGTGTCGGGCCATTTGCTCAGGGCGTTGAGCACTAGGGGCACGCCGGAAAAGTCGAGGGCCCCGCACAACTCGGGGTCGTTGGTCAGCCGCTCGGCCAGCGCGTGGGCCGCGTCGCCACAGACCGGCGTGTCGGGCCATTTGCTCAGGGCGTTGAGCACTAGGGGCACGCTGGAAAAGTCGAGGGCCCCGCACAACTCGGGGTCGTTGGTCAGCCGCTCGGCCAGCGCGTGGACCGCGTCACCACAGAACGGCGTGTCGGGCCATTTGCTCAGGGCGTTGAGCACGGTCGCCACGCCATGCGGGGTCAGGGCCTGGCGTAACTCCAGATCGTCGGCCAGCCGCCCGGCCAGCGCACTGGCGGCAGCCGCACAGACAGGCGTGCCGAACCACTTGCTCAGGGCGTTGAGCACGCTCGCCACGTGGTGGGGCTCCAGGGATTTGCACAGCCGGGGCTCGTTGGCCAGCCGCTTGGCCAGCGCGCTGACGGCGGCCCCACAGATTGGCGTGTCGGACCACTTGCTCAGGGCATAGAGCACGCTTGCCACGCCTTGCGGGTCCAGCCCCTGGACCAACCCAGGGTCGTCGGCCAGCCGCTCGGCCAGCGCGCGGGCGGCTGCCGCACACACCTGGTTGTCCGGCCATTTGCTCAGGGCATGGAGCGCGTTGGCCACCTCTTGCGGCTTGAGCGCTTGGCGCACATCGGGCTCGGATGCCAGCCGCGCGGCCAATGCGTTGACCGCGTCGCCACAGACCGTCGTGTCGGGCCATTTGCTCAGGGCGTTGAGCGTGATGGCCAAGGCTTGCGGGTCCAGGGCGTTACGCAACCTAGGATCGTCGACCAGTCGTGCGGCCAGTGCACTGGCCGCCGCAGCACAATCTTCGTTGTCGGGCCATTTGCTCAGGGCGTTGAGTCCGGTGGCCACGTCAAATGGATTGAAGGCCGTGCGTAACTCCGGATCGTCGGCCAGCCGGCCGGCCAGCGCATTGGCGGCGGCCGCACAGTCCGCTTTGTCGGGCCATTTGCTCAAGGCATTCAACGCATTGGCCACGTCCAGTGAATTGAAGGCAGTGCGCAACAGGCCATCGTCGACGACGCGCCTGGCTAGCGCACTGGCGGCTTCGGCACAGGCCTGGTTGTTTGGCCATTTGCTCAAGGCATTCAACGCGTTGGTCAGGTCTACCGCGTTGAGTGCCTCGCGCAAGCCGGGATCGTCGGCCAGGCGCTCGGCCAGCGCGCTGACGGCCTCGGCGCAATCGGCCATGTCGGGCCATTTGCATAGGGCGTTGAGCGCGGCGATCACGCTTTGCGGGTGGAGCGCCGTGCGCAAATCGGGCTCGCATGCCAGCCGCTGGGCCAGTGCGCTGGTGGCGGCCGCACAGCTCGCATTGTCGGACCACTTGCTCAAGGCTTTGAGCGCGACGGCCATCAGCAGCGGGTCGAGCGCCACGCACACAGCAGGATCGGTGAGCCGCTTGGCCAGCGCGCTGCCGGCGGACGCGCAGACCTCGTTGTCAGGCCATTTGCTCAGGGCATGGAGCGCGGTGACCACTTCTTGCGGCTTCAGGGCGTCGCACACATCGGGCTCGCATGCCAGCCGCGCGGCCAGCGCGCTGCCGGCGGACGCACACACCTGGTCGTCGGGCCATTTGCTCACGGCACCCAGCGCTTGGGTCAGGTTGATCGCGTCGAGGGCCGTACACAACTCCGGCTCATGGGCCAGCCGCCAGGCCAACGCACTGACGGCCTGCCCACAGATCGGCGTATCGGGCCATTTGCTCAACGCGTTGAGCACGTTCGCCACGCCTTGGCGGTCCAGGGCCTGGCGCAACTCGGGATCGTCGACCAACCGCTCGGCCAGCGCACTGGCGGCCTCTGCGCAGACCGGCGTATCGGGCCATTTGCTCAGGGCGTTAAGTACGTTGGACACGCCTTGCGGGTACAAGTCTTCGCGCAGCTCGGGATCGTCTGCGAGCTGCCTGGCGAGCGCAGCGACGGCGGCCGCACCGACCGCGTCGTCGGGCCATTTGCTCAGGGCGTTGAGCACATTGGACACGCCTTGCCCATGCAAGGCCGCGCACAACGCGGGCTTGTCGGTCAGCCGCCCGGCCAGCACGCTTGCGGCGGCCGCACAGACCAGCGAAATGGGCCATTTGCTCAGGGCGTTGAGCGCTTGCGCCACGTTGATGGGATCCAGAGCCGCGCACAACGCGGGCTCGTCGGTCAGCCGCTCGGCCAGCACACTGGCGGCGGCCGCACAGACCGGAGAATTGGGCCATTTGCTCAGGGCATTGAGCGCATTGGTCAGTTCTTGCGGACTGAGGTCCTCGCGCAACTCGGGTTCGTCGGCCAGCCGCTCGGCCAGCGCGCCGACGGCGGCTCCACAGACCGACGTGTCGGGCCATTTGCTCAGGGCGTTGAGCGTGGTTGCCACGCCCTGGGCATCCATCGTATGACGCAAGCGGTTGTCGCTTGCAACACGCGCGGCGAGCCGATGCGCCGCGACCTGGCAATCCGGATGATCGGACCACTTGCTGAAGGTATTGAGTGCCAGGCTGATCTGCTGCCCATTCAGAGACTGCCAGGCGTGGTCATCACGCAGCAGGTGACGTGCCACACGCGCCACCGCGCGTTCACACCGACCGCTGTCGATATTTTTTGCGAAGGCGTTCAGGAGCAGAACGGACGGGTAGCTACCCAGCCCCAAAAGATCATCGGCCTGATCGACTTGCCCTGCGATCCACGCGATTGCCTCCATGCACGCGGGCTGGTGCGGGTGCTTGCTCAGCTTGTTGCCCACATGCGCCAGCTGCGTTAGCGATGTGCCTTCGAACCACCCGGTCTGGTAGAGGTACTGCGCTGCAAGCTCGGTGCAACGATCGAGATCGCGGGATGGCGTTACCCCCCTGCCGCGCCGTGCATTGGCAACCAGCTGAAGGTATTTGTCGAGCCGACTGGCGTTGACTTGCGCATGCAAACTCTCTTCCAGGAAGGGCAACGCCATCCCGCCACGCATGCGATCGGCCAGCTCGTTGTCGCATGCCATCGATACGCACAGGCCGGCGTTGTGGTTCCGCCCGATTCCGTGAGGCTCGCTCAACTGTCGCCGCTGTTGCTGTCGCTGCGCCTGTAGCCGTTTTTGTGCCGCCACGTCCAGATGATCTTCGGCCCTGCGCAGTTCGGCTGTCAGCCGCGTGCCATGGCCTGAGCGCTTTGACTGGCGATCGGGTTCTTGCTCTTCGCGCGAGCGTTTTCCTACGATTCGCTCGGGTTGCCGCTCGGTCGGTCGAAAATTTTCCCTTGTTTCCAAACCATGCTGCGTCGGTCGTTGGGGCCGACGATGCGATGAAGAGGCGCCGACGTCGGCGCTCACCTTGTCGGGGTACCGCTCGGTTTTAATGCGCTCGTTTTTTACGGCCGGGGGCTGCCTGTCGCGCGTCGACGCTCCTCGGTCATCCGACTCCATCCTCCGCCGTTTTCTAGGCGGCAGTTCAAGGGGTTGATGCGTGCCGCTGGTGCTGGCCGCTGCCTGATCCTTCGTTAGCCTGGGCTTTTCTTCAGGAGCGTAAGGCGAGTTTGTGCGGAATGCAGTTGGATGGGTGGCATGGGTTTTCATGCCCAAAATTTTTAGTCAACCTGCCCGCGAGCGACTTGTTCGATACGAAGTATCGACGACGTGTGCGACGCGCGCTGCGTATTGGACAAGTGGCTCCCAGCACATTGCATGGATGAACGCCTGGGATGCAGCACGCCGGCACGGTGACGTGCTCCGCAGCCGTCAAGCACAGTGTGTTGATTGCTATGCACGATTCGACGTTTTTCCATATCAATCCAGCCGAACCTTGCGTCAACCTGACCACAGCGACGGCACCAAGGCCCTGTCAGTCCAGTCATGCGCTTTTCTGCCGATATATACGGCGTGCCACCGCCGGCAACGCCCGTCACCACCACCGCCAACCAGCTGCGAGGGAATCAGGACATGTCATTCGGCAATGACCCGCAGCACGCGTCCTGGAGTGCCGCTTGAAAAAAACACGCCCCTGCCGCCTACAATCGGGGGCATCTGTCGTGTCCGGGTCTTCGCGCATGTCTGTTTTGCCGTTCCTGATCATCGAAACCGGGCACCCCGTGCCGGAGATGAAGCGCTACGGCCGTTTTCCGCACTGGATCCGGGTGGCGGCCGGGCTGGCCGAGCAGGAAACCGTGGCCATCGACGTCGCCAATGGCGACCCTCTGCCGGACCCCGCCGGCTTTGCCGGCGCCATTGTCAGTGGCTCGGCCGCGTTCGTCACCGACCGCGCCGACTGGAGCGAACGCAGTGCCGAATGGCTGCGTACCGCCGCCCATCAGGGCATGCCGCTGCTGGGCATCTGCTACGGGCACCAGTTGCTGGCGCACGCGCTCGGCGGTGAGGTCGACTACAACCCGGCCGGGCGCGAATCGGGCACCATCGCGCTGGAACTGCACCCGCCGGCCGAGCAAGACCCTTTGTTTGCAGGCCTTCCGGCGCAGTTTCCGGCCCATGCCACGCATCTGCAGACGGTGGTGCGCGCACCGGACGGCGCCGTCGTGCTGGCGCATTCGCAGCAGGACCGCTGCCACGCATTCCGTTGGGGCCGGGCCACCTGGGGCGTGCAGTTCCACCCCGAATTTGCCACCCACCACATGCGCGGCTATGTCCGTGCGCGTGCCGAATGCATCGCCCGCCATGGCCGTTGCGCCCGCACGGTCGCCCGCGAGGTCACCGCCGCACCGGTCGCCCGCAAGCTGCTGCGCCGGTTCGTGCACCACGCACGCGGCATGCAAACAGTGCACGCTCATTCCGCCGCGCACACATAAAAGCAGCGATAATCGCGGTACGCCGGATGGTCCGGCGCGCGTATCGATTCGGAATGGGAATGAGCGAAATTCGCAAGGTGCCGGCATCTGCCGGCGCAGAATGGCTGTTGACCGGTTTCTCGCTGTTGAAGCGGGCGCCGCTGGCGCTTGGCTCGCTGGGGGTGATCTGGAGCGTGGCCGCCTCGCTGGTGGTGTCGCTGTCGCTGCTGGTCCCGCTGCTGGGCTCGGCACTGCAGTTCCTGCTGGTGCTGGCCGGCCCGTTATTCATGGGCGGCATGTTGTGGGCGATTCGCGAGGTCGACGAAGGCCGCATCGCCAAACCATCGCATCTGCTGCACGGCCTGCAGGATGGCCGCGCGCCGCATCTGCTGGTATCGCTGCTGCCGCAGCTGATTGCCGGCCTGCTGCTGGGCGTGCTGCTGCTGGCGATGATCGGTGCCAGCGGGCTGCAGCAGCTGGCGGAGGTGATGAACAAGATCAACCAGATCAGCCAGTCCGGTGCGCAGCCGGACCCGGTGCAGATCGAGCAACTGGCCGCCAGCCTGCCGGCCGGGCGCATCCTGCTGTGGCTGCTGCTGACCATCGCCACCTTTGCGGCGATGACGCTGGCGCTGTTCGTGATGCCGCCGCAGGTGATGTTCGACCGCAGCACCGGCGGCCACGCGCTGCGCGAAAGCCTGCGCGCCAGTCTGCATAACCTGCCGGCGATGCTGGTGTTCTTCGTGCTCGCCTTCATCGCCATCTTTGCGATCTATTTTGCGGTGATGATCGTCGCCCTGATCGTCGGCCTGGTCGCCGGCCAGACCGTGGCGATGTGGCTGGCCCAGCTGCTGCTGATGGCGGTGCTGATGCCGGTGTTCGCCGGCTCGGTCTACGCCGCCTGGAAGCAGATGTTCAGCCACGAAGGCGCCGTCGCTCAGCCCACTCCGCCCTCGCGCCCGGATGTGTTTGCGGCTTGAGCCAGGCTGGCACTGCCGATCCCTGATAAAAAAGCCGCTCGAAAGAGCGGCTTTTTTGTTTTTCCAGGGTGAATGGTGGAGCCCTGCCGACGCCAGATTCTCGTGTTTAGGGCATCGGCCACGGCATCAAGAACATCACCTCTATCCCTCAGCCAGCAGCGTTGGACGCAGTATCCTTCGGCCCCACAGCCCGCGAGGCGATGATGCCCAGCTCGTAGAGCAGGCACATCGGGATGGCCAGCATCAGCTGCGAGACCACGTCCGGTGGGGTGAGCACGGCGGCCAGGATGAAGATGCCGACGATGGCGTAGCCGCGGCCTTCGCTGAGCTGTTTCGGCGTGACCCAGCCCAGCAGCACCAGGATCACCAGCGCCACCGGCAATTCGAAACTCGCGCCGAAGGCGAAGAAGATCGCCAACACGAAATCCAGGTAGGAATTGGCGTCCGGGGTAATGGCGATCACGTCCGGCTTGAACGTGGTCAGGAAGTGGAACACCGCCGGCAACACCAGGAAATACGCGAACGCGCAGCCGATGTAGAACAGCGCCACCGCCGAGGCCAGCAGTGGGAATGCCAGTTTCTTTTCGCGCTGATACAAACCCGGCGCCACGAATGCCCAGGCCTGGTACAGCAGCCACGGCACGCTGAAAAACACCGCTACGAAAAAGGTCAGCTTGAGCGGGGCGAAGAACGCGCCGGCCGGGTTCATCGCGATCATCGTCTGCCCCAGCGGCAGCTGCGAGACCAGCGGCGCGGCCAGCCACGAATAGATCGCCCGCGAGAACGGCAGCAAGGCCAGCAACACCACGCCCAGGCCGATCAGCGCGCGGACCAGGCGGGCGCGTAATTCGATCAGATGCTCGATCAGACTGCTTTCGGCCTGTGCGTCGTCGAACAGGCTCACGGCTGTTTCTCCTGGATCTGGGTTGGCGCAGCAGGTGTGCCCACATCGACTGGCGCGACGCCTGCCGACGCAGGCGCGCTGGTGAGATGCGCGGCATGCGGCGCCGGCACTCGCGTGTCGTGGGGAGCCGGGACCGGGGTTTGATGCGGCGCAGGCGCAATGGGTTGAGCCTGCGCAATCACCGGCGCGGTGTGTGCAGTTCCTGCCGCATCCGTTGCGCCTGCTGCCGTATCGATAGCAGGACTGGAAGATAAGTCTGCATGCGCCAGTTCCAGCGGCGTTGCCACCGGCGTGGCGCTGCTGCGGATATCGATATCGCGGCCGACATCGTCGTGCAGCGCGCGGGCGCCCTGCTCCAGGTGCTGCTGCTTGTTGCGCAACTGGTCTTCGGCCTCGCGCAGCGAGGTCTGCACGTCCTGCAGGCTGCGCTTGAGTTCTTCGGCTTCCAGCTCACGCTCCAGTTCCTGCTTGACCGAATCCCATTGCATGCGCGCGCGGCGCACCCACAATCCGGCAAACCGGGCCGCCTTGGGCAGACGCTCGGGACCGAGCACCACCAGGGCGACGACCGCAATGAGCGTCAGTTCGCCAACACCTATGTCAAACACCGACGCCGCTCCGGATCAGCGCGCGTCGCGGTCGCGTTCGGCTTGCGCCTCACGCGCCTGCTCGGCCGTGCGTGCGTCGTCGCCAAGCTTTGCGGCCGGCTTGTCGTCGTCGTGCATGCCTTTCTTGAATTCCTTGACCGCGCTGCCGAGATCCTTGGCACCGCTGGTGAGCCGCTTGGTACCGAACACCAGCAACACGATCACCAGCACGATCAGCCAGTGCCAAATGCTGAAACCGCCCATGATCTGCTCGCTTGCTGAAAAGAAGGAAGACGCAGGATACCCCAGCGCACCGCGCAGGGGGATGACAGCGGTTTAGCGGTTGCCGTCCAGCGATTCGGTGCGAATTTCGCCATCGGAGACCGGCTGGAATCCCTGTTGCGGCGGCGGCGTGGTGCTGGGCTGCATCGGTACCGTGCTGGCCTCGCTGGCCGGCGGCGGGGCCGATTGCGCTGCCGGGGCGGCGCTAGCCGCGCGCGCCGGCGGCGGCGGCGGCGGGGTCTCGCCGCTGTCGCTGTCGCCATCGCTGGTGCGATTGGCGCGCGCGATGTAGGTGACTTCTTCCAGCCTGTCGCGGAAGGCGATCACATCGGTGGACGGGCGCTCGTTGGTGCGGCCTTCGAAGATCATGCGCGGGGTGGCGCCGCTGCCGTAGGCGTTGAGGTCGGCGGCATCGTCGATCTGCAGCACCGCGCCATCCAGCGCCACGCCGGCGAACAGGCCGCGGGCACGCGACCACGACCAGATTTCTGCCTTGAGCTGGCCATCGGTGGCGGCCGCGGCGTTGCGGCCCACCGGGCCTGCGGCCACGCCGGCATCGGCGCCGAGGGTGAACTTGCCGTTGACGATGTTGTCCAGGCTGCGGTCGTTGCGGAACACCAGCACCACGTCGGACGACTGCACGCCGGCCTGGAAGCCGATGCTGCCGCCGGTGAGCTTGACGAACACCGGCTGCGACCAGCTGCCGTCGGCGTTCTTCATCGACATCACACCGTGCCCGCGGCGGCCGCCGATCACCAGGCCGGCCTTGAGCGTGTCGGGGATGACCACGATGGCGCGCGCCTCGTCGAGCAGCTTGTCCGGGATGGACTGCTCGGGGATCTTCATGATCTCGTTGAGCACCCGCACCGCATTACGTGCGCGCTGGTCTTCTTCCGGGCCGGCGACGGCGTGGCCGGCGGCGAAGGTCAGCGACAACAACAGGGCCAGGCGCGACAAACGAGGCATGACAAGCTCCAAGGGATATTCCGTCAAAGATAGCAATGCCGCGACGGTAGTGCTGGCGCAATGAATCGGTGGTGAGCGCAAACCGGGTAGAAGGCGCGACCGATCGTCGCCATTGGTGCAGTGTTCTCGGCAGTTCTGCCCGGCTCTGCCAGAATGGCACGCATGAACACCACTCCTGATACCGCCCTGCTGGTCGTCAACCTCGGCACCCCCGAATCGCCGACCGCCCCGGCCGTGCGCCGCTACCTGGCCGAGTTTCTCAGCGACCGCCGCGTGGTCGCGATTCCGCCGCTGTTCTGGAAGCCGCTGTTGTACGGGGTGATCCTGCCGATCCGCGGGCCCAAATCGGCCGAAAAATACGCCAAGGTGTGGCTGCCGGACGGTTCGCCGCTGGCGGTGTACACGCGCCGCCTGGCCGAAGGCCTGAAAACGGCGATGCCCGACTGGCATGTGGAATGGGCGATGCGCTACGGCGAGCCGGCATTGCGCAAAACGCTGGATGGGCTGCGCGCGCGCGGCATCAAGCGCATCGTGGTGTTGCCGCTGTACCCGCAGTACTCCACCACCACCACCGCCTCGATCCAGGACGTGGTGGATGCCTGGCGCCCGAGCGCGCCGGAGATTGCGGTGCAGGTCATCCAGGACTACTGCGAAGACGCTGGCTGGGTGGCGGCGATAGCCGACTCCATCCGCGCGCATTGGCAGGCGCATGGGCGCAGCGAGAAGCTGATGTTCTCCTTCCATGGCCTGCCGCAGCGCGTGGCCAATGCCGGCGACCCGTATCCGCAGCAGTGCGAGCGCAGTGCGCAGGCGATTGTGGCGGCACTGGGCCTGGGCGCGGACGAATGGCAGATGGGCTACCAGTCGCGCTTCGGCGCCGAACGCTGGTTGCAACCCTACGCCGAACCGACCTTGTGGGCATTGGCCGAAGGCGGCGTGCGCAGTTTCGATCTGGTCTGCCCGGGCTTTGCCACCGACTGCCTGGAAACACTGGAAGAAGTGGCGCTGGGTTTTGCCGAAACGCTGGCCGAACGCGGCGCCACGCTCAGCTATATCCCCTGCCTCAACGCCAGCGATGCGCATGCGCAGGAACTGGCGGCCGTGGCGCGTCGCGCGTGAGGTTGGAGCCGTTTGCGTGCGAGCTGGCCATTGGCCGGGTTACCGGACTGCGCAACCCGGATCGCGGCGCGCGCCGGGTACTGGCCCTGCATGGCTGGCTCGATAACGCCGCCAGCTTCGTACCGCTGAGCGCGCATCTGCACGCGCAGGAGCTGGATCTGGTGTTACTGGATCTGCCCGGCCATGGCCACAGTGCGTGGCTGCCGGTGGGCGCCGAATACACGCTCAGCAGCGCGATCCACAACCTGTTGCAGGTGGCCGATGCGTTGGGCTGGGACCGGTTCACGTTGTTGGGCCATTCGCTCGGTGGCGGCGTCGCCAGCCTGATGGCCGCCGCCGCGCCGGAACGCATCGAGGCGCTGGTGGCCATCGAGGCGCTGGGCGCCCTGGCCGAGCCGGTAGAGAGCACGGCCGAACGCCTGCGCGATTCGGTACGTTCGACGCGCAACCTGCCGCAGCGGCCGCTGCGGGTGTTCGCCTCGATGGAGGCACCGGTGCGCGCACGCATGATGGCCAACCAGCTCACCGAACCGGCCGCACGGCTGTTGGCGGAACGCGGCCTGCGTGTGGTGGAAGGCGGCTATAGCTGGTGCACCGACCCACGCCTGACCCTGCCCACCGCCATCCGGATGACCGAGGCGCAGATCGACGCGGTGCTGGCTTCCATCGTGTGCCCAACCCAGGCGATCTTCGCCACGCCGGCGCAACCGTATTTCTCCGATACGCTGCGCGACCACCGCGTGGCGATGGTGCCCGACGCGCGCCTGGCGCTGCTGCCGGGCACGCACCATGTGCACATGGAAACGCCGCAAGCGGTGGCGGCGGTGATCAATGGGTTCTTGCAGGCGTTGCCGAACGCGTGATGCACGCATGCACAGCATGCAGGTGAACTAGAGCCTGTTAACACTAATGATTTGAGCGGTTAAACTATTGCGCATGGAAATCACACCCGCACAATTTTCTCTCATCGAACAGTGTCTGCCGAGGCAGCGCGGCAATGTCGGCATGACCAACCTGCAAGTAGTCAATGCCATCCTTTATGTTGCCGAGCATGGCTGCAAATGGCGCGGCCTGCCCAAGCGCTTTGGCAATTGGCACACGGTGTACACACGCATGAACCGTTGGGCCAAGGCAGGTGTGCTGGACCGGATGTTTGCTGAACTGCAGAAGTCCCACATCGTGCGCATCAAAATCGAGGCGGTCTCGCTGGACTCTACCAGCATCAAGGTGCATCCGGATGGGACTGGTGCGTTAAAAAAAACGGCCCACAATCCATCGGTAAATCGCGCGGCGGATGGAATACCAAGATTCATATGGTTGCCGCAGATGCTCGAACAGCGATCACGTTCGGATTGACGCCTGGCAACGCCCATGACGCACCTGCGGGCCGCACGTTGCTTGAACACCTTGGGCCTGTGGAGCGACCGATTCATTTGTTGATGGATCGTGCTTACGAAGGCAATGAGACGCGCCAACTAGCGCTTGATCTTGGCTACGTCCCGGTGGTCCCGCCAAAAGCCAATCGGGTCGAGCCCTGGGAGTACGACCGAGAAATGTACAAGCGGCGCAACGAAGTGGAGAGGCTGTTTCGTCGCTTGAAGGGCTACCGCCGGATTTTCTCGCGCTTCGAAAAGCTGGATGTCATGTTCCTCGGATTCTTAAGCTTCATCCTTGTCGTTGATGGACTTCGGATGTGTTAACAGGCCCTAGTTTGGCTTGCCGGGTTGGATCAGCCGCAGCTGCACGCCACGCGCATGCGCCCAGGCCACCATTGCCTTGCCGCAAAACTCCTTGCCGTTGTCGGTGCGGATCACCGTTGGCAAGCCGCGGCTGATGGCGAGCCGCTCCAGCACACGCGTCACGCCATGGCCCGAGATTGCACGCTCCACCTCGATGGCGACCGCTTCGTGCGTAGCATCGTCCACGATCACCAGGCACTTGATCGCCCGGCCGTCGGCGGTGCGGTCGAACACAAAGTCCATCGACCACACCTGGTTTGCCTGCAATGGCCGCAGCAGCGGCTGACGCTCGCCCACTGGCACTTTCTTGCGCTTGCGGCGGCGGACTTGCAGCTGCTGCTCGCGGTACAAGCGCTCCACACGCTTGTAGTTCACCAGGCGCCCTTCCTGGCGCAGCTTGAGATAGATCATCCCCACGCCGTAGCGCTTGTGGCGATGCGCCAGTTCCACGATGCGCTCGCGTAGCGCAACGTTGCGGTCCTCGCGCGGGCAATAGCGCAGCGCACTGGCGCTCATGCCGATCGCGGCCAACGCGCAACGCTCGCTGGCCCCTCGCCCCATCCACTCGCGCACCAGCGCACGACGCGCCGGTGCGCTCACCATTTTTTTTGCAGCGCCTCCTTGATCAGATCGTTCTGGAACACCTGCTCGGCGAGCAGCTTCTTCAGGCGCGTGTTCTCTGCCTCCAGGTCCTTGAGTCGCTTGGCATCGGGCACGCTCATCCCGCCAAACTTGCTGCGCCACAGGTAGTAGGAGGCCTCGCTGAAGCCATGGCGCCGGCACAGGTCCTTGATCGCCACGCCGCTTTCGGCCTCACGCAGAAAGCCGATGACCTGCTCGTCAGTAAAACGCTTCTTCACGTCCAATCTCCTTCGGGTAGGGAATTGGACTCCAAACTGCGGCGCTACTCAAAATCGGGGGGGCGTCGCCGGGAAAGCAACAAGGCTCTCCTGGCGCGGAGAAGCGTTTCTTGCAGCAACTGCGCGCATTGATTCCAGACGATGTGCGTCCGATCCTGGTCACTGATGCCGGCTTCCGCACGCCATGGTTTCGTGCGGTGTCGGCGATGGGCTGGGATTGGGTCGGGCGACTGCGCGGACACACGCAGGTCAAGCCGCAAGCCGTGCCCGATGATGTAACGCAATGGATCGATAGCCGGAACCTGCATGCATTGGCTTCCAACCGTGCAAACGAATTACCACCGATGCAGATCAATCGTAGCGATCCACTCAATTGCCGCCTGGTGCTCTATGCCAAAGCACGAAAAGGGCGTCAGCACCGCAACCGGCGCTCACCTGCCAACGTCTCGCGTGCATCATCGAGCCTGAAAGCAGCAGCGCGTGAGCGCGAGCCGTGGTTGATCGTTGCATCACCGCAGTTACAAGCACCCAGCGCGAAGCAATTGGTCAACCTGTATGCACGACGTATGCAGATCGAGCTGGCATTTCGTGATCTGAAGTCACATCGCTACGGCCAGGCGATGGAAGACAGCTTGACCCGACGCGGTGAGCGGCTGCAGATCCTGTTGTTGCTCAATACGCTGGCCACCTTCGCCAGTTGGCTGGCAGGACTGGGCTGCGAAGCCACCGGCATCGCGCAGTGGCTGTCGCCGCGCAACAGCACCCGCAAGCTCTATTCGACACTGCGTGTCGGCCGCGAGGCGTTGGTCAGGCGCTGGCCGATGGAACCGGTCTCACGCTGGCTAGAACGCTTACGCACACTGCCCGACGCAGTGCGCGAGCAGATGACGTTGGTGCTGTAAAACGTGGGGATACCTAAGAACCTGACCCTGTTCCTTAGCTGCAAGTTTCTGAAAAACATCCCGCCTTTGTAGCGGTCCAGCCACCCATCACCATGTGCTATGGCCGCATCTTTGCAGCGACCGTCCGTTACAACAAAAGACATGTGGCATAGCGATGGGGAGAAACGGAGTCAGATTGGCTTTACAGTCAGACTGACCCCGTTCTTTGGGGATTCGTAAGCGCACCCCGACCTATCACACTAAAAAAGAAGCATGATCGTCTACGGCGAGTGCCAATGCGCCTTGTCTATGACGTGATCATCCTGGTCTAGCTCCACAGACCAAGCTTCAATTCCTAAGCTCAGCTTGTTCTCAAACCATAGACGTTCCTTGCATGAGCCTTCGCAAGGTTTGCTCGCATAACGCGCAAATAGCTTTCCCGGTAGTTCGCGCACATCTGGAACGCCAAGCGCATCAACGACGGCTTCTCGGCTATCGCCATGTTTAATGACTTCGAACGCGTGCGACTTGCTTGCCGAAAGTCCAGAGCAGGTGGCTAAATATATAACTGCGCCACATACCAGTAACAGCACGACAATCTTCATTCTCCACCCTCTAATAAGTCGCCCCTGAAAAATCCCCTTCAAGCACCAAAGGTCAGCGGCGACCGGTGCACCAGGCTCAAGGATGCCCCTGCCATCGCCTGCAACCAGGCACGCAAAAAGGCGATCCAGCGCATCAGCCAGCGCAGGTTGTAGCCGGCGGCGCAGCCGAGCACGTGTAGTGCATCGCCTTGGGCACCCTTTAGATAGCAGCGATTCAAGCGGCAGTCCTGTTTCAGATGTCCAATCACCGGCTCCACCGCTTGCCGGCGTTTGATCCAGCTCCATTGCCGTCGTGTCAGCGTCTTGGCCTTGCCGCGATGCAGGATCTGCACGCCATCTACCTCACGTCCGCGATACCCCAGGTCCACGATCGCTACCTGCGGGGTCACATTCACATCCTGCAGCAACCCACGCGTCTGCTCCAGCTGCTCGGCCAACGTATCGCCGTCGTAAGGATTGCCGGGAAAACTGCGCGCGCCCACGATCAAGCCTTTGCGCGCACTCACCGCAATGCCGACCTTGACGCCAAATTCGTAAGGTGTCCTCGCCTTGCCCTTGCTCATGCATTCCACTTCCGGCGCATGCAGGGCGTAGAGCTTTTGCTTGTCCTTGGGGCGTTGTGTCAACACCCGTTGTGCGCGTTCCAGCCAGACACTGATGCGCTCACGCACCAAGGGGTCCAGCTTGCGTTGCAGATCGCGTAATACGCGTCCCAGGAGCGTGCGTTGGCGTCGCAGCACCTTGTGCATGCGCTTGAACTGGCGCGCATGCGCATAGCGCCCGGCCTTGCGGCTCAAGACCGGGCCTTGCCGCGCATAGGTCTGTCGTAGTGCGATGCCGTGGCGCTTGGCCAGCAGCACCAGCTTCTTGCGCGCCACCTCCAGCAGCCGGCTGTCGGTGGGATGGGCGATCGCCTTTTCCTGCACGGTGGTGTCCACGATCACCCGCGACAACTCGCGTGCATCCACCGCCTTCATCGCATGCGCGGTGTTGATCGTGTGCGCCAATAGCTCTTCCATGCCCGCTTCGCCCAGACGCTGTCGCCAACGTGTCAGGGAACTGGGATCGCACGGCAAGCAGGTCTGGAATACCACCTCGCCGGTGAAGAACTGCCAGTACGGATTTTCCAGCCAGCGCGCGCATACGGCCTCGTCGGACAGGTCGTAGGCGTGCTTGAGGTAGAGCAGCCCGGCGATCAGACGCATCGGCAGGCCGGGCCGTCCGCCGCTGGCAGTTGTGGCCGGCAATCGCGGCAATAGCGCCTGCTCCAACGCACTCCACGGCAGCCGATGGCTCAGCTGAACCAGTGGATGGCGCAGGTCGATCTGGTTTTCCAGACGCGAACGAAACAACTCATCGGCAGGCAACTGCTCGGCGGCAGGACGGCGTGTACGCATGGGCGAAAACTGCCAGAAACCAGCGCGTACAGTAACGAAAACTGGCAGTTCCAGCACGCCGAAAATGCGGGGGACGCCCTGCAATGGATGTGGTTTGGGGGTTTTTCAGGGGCGACTAATAATGGACCCCGATCAAAGACAGGCAGAATTTTTAACAATCCCTGTGGAATAGGACCGCGCTGCGGGATGAAGAAAGTTTGAGCGCCAGGCAGGGTTCCCGCTGCACGTGATAGACCGCCAGGAAATGGGGATTGGAGGGATGGCTTGCCTCCGGCCATCAAGCCCTCGTTAGTTCTGACTGCGCAGTTATCCAAGTAGCCAACATCATTCTTATCTGAGTGGTTCAGGCCTAGATATTTCGTAGCGGCAGCGTCCTGTGCTGCCGTGGCTGGAACGACTGTAACCGTCTGATTACGGAACTGGCTTTGGCTCTGCAGATAGCCAATAACAGAACCCCCAAGCGGCGTATCGTTCCCATAACTGAACATGCCGTTGCCAGTTATAGCCATACCGACATGACCGAAGAAATTAATGCTGCCGTCTCTAACGCCGCCACCGATCACCAAGAAGTCCAAGCCTGAAGGATCTATCTGCGCAACCGGGTTACCCCCGACATAGGCATATGTCGAAAGCCCTCCATTCAACCCAATCGGATCACTCTGCCCATACCGACCAGTCGCCGCATCATAATCCCGAAAGTAGTTCTGATTGAACCCGCTGGCCGCATCAAACCGCTGCCCTGGGAAACGCATGTCGAACACCATCGCAGTGCCATCTCCATCCGGATCCTGGTTGGGCGCGGTGTTGCCGAAGGCTTCGCCTTTCAGGCTCCAGTTCCATACGGCTACGTCGCGGGCGGCATCCACGACCACACGCGGGCTGCCTAGGTGGTCGGGTTCGATGTAGTGCAATTGACCACCGTTGGCCAGCAGGCCCACCGGCAGGTCGTCCAACCAGATCGCTTGTTGCTTGGGTGCACCGTTGGTGTCGTAGTCGCCGAGCCAGTGGCCGGCCTCGTCGTAGAGCGTATAGGTGTTGGTGGTGCCCAGATAACGGCTCACCTCCTCACCTTAGCGTTATACCAGCATCTAATGACCACGCTGCACTATCGCAAACATATTTAAAACTAGCTCCGGCTCCTTATCCTAAAATGAATGCCTGTCGCCAATCCAGCTCCCGCACCAAACAGCCAACCACCCAATACCAAAGAAATTGCCACATGAAGCAATATTAACTCGTACAAACCCCCGCCCCTTATTGATTTTAAATAATAACTATATCCGGAAGACCACACCGCAACCACAAAAGTAGATATCAACCCCAAAACAGCCCCTAGAATTACGCCAACAAGAATCTGAACCGATAATTCACCTGAAATATTCGAAATAGTTATGGGGAGCATAGCGAAAGACAAGGCAAAAATAATTTTGTAACCAAAGGCCATTCCATCGCTTTTAATAACCGATGACACAGAATAAGGCCATACATAAAAAGAAATTGCCAAATAAGTTAATGAAAGAGCAGCTCCCAACATTAAAAGAGAGAAAGAGTTTTTCATCGCTATTCCTCGCCAGGACAGGTATTTTACGATTCTCTTCTTTTTGCTTCGTCAGCCATTTCTGCTAATTTTCCTGGAAGAAACGTATGACTAATGTAACAGTAGCCGGACATTACTGAAGAAACGGAGTCCGCGCAAAATAAACCTCGCGGATCGCTTATCTCTTCAGCTAAATCCTTAAACTTCGCCTCTTGGCTAGCATTAGTGTTCAAAATAATAACCTTTACCTTACTACCCATACCTTTTCCTGATTAGCCCCATCCCTCAGCCATGGAAGTTGCTTGCCATGCGCAAAACGCGCTCTGGGCAAGGCATGCAGCGCATCAGCGCCGTCGCCAGTCGCGGCAGCATTTGCTCCAGATGAAACCTGCGGTTGAATCGATAGGCCGCTTCGGCCAGGTAGCGCCGCGCATACTTGGCTTGGCGCACCGCATGGTAGGTGCCGCTGATGGCACGTTTGACGTTGGCCAACACCACATTCAACCAACGCGCCCCCTGGACGTCGGTTGCGGCACGGCCACCGCCGGTGTCCAGGGTGGTGTGGGCATGCCCGGCCTCCTCCAGACGGCGGAAACACGCCAGCCCGTCGCTGTAGACCTCGCATTCCGGCTCCAGACGTCGTTCGATCCAGTCCTTCAGCGAGGCGTTGTCAAAGGCTTTCACCGGCTCGATCACCGCGAAGATAGGATGTTCGTGGTTGTGGTCCACTTGCACCGCGATCACGAACGGCTGTTTGTTCTCCGACCCTCGTCCGCGCTTGCCGCCGGTGCGTTCCCCACCCAGATACGCATCGTCGATTTGCACGAATCCGCTGAGTTTTCGCGGTTCTTCGCGCTCGACCATCGCCTGCATGATCTTGTGCTTCATGCGCCAGGCCGCCTTGTAGTTCACGCCAAGATGCCGCTTCAACTCCAGCGCTGCCACGTTGGTCTTGCTGGAGGTCAGCAGGTAGATCGCCTGCATCCACAAGCGCAAGGGCAGCTTGCTGGACTGGAACAGCGTGCCGGCACGCAGGGTTGTTTGATGCCGGCACGCCCGGCATTGGTAGTACACCAGCCCATCACGTCGAAAGCGCGAACGCGCGCGCCCCTCGCACTGCGGGCAGCAAAATCCGGTCGGCCAGCGCCACCGATACAACGCCCGGTAACACTTGGCTTCGGTTCCGTAGCCATCCACGAACTCGCTCATCGACAATCCAGGCTGAAACTGCACGATGTTGATACCCACGTCCCACCCCTGCTGTCTTCACGTGGGGTCATTGTCCAACTGACTTGTCGCAAATCCTGCAACCGCCGGCTGAGCGATGGGGCTAATCAGGATAAAATTTGACGAAGTAACAGAGCCAGGCGCCAAAGAACAGCAGATTGCTCACCCATGCAATACATTGGCCGTCCAGTATCTGGATCCAGCCAAACAACAGGATGATCAGGCCACCTACTTGATCCGCGCCCCCGTCCAGTGCAGGAAGACACAGCGCAACAACGTAAAGAAGTGCCGACGCGATCAGCAAAAATGATTTCACGAACGTCCTTGTTTGAGAGGGGGAACATGTGTCGCGCAGCGTGTTCTGGTATCCCGGGCGTGTTATCAACCTGCTGCCCCAGCACTATAACAAAGCAAGACTGCATCCATGCCTTGCTCGGCCGTGCTTTGTCGCACACGGATTTCCGCATTGCGCATGCTATGACATGCTGGCGTCCCACAGTAGCGACACGTCTTTCAGATTCCCCGACCAAATGGCGACACGTAAAAAACAGGATCTACCGGAAAAGGTATGCGTTCGATGCGGCCGGCCATTTCGTTGGCGCAAGAAGTGGGAGCGCGTGTGGGATGAGGTGAAGTACTGCTCTGACCGCTGCAGGGGCGAGAGCAAGCGCCAGCGCCCTGCTCCGTAGCCGGCACCTGCTCGGCGCAGGCTGCTTACCTGCAGGCCGCTGGTGCGTGCACGCACTCGCCTACGTGCAGCTTGCGCTTCCGCTGGGATTTGCCGATGCCGTTATTTCTTCCCTGCGCCGTTCTTCGGGGCGCCGTTCTGAAGTGACCCCCGGAAGTTGGACACCCCGTCCAACTCCGAGGATTTCATGAATCGATATGATGCACGCTTCAAACTTCAGGTCGCCAAGGAGGCCTGCAAGACCTCAATCTCGCTCAAGGCGGTGGCCCGCAGTTATGGTCTGGATTTCTCTACGGTCAGGCGTTGGGCAGCGACCTACCGGCTACATGGTTGGCGCGGGTTTGACCGCAAGCCTCGGTCCTACGATGTCCCGTTCAAGCTGGAGGTTCTTGAAAAGATGCGCCAGGAGGGGATGTCTGCGCGCGAGGCCACGAGCTACTTCCAGATAGGCAGTGCCGGCGCGGTGGCACAGTGGCAACGGCTGTATGCTGACGGCGGCGCCCAAGCGTTAGCGCCACCTCCATTGCCGCCTCACAAACCGATGAAAAAGACCAGCTCGTCCAAGCCCGCCGAGGACATGAGCCGCGATGAGCTGCTCAAGGAAGTGGCCTACCTGCGTGCGGAGACGGCCTACCTAAAAAAACTCGATGCCTTGATCCAGCAAGAGCAGGCGGCGCAGCGTACAAAGCGCACGCCGTCCAAGGATTGAGGCAGACCCACGCACTGCCGCTTTTGCTCGAAGCGGCCGAGCTATCACGCAGCACGTTTTACTACCAGATGCATGCCCTGGCCCATCCCGATCAGGGCGAGGTCGCGCTGTGTGAGCGCATCCGCGCGATTTACGATGAACACCAAGGGCGCTATGGCTATCGCCGCATCACACTGGAATTGGCCAATCAGGGTGAGGCGATCAACCACAAGCGGGTGCAGCGTCTGATGGCCGCACTGGGCCTGCAATCGCGGGTACGCATCAAGCGCTACCGCGCATTCAAGGGCGCAGCCAATGTCATCGTGCCAAATATACTGGACCGCCAGTTTGAAGCCGCTATGCCTAACCAGAAGTGGGTGACCGATGTCACCGAGTTCAAGGTGCAGGGCATGAAGCTCTATCTTTCACCAATCATGGATCTGTACAACGGCGAAATTGTGGCTTACCAGATGAAACGCCGGCCGGTGTTGGACCTGGTAGGTCAGATGCTGGATCAGGCAATCAAGAAACTGTCACCCGACGCTCGGCCGATGATCCACTCTGACCAGGGATGGCACTACCAGCACGAAAATTACCGGCATAAGCTCGCAAACCATTCTCTGAAACAAAGCATGTCCCGACGCGGCAACTGCTTGGACAACGCGGCCATGGAGAGCTTCTTCGGGACGCTGAAGTCAGAATTTTTCTACCTCAACAGCTTTGACAGCATCGAACGCCTAGAAGCCGGGCTGGTGGAGTACATCAGGTACTACAACGAAGACCGGATCAAGTTGAAATTGAACGGCCTGAGCCCGGTAAAGTACCGGCAACAGGCCGAGCTAGCTGTCTGATCGCCCAACTGTCCAGCTTTTGGGGGTCACTTCATTCTTCGGGGCGCTTGGCTTGGTAGCGCGCTTGGTCGTGCCGCGCTTGCTGGCCACCGCCATGTTATCCACCAGGTTCGGGTAAGGGCGGCCAGCCGCTTTGGCGCGTTTGCGGGCCTGGGTCTTTTGCGCCGCAGACAGCGGCTTGGCGCGCGCGGCGCCCTTCGGGTTTGATTGATTCCAGGGTGCCGAATTCTTGCTTGCAGCTTTTGTTGCAGTGCTTGCAACGGAGGCACTCTTCTTCGCCGCACCGCGCTTGGCCGGCGCCTTTTTGGTCGTGGGTCTCTTTGTAGCGGTTTTCTTTGTTGCGGTTTTCTTTGCGATCTTCTTGGATGCCTTTCTTGCAACTGGCGACGACGCAGCATTTTTGATGGAGGCACGTCCGGCCGCAGCCTTTTTCGTCGCGCTCTTCTTGACCGCGCTCTTTTTTGCACTTCCCTTCTTTGTTGCGGTCTTCTTTGACCCATCTCCAGTTTCAGCACCCTTCTTGGGGGTTACGTCCTGCAGACGCTGGTACAGACGGGCTGCCCAACGTTGGCCCGCATCGCCACCCCAGAGCAGCCAGGCGATGTAGCCGGCCGACGGTGCCTTGGCGTCCGCCCAGCCCTTGCCGTTCTTGTCGACACTGTGCCGTGCGAAGTACAAGTACATGCGGCGAATGATTTGAGCGGACAGCGCCTTTTGCGCAGACAGATCGCGCGCACGCGCCACACCGATCGCGGTACCACCACGGCCATGCTGCTGGCGCAACTTCAACCCGCGCGCCGCCGCCTGCGCAACGTTTTTGGGTGGCGACAGATCAATCGTATGAGATGTGGCGGTGCGCGGCATGCGGTGCTCTCGGTGTCCAAGGCTAGCCGGTAGTGTTCGCATGCAGCGAGCTAATCTGCGTGAAGGCACGAGAATAGCCTGGTGGCTATCGGCGAGCGGCTCTATCTGATCGGTGGGCGCGGCCAGCGGCCACTGGACATCTACGACACCCGAACGCAGCGTTGGTCGCAAGGCAGTGCGCCCCCGCTGATGGTCAGCCATGCGCAGGCAGTGGTGGTGTCGGGCAAGCTGTATTTTGTGGGTGGGTTCACCGGCGACTACCCGGAAAAAGCCTCGCTGAGCCACATGCTGATCTATGACCCGCAGACCGACACTTGGCAAGTGGGGCCGGAAATTCCCGCGCACCGTCGGCGTGGCGCGGCTGGCGCGGTTGCGCATGATGGCGTGCTGTATCTGGTGGGCGGCAACACGCGCGGGCACATGCGCGGTTATGTGCCGTGGCTGGATGCCTTCGATACCAAAACCCAGCAATGGACGCAGCTGGCCGATGCCCCGCATGCGCGCGATCATTTTCATGCAGCAGTGATCGACGGCAAACTGTATGCGGCAGGTGGGCGCCGGTCAGCGCATGAAAGCGGCAACACGCTGGCGCAGACGATTCCGGAAGTGGACATCTACGACATCAAGCGCGGCACCTGGTCGGTGGCGCAGGCGGCGTTACCGACGCAGCGTGCCGGCGCCGCTGCCATCGCTCGCAAGGGCCAGCTGCTGATCATCGGCGGCGAGAGCATGCGCCAGGTCAAGGCGCACGACGAAGTGGAGGCCTACGACCCGCACGCAGCCGTGTGGACCACGCTGGCTGCGCTGCCGCAGGGGCGACATGGCACGCAAGCCGCAACTATCGATGGACGGCTTTATCTCGCTGCAGGCAGCGCCAACCGAGGCGGCGGGCCGGAGCTGGACGACCTGCTGATGCTGGATGCAAAGACGTTGACAGAGTAGTCGGTGGCGCATCGAAGGCTCGGACATCGCTGATGCGGATGCATGTGAACGCAACCAAGTTGCGCGCGCATGTGTTGGATGCATCAACGTACGAACTGCAACCCCAGCGACTTCACCCGCACCCGCGTCAGCATCGCGTGCGAGGTCATGTACAGGGTGTGGCCATCGTTGCCGAACGCGCAGTTGGAGACCGCCTCGCCGGTGGCAATCCGGCCTAGCCGCTTGCCGGCTGCATCGAACACGATCACGCCACCGGGGCCGGTGGCGAACAGCGTACCGTCCGCGGCCACGGCCATGCCGTCGGGCAAGCCGGGGACGTCTTTGGCCATCAGGTCGGAGGCATCGGCGAACACGCGCTTGCCGGTGACCGCGCCTTGCGCATCGAGTGTGTAGGCCATCCAGATCGGGCGCTTCGGATCGGAGTTGGAGACGTACAGGGTGCGCGCATCCGGCGAGAGCGCGATGCCGTTGGGGAAGCTCAGGCTGTCGTCCAGCAGGTGCACGCTGCCATCGGTGTCCAGGCGATAGACGCCGTTGAAACGCAGCTCCTTGACCGGCGATTGATCCAGGTCCTTCAACCCGTACGGCGGGTCGGTAAAGAACACCACGCCATCGTTGCGCCGCACGACATCGTTGGGGCTGTTGAAGCGGTGGCCTTCGAAAGCGGTCGCAAGCGGGGTTTTCTTGCGCGTGACCGGGTCGAGCCTGGCCAGGATGCGGGTGCCGGAGTCTGCAAGCAGCACACTGCCGTCGGGCTCGGCATACAGGCCATTGGCGCCGGCTTCGCGCAGCGTGGGCAGCTCCGGGCCGGTGTAGCCGGAAGGCGACAGCAAGACCGACAGGCCGGCCTCTTCGGACCAGCGATACAGCTTGTTTTCCGGTACATCGGTGAACAGCAGATAGCCGCCGTTGCGCACCCATGCCGGGCCTTCGGACCAGGTGAAGCCTTCGGTGAGCTTTTCGATGCGTGCATCGCTTGCGACCACAGCACCGAAGCTGCGGTCGAATGTCTGCAACTGGCCGATGGCAGGGAAACGCGGCGTCGGTGGGGTCTGCTTGGTGCAGGCAGCAAGCACCGCCAGCAAGGGCACGGCCAACAGCAGATAAGGCGGCAAGCGCATCGGTCAGTCCTGTCTCAAGGTGCGGGCATGATGCCATCATGCGTGTGCAGGCTGCTGCGCGGGTTGGCAGCCGCTAGCGGACGTCGCTCGCCGCCGGCACCGCCAGCACCGCATCCAGCGCCGGTTTAGGCTGATGATTGCGGTCGAACAGCAGCGGATAGTTGCTGCGGCCAGGCACGGGGTAATCGTTCTTCCACGACATGGCATCGCTCACGCCCCACACGCTGACGCGCGCGAGTTTGTCGCGCTTGCGCCAGAACAGGGCGAACAGTTCGGCGTAGCGGTCGCGCAGTTGCGCCTGCACATCGGCAGGCAGGCCATCGCGATACGGGTCGAGGAAGCGCTTGAATTCCGGCAGTTGAAACTGCTTGTGCGCCAGCCCGGTGCCGATGACCTGGCCCTCCTTGGTGAGCGGCAGCACGTCGATGTCCAGCTCGGTGATCATGACCTTGACGCCAAGCGCGGCGTACGCATCGATGGCGTCTTCGATATCGCGCAGGCTGGGGTAATTCAGGCCCCAATGACCCTGCATGCCCACGCCATCGACGCGGATACCGGCCTGCTGCAGCATTCTGACCATGCGCACGATGCCATCGCGCTTGGCAGGCCGCCATGCATTGAAGTCGTTGTAGTAGAGCTGTGCATCGGGCGCGTAGCGCTGCGCAAAGCTGAAGGCATTACGCACCACTGTGTCGCCGTCGCCAATGCGCTGCACCCAGTTGGTCGAGCGGTAGCTGCCGTCTTCGTCGATGATTTCGTTGACCACGTCCCAGGCTTGCACCTTGCCTGTATAGCGCCCGGCCACCGTTTGGATATGTGCGCGCATGCGCTCCAGCTGTTGTGCAGGCGTATTGGGTTGACCATCGGCGGTGGTGAAAAACCATTCCGGCGTCTGGTTGTGCCAGACCAGGGTGTGGCCGACCACGAACTGCTGGTTGCGTTGTGCGTAGGCCACGAACGCGTCAGCGGCACTGAAATCGAACACGCCTCGTTGTGGTGCGAGCACTTCGGCCTTCATCACGTTCTCTGCGGTGACGGCATTGAAGTGGCAGGCCACCAGCGCGGCAGATGCGGCGTCCTTGCCGGAGACGATCTCGGCATTGACCGCAGTACCGAGCAGAAAGCCATCTGCATATGCATGCTTGAGCGAGGTGCCAGCGGTGCCGCACGCGGCCAAAGCCTGCGCCGTGAGCAACCCACTCACGCACGCCACAAGCAGTGCCAGGCATCTGCTGCGGCGAACGCCTTGATTGTGCATGGCAGAAGCTCCGTTGAGGTGCCGCAGGGTTCGATTGCACTGTATCGCCATCACTGCACCACCAGCTGTGTCTGTGCGCTTTGCAAGGTGTCCGATTCCACGTGCAGGGTGATCGTGCCGCGCGCCCCGGTTTTCGCACGCACAATCGCCAGGCATAGCCCGTTGAACGCGTTGCGTTGCGAGGAGGCGAACACTTCCAGGTTGGTGGGATCGCCGTTGTCGGTGGCCACCAGTTCGCCGGGGCCGTCGATGCGGAAACGCAGGCGGTCGCCGGCGGTCGGTGCAGGACGTCCCTCGCGGTCGAGCAGGCGCACGCTGACAAAGCTCAGGTCCTGTCCGTCGCCACGGATGTTGCTGCGGTCCGGCGTCAGCTGCATGCGTGCGGCGGGGCCTGCGGTGTGCACGCGCTCGCTCGCCCACGGCTTGCCGTGCTTGTACGCCTGCACGCGCAGTTCGCCGGGCTGGTACACCACCGCGTCCCAGCGTAGCCGGTACTGCAGCGGTGCCTTGCGCTTGCGCCCCTGCGAGATGCCGTTGACGAAGAGCTCGGCCTCGTCGCCGGAGGTGAACACATGCACGGGCGTGACCTGTCCTTCGCGCCCTGGCCAGCTCCAATGCGGCAACAGATGCGCCACCGGCACCTCTGGCCGCCAGCGCGATTGATACAGCCAGTAGCGATCCTTGGGAAAACCGGCCAGATCGAAAATACCGGAGTACGAACTGCGCGAACTGTAGTAAGGCGTGGGTTCGCCCAGGTAATCGAAACCGGTCCAGACGAACTCGCCGGCGACATAGGGGTGCCGATCCAACGCGGCGAACACCTTGTCGGCGCTGGAGCCGAAATCCACCGCATGCAGCTCGTAGGCGCTGACCTGATGCGCCACAGGGTCGCCCCCACGGCCATCGCGTACCGGTGCGCTGTTGTCCGGCGTGACCGGAAATAGATACACGCCGCGGCTGCTCAGTGCCGATGCGGTCTCGCTGCTGAGGATGGCCTTGTGCGGAAACCGCGCATGAAACGCCGGATACTGCGGCTGTTTGCGAATGCGCTCGGTGCCTTCGAACTCGGGCGCATCGCGAATACCTTCGCCTTGGTAATTGAGGCTGATGACATCCAGTGCAGCCGGTAGCGGCATCGCGGGCGAGGCGTAGTTCATCGCCACCGTGGCCGGGCGTGTCGGGTCTTCCTCATGCACGATGGCGTGCAGCGTGCGTGCGATCGCTGCGCCTTGTTCGCCGGTGTATTGCTCGCCGACCTCGTTACCCACGCTCCACAGCACCACCGAAGGATGGTTGCGGTCGCGCCGCAGCATCGCGCGCAGATCCGGCTCGTGCCACTGCGCAAATACCAGATGGAAATCCAGCGGGGTCTTCTTCATCTCCCAGCTGTCGAACACTTCATCCACCACCAGCAGGCCCATGCGGTCGGTGAGCTCCAGCAACTCCGGTGCAGGCGGGTTATGGCTCATGCGAACGGCGTTGGCACCCATCTGCTGCAGCAATTGCAGTTGGCGCTCGGCCGCGCGCACGTTGAACGCCGCGCCGAGTGCGCCCAGGTCGTGATGGTTGTTCACCCCACGGATCGGCACGGGTTCGCCGTTGACCAGTAGCCCCTTGTCGGCATCGAAGACGATGCTGCGGATGCCGAAGCGGGTTTCGTAACGGTCCACCACACGCCCGTGCTGGCTGACCTCGGTGATGGCCACATAGCGATGCGGTTGCTGTGTGGGTGGCGGCCCCCACAGACGCGGCGCCTGGATGCGGGCGCTGCCTTGCACGCGCGCGGAGCCATCGGCAGGCACGCTGACCGGCTGTGCTGGAATGCGCGCGACCGGCGCGCCGCTGGGCGTGCCGCTCGCATCGTCGAGCAGATAGATCGCCGTGTTCACCTGCGCCTGTGCCGCGCTGCGTGCTGTATTGTCCAGCGTCACCGCCAGCTGCACCTGCGCAACATCCGATGCCACCTGCGGCGTGGTCAGCTGCGTGCCCCACTGGGCGATATGCAATGGCGCCGCTTTGGTCAGCCACACATTGCGATACAGTCCGCCACCGGGATACCAGCGCGCAGACTCGGGCGGGTTATCCAGGCGAATGGCCAGTTGATTGCGCTTGCCCGCAATGGCGTACGGGGTCAGGTCCACGCGCCAGGAGCTGTAGCCGTACGGCCAGCCGCCGACAAGTTTGCCGTTGAGCCAGACCGTGGCGTACGCCATCGCGCCATCGAGATCCAGAAACAGCGCGCGGCCGCGATCGCTGGCCGGGATGTCCAGGCTCTTGCGATACCAGCCGATGCCCCAGCTCGGCAACCGCCCCATGCCACCGTACGGCCCATCGGCCAGGAACGGCCCGGCAAAGGCCCAGTCATGCGGCAGGTCTACGGTTTCCCATGCGTTGTCGTCGAAGTGCGGCTGCACGTAAGCCACCGTGCTGCCCGGGTTGCCCGGTGGGCGTGTGTGCCGCTGGGCCGGATCTGCGATCAAGCCGTTGGCGGTGGGCAGGATCCACGGTTTGAGCACGCGCACGGCCGCCGTATCGACGTGCTGCGCCTGTTCGGGTTGCGCATCGGCCACCTTGCCGTCTTCGCTGCGTATCATCTGTGGGCGTACCGCGTAATCCAGGGTTTCCTGGTTGCCGGGCGGGTCGCCACGCTGAAAGCGCCACTGCGCGTTGAGCGATATACGTTCGCGTGGGGTATCGGCGCTGGCGTGTGGTGCGGCCGCTGCGGGCAATGCGGGCAATGCGATGCAGAGCCAGGCAAGCGCTGCGCAGGCGCGTCGCGCGTGGTGCGCGAACAGGTGCCGCATCGTGCCGGTGCCAGCAGCGCTGCAAAGCCTTTCGCGCCGCTTCACAACCTGTACGCCTGCTTGGGCAGGCGATATGCCAGATCGATCGCCACCTCGAGCGCCTCGTCCTCTTCCAGCCGATGCTCGGCCACCAGTTTGGCGAGGAAGGCGCTGTCCACGCGCCGCGCCACATCGTGCCGCGCCGGAATGGACAGGAACGCGCGCGTGTCGTCGTTGAAACCCACGGTGTTGTAGAAACCGGCGCTGGCCAGGGTCTGTTCGCGAAAGCGCCACATGCCCTCCGGCGCGTCATGGAACCACCACGCCGGGCCGAGCAGCAGCGATGGGTAATGCCCGGCCAACGGCGCCAGTTCGCGGCTGTAGCTGGTCTCGTCCAGGGTGAACACGATCAAGCGCAAGCGCGGGTCGTTGCCGTAGCGATCCAGCAAAGGCTTCAACGCATGCACGTAATCGGTGCGCATCGGAATATCGGCGCCCTTGTCGCGCCCGTAGGTGTCGAACACCTGCCGGTTGTGATTGCGAAAACAGCCCGGATGCAGCTGCATCACCAAACCATCGTCCAGGCTCATTGCCGCCATTTCGGTCAGGACCTGTGCGCGGAACAGCTCGGCCTGCTCCGGCGTTGCAGCACCGCGCACCACCGTGTCGAACAGGCGCTGCGCCTCGGCCGGCGACAGATCTGCGGTGGCGGCGCTGGGGTGCCCATGATCGGTCGAGGTGGCACCGTGCGCAGCGAAGAACACACGCCGTTGCCGGTGCGCACGCAGATAGCCGGGCCAGCTCAGCACGTCCTCACCGGTGAGCGCGCCGAACTGCTGCAATGCACCGGCAAAGTGTTCGTGGTCCGGGTCCACCACCGGGTCGGGGCGATACGCAGTCACCACCCGTCCCTGCCAGCCGCTGGCGGCAATGGCCGCATGGTGCTGCAGCGGATCCAGCGGCGATTCGGTGGTGGCGATCACCTCGATGTTGAAGCGCTCGAAGAGCGCACGCGGGCGAAAGCCCGGCGTCTGCAGCGCAGCAGTGATGTGGTCGTAGTAGTGATCGGCGGTGCCGGCATCGAGCCGGATGCGCAGATCGAACACGTTGTGGAACACATGATTGAGCCACAGCGCCGACGGAGTGCCACGCAACAACGTGTAGTGCTCGGCAAACACACGCCACGCCGCGCGCGGGTCCACTGCTGCGCGCGTGCCATCGGCGCGTGGGATGCCCAGCGCATCCAGGCCGATGCCCTGGCTGTACAGTATGCGGAACACGTAGTGGTCCGGCACCAGCAACAACTCGGTGGCGTTGGCGAACGGCGCATTGCCGGCGAACCACGCCGGGTCGGTGTGGCCATGCGGGCTGATGATCGGCAGGTTGGCGATCTGCGCGTACAGCCTGCGGGCGATTGCACGCGTGCCGGGGTCGGCAGGCAACAGGCGGTCGTCGTGCAGCGTCAGGGGTGAGGGCATTGGCATGAGTCAGGACACCGGGCAAAAACGTGTGTGGGCGCTGCGCGTTGCAAGAGCAGTCATGGCGCAGGCGTGCCGGGGTGCGCAGCCACGTAATCACGCAGCCACGCCAGCGCGGGCCGCTCGCTGCCATTGGCGCGAATCAGATACGCCGCTTCCTTGTCCCGCCACAGACCGGGCCGAAACCCCCACAAGGTGATGCCATGGACTGCCGGGTGTTCCCAGAACACCGGAAACACGCGTTGATAGTCGGCCAGCTGCTGCGCATCGGTGGGCCCGTCCAGATCGAACTCGGTGATGTAGATCGGCAGGCCGGTGGCGGCCAGCGCATCCAGATTGTCGCGATGTACCGACATCGCCACGTTCGGCGTGGTCTCGAAGGCATGCTCCTGTACGCCGATGGCGTCGATCAGGTGCTCGCGCTGCAGCAGCCGTACGATCTGCAGATATTTCTGCGTGGCCTGCGTGCTGTTGGTGATGCTGTAGTCGTTGATCATCAGCTTGGTCTGCGGAAAGTGCTGACGCGCAAGCCGAAACGACTGCAGCACCCATTCCCAGCCGCTGTCGCCATCCCCGCCCAGTGCCTGCAGGTAGTTGCCGCCGCCGGTATCGGCCTTGCTTGGCGGGTCGTTGAGCGGTTCGTTCACCACTTCCAGCAGCGCGATGTCCGGGTAGCGCTGCGCAACGGCCGCAAACCATTGCTCGATCTCGCGGCGCTGCTCGGCCGGCCGCAAGGTCTTGATCCACTCCGGCTGCTGGTTGCCCCACACCATCACATGCATCTGGAACGGCAGGCCGTTGGCCTGCGCGAACCGGTAGGCGGCGTCGAGCGTGCTCCAGTCCATCTGGTCGCGCACCGCCTCCACGGTGCCCCATTTGCCGCCATTCTCCGGGGTGAGCTTGTTCCAGTACTGCACAAACCCGGGCGCCTGTTGCGGGGCATAGGCACTGCCCAGAAACTTGGATGCACCGGCCGCCAACGGCGCGGCCTGCGCAGTCGGTGCGTGGCTTGCCGCCAGCAACAGGGCCAGGGTGAACAGGCGCAGATGCATGATGATTCCTCAGGACGAAGAAGGCGTTGCAGTGGTTGCCGGCAGCTGCGCCGGGTCCAGTCGCGGCACCAGAGAGTGCACCACTGCCAGCGCCAGCAGATAGGCCGACCCTGCCATCAGGAACACCGGCACATAACTTCCGGTCGCCTGTAGCAAAAAGCCGATGAAGGTGGCAATGAGCATGCCGCCCACCGACCCGGCAAACCCGCCGATGCCCACCACGGTAGCCACCGCATGCCGCGGAAACATGTCCGAAGGCAGCGTAAACAGGTTGGCCGACCAGCCCTGGTGCGCAGCCGTGGCCAGGCCGATCAGCGCCACCGCCAGCCACAGGTTGTCGGCACGCGCGGCAAACACGATGGGCACGACCGAAATCGCGCAGATCAGCATCGCGGTCTTGCGTGCGCGGTTGACGCTCCAGCCGCGCGCGATGAACCGCCCGGCCACCCATCCACCGGCAATGCTGCCGATATCGGCCAGCACGAAGATCACAATCAGTGGCGCGCCCAACTGCAACAGGCTCAAGCCGTATTCGGCGTGCAGGAACTTCGGCAACCAGAACAGGAAGAACCACCAGATCGGGTCAGTGATGAGCTTGCCCAGCACAAATGCCCAGGCTTGGCGATGGCGCAGCACCTGCAACCACGACAGCCGGCGTTGCACCGGCTCATGCGCATCGCTGCGGATATGCGCCAGTTCTGCGGCCGACAACCCGGGTTGTTGCTCGGGCGGGTGATAACTGAACCACCACACCGCCAACCAGGCGGCACTGAGCACACCGGTGAACAGGAATGCCGCCTGCCAGCCCCAGGCGGTGGCGATCAACGGCACCAGCAATGGCGCAACGATGGCACCGATATTGGAGCCGGAATTGAAGATGCCGGTGGCCAGCGCACGCTCGCGGCGCGGGAACCACTCGGCCACGGTCTTGAGCGCTGCGGGAAAATTGCCGGATTCGCCAAGGCCCAGAAAAAACCGCGCAATCGCAAAGCCAAGCACGCTGGTAGCCAACGCATGCCCCATCGCCGCAAGGCTCCAGATACCGATCGCCATTGCATAGCCAAGCCGGGTGCCGAAGCGGTCGATCACCGCACCGCTGCACAGCAGGCCCAACGCATACGCAGCCTGGAATGCGGTGACGATGTAGCCGTACTGGATTTCGTTCCAGCCGATCTGCGTCTGCAAAAACGGCGCCAGCACGCCCAGCACCTGGCGGTCCACATAGTTGATGGTGGTGGCCGCCAGCAGCAAGGCGCAGACGCGCCAGCGCACCCGGCCCAGCCGTGCCGACGCAGCGACAGGCGCAGCGGTGGGCAGCTCACTCATGCGTGTGGCCTGCACCACCGCAGCCGATCGCCTGCGGTCTGCACAGGTTGCACGGCGCTATGCATGCGTGAGCCAGCCAGCTGCCAGCCGGGCATATCGCTGCCGCGTTCTTCGGTTCGATTCATCGGCCACTGCACCTGCACGAAGGTGGCCTTGCGCCACGGGTGATAGCGCTACCATTACCACGACATTGCGATAAATCCATCGCGCAGTGCAGCACTGCGCCACCGTATGCACGCGCTTGAGCGCTGGTTTCCGCGCTCGCGCCGGCTGCTTGCGGCCATGTCCACGCAACTATGCTGCCCTGCAGCGTGATGTTCCGAATTTGGTAGCGCTAACATCCAGCGCACTGATCGTCCGTCTCCCCCATCGCACCATCGTCGCGCCGCTCACCGGCAGCGGCACTCCCTGCGCAGGGGCGATGCGTAGGACATCTGCTCACCTGTTAGGGAAGGGATTACGGTGAAGAACAGCTACGCACGTACCGCGCTGTCCTGCGCGTTGGGGTCCATCCTGCTGGGAATGGCCAGCACCGCCGCCTGGGCACAATCCACCGACGCCGACAGCGCCGCGCAAACGCCACCGGCCGCTGCCGGCAACGCCGATGCAGTGACCCAGCTGGACACCGTCACCGTCTCCGGCTACCGACGCAGCATCCAGTTTTCCACCGATGCCAAGCGCGATTCGGTGGGCTTTGCCGACACCGTGTTTGCCGAAGACATCGGCAAGTTTCCGGACATGAATATCGCCGAGTCGCTCAACCGCATCCCCGGTGTGCAGCTGTCGCGCGACGTCAACGGCGAAGGCCTCAACATCGCCATCCGCGGCCTGGGCACCAGCTTCACCAAGACCACGCTCAACGGCGCCAGCATCGCCACCGCTTCGATCGGCTTGAATGCGCAGAACCAGAATCGCGAAGTCGATCTGAACCTGTTTCCCACCGAATTCTTCACCCAGCTCACGGTGAGCAAGACGCCCACCGCCAGCATGCTCGAAGGCGGCGTCTCCGGTGTGGTGGACATGCGCAGCGCGCGTCCGTTCGATCGCCCCGGTGTGCACTTCACTTATCAGGCGCAGGCCGACTGGAACAGCACCAGCGAGAAGACCACCCCGCGTGGCGCCTTCATGGGCAGCTGGACCAACGAAGCAGGCACGCTCGGCGCGTTGTTCGGCGTGGCGTCGGTGCGCAGCAAGCTCGGCGTGCGCGGCTTCGAGAGCGTGGGCTGGACCAACCCCGGCCTGACCTACACCCAGTGCGGTCTCACCCCGCCCGCGGGCACGCCGGCCACCAATCAACCGGCCGCCTGCAACGTCAATGGCGGCGGCAACTGGCGCATTCCCGACCGCGTGCCGGCCACCGCCGGCAGCGGGCTCACCACCGGCGAAACCATCGACGCGGCGTGGCTGCTGGCACGCAACCCGGGCCTGAGCATCGACCAGATCAGCGATGCCTTGATTCCGCGGTTAGGCCGCCAGGTCTACATGAATGGCGATCGCGACCGCGATGCCTCGGTGATGTCGCTGGAATGGCGCCCCTCCGACAGCATGCATTTCTACCTGGATACGCTGTATTCCGAAGCCAAGCGCACCACCGAGCGGATCAGCATGAATCTGATCGGCCGCAACGGCAACATGATTCCACTCGGCATGCAGCTGGACCAGAACAACGTGGTCACCAGCGCCACCTTTGCCAATGCGCAGTACTTTCTGGAAGCGCGCCCGTACCGCGAAGAGGTCAAGTTCTGGAGCGTCAATCCCGGCGCGGAACTGCTGTTCGGTGCCGAGCAGGACATCAAGCTCAATGTGCAGGCCAATGCCACGCGCAGCTGGCTGGACCGCGAATCGCCCAGCATCCTGGTGACCTCGCCGTTCACCACCGTGGACTATCGCAACCAGGGCGGCGACCGCCCCTCGATCAGCAGCCCGCTGGATCTCAACGACCCCAACCTGGGCTGGGGCTGGAACGGTGGCCGGGTCAATATCCAGAACGAAAAGCGCATCACCGAAACGCGTGGCGGCCGTGCCGACCTGCAGTTCGGCGAAGACAAGCGCAACATCAAGATCGGCGCCGCCTACGACCAGGCCGAGCGCACCATTCGCGGCTTCGACAACAGCGTGGCGTGGGAACAGGTGGTGTGCCGCGGCGGTGGCGGCAACGTGTGCAACGGCGGGCCTGGCTCGGCGATACCGAATTCGGCACTGGCCGGCTATTTGCGGCCAGGCCCGGACGGCTTCATCACCGCCGATTTCGGCCGCTTCCTGCGCGACACCAACTATTACCCACTGCGCGATTCCGCACCGGAAACCAACTCCGCCAACACTGGCGCTTCGGCCGGCGGCATTCGCGAAAAGAACCTGGGGTTCTACATCGAAACCAATGCCGAAACCGAAGTGTGGAACCGCACGCTGCGCTTCAACGCCGGCGTGCGGTATGTCACCACCGACCAGACCATCACCGGCCCGGTCACCATCAACGGCATCCGCCGCGTGCAGGTGCTGGATTCGGATTACAAGGAAACCCTGCCCTCGTTCAACGCCGCCTGGGATGTGGCCGACAACGTGGTGCTGCGCCTGTCCAGCTCGCGCACGCTCACCCGGCCGGATCCGAGCGCGATGTTGCCCAACACCAACTTCAGCGACCCCTCCGCGCAGACCGCAACCCAGGGCAATCCGAACCTGGCGCCGTACCTGTCCACCAATGTGGATTTCGGCGGCGAGTGGTACACCGGCGGCGAGGGCTATGTGGGCCTGACGCTGTTCAACAAGCGCATCAGCGGCTTCACCGTCAATGGCGTGCGGCGCATTCCCTTCAACGACCTGGGCGTGCCGTACGAGAGCCTGCTGCCGATCCAGCAGGCCGGGCTGGACCAGCGCGGTGGCCCGAACGCCGCCACGGTCGATGTGCAGACCCAGGTCAATGCCGATGGCGTGCTCAACATCCGCGGCACCGAAGCGATCTGGGTGCAGCCGCTGGACAAGCTGGTCGACGGCATGGGCTTCAGCGTGAACTACACCCATGTCACCCAATCCTCCGAAGGCGAAGGCATCCCGGCAGTGGCGGTCGGCGTGGCGCCGAACCTGTGGAACGGCACCGTGTACTGGGAAAAAGACGCCGCCTCGGTGCGCCTGTCCTACACCTGGAACGACGACATGGTGATCTCCGGCGCCAATCAGAACGGCATCCCGTACGCACGCCTCAACGCCGATGCACGCGGCCAGCTGGATCTGTCGGCCAGCTATGCGCTGGACTGGCTGCCGTCCAAGCCGCAAATCACCCTCAACGTCACCAACATCACCGACGAGCCACTGCGCACCACCTACGCCTGGCCCAACGCCACCTACGATCTGTACGAGCCCGGGCGCACGGTGATGCTCGGCATCCGCGGTACGTTCTGAGCGTGCGCATCGCCATGACGACGCAGATGCCGGGCCGATGCGGCCGCGCCACCGCACGCGCGTGGCCTTGCCGCATGCTCCGCGCAGCGCGCGCCGTCGCCCCCTCCCTGGCGACGGCGCGCACGGTTTTGCTGGACACTTCAGCCGCCATGCCTGCTGCCGCGATCCGGATGGGTCGCGGTCAGCAGCATGGCGCGCGCCGCGGCGTTTTCCGCAGCATTCTTCGAGCCCGCCTCACCTCATGAACGATCGGTCACAGCAGCTCTCCGTGCGCGAAAAGATCGGCTACAGCCTGGGCGACCTGGCGGCCAATCTGATCTTCCAGACGCTGGTCACCTTCCTGGCGTTCTTCTATACCGATGTGTTCCGCATCCCGGCGAGCGCGGCGGCCACGTTGATCTTCGTGGTCGGCCTGCTCGGCGCGTTCGTGTTCACGCCCATCATCGGCATCCTGGCCGATCGCACCCGTACCCGCTGGGGCAAGTTCCGCCCGTGGATCCTGTGGACGGCACTGCCGTTCGGCGCATTGTCGCTGGCGGCGTTCAACACGCCCGACCTGGGCGAGCACGGCAAGATCACCTACGCCTTCGCCACCTACACCTTGCTGATGCTGGTCTACGTGGCCAACAACCTGCCGTATTCGGCGTTGAGCGGCGTGCTCACCGGCAGCATGGAGCAGCGCAACAGCCTGTCTGCGTATCGTTTTCTGGCGGTGACCTTCGCGCAGTTCATCATCCAGGTGTTGCTGCTGCCATTGGTGTTGATCCTGGGCAATGGCGACAAGGCGCAAGGATTCCGCAACACCATGGCGCTGTTCGCGGCAGTCGGCACGCTGTGCTTTCTGATCACCTTCTTCACCACCCGCGAGCGCGTGCTGCCGATCGCCGAACAACGCAGCAGCGTGCGCCAGGACCTCACCGACCTGGTGCGCAACAAACCCTGGCTGGTGATGCTGGCACTGACGATTTTGGTCTTCATCAATCTCGCCATGAAGGGCGGGATGTACATCTACTACTTCAAGTATTACCTCGACGCCGGTGCGCTGACCCACTTTCTCGACGCAGCAGGATTCAACCGCTTCATTGCTGCCATCAACAGCGTGCTGACCGGCGCCGGCATGAGCGCCTTGCAATGGCCGCAGGACGCACCGACCTCGGCCTTCAGCGTGTTCAGTGCCGGCGGCATCGTGGCGATGATCGTGGGCATCGGTTTTTCCAAACGTCTGGCCGACCGCTACGGTAAGCGCAACGTCTTCGGCGGCGCGCTGCTGATTTCCACGCTGTTTTTGCTGGCGTTCTACGTGTATCCGCCAAATGCGATTGGCTGGGTATTCGCCTCCTACGTGCTGCACGGCTTTTTCTACGGCATCACCATCCCGCTGCTGTGGGCGATGATTGCCGACGTGGCCGATTACTCGGAGTGGAAGAACCACCGCCGCGCCACTGCGATTATTTTTTCGGCAATGTTGTGCGGCCTGAAGATCGGCCTGAGCGTGGGCGGCGCGCTGGTCGCCGGCATCCTGGCGTTTTACGGCTATGACGCAGCACTGCCGCAGCAGAGCGCGGCGGTCACCGACGGCATCCGCCTGGCGATCAGCGTGTATGCGTCCATCCCGTTCCTGCTCGGCACCGCGCTGCTGGCGCTGTACGAAATCGACAAACCGCTGGAAACCCGCATCGAACACGAACTGGGCGTGCGCCGTCAGGCCGTTCCATCCGCTTCGCTGTGATGTCTCTCTCCCACCTCATGCACAGGTACGCGCATGTCCGATGAACTGGAAGCCGCTGCATTGCAGGCGCTGACGCGCACCGCCATTTCCGCACCGCTGGTCACCCACCTCTACACCGCCGACCCGTCCGTACATGTGTTCGACGGCGCGTTGTACATCTATCCCTCGCACGACATCGATGCCGGCGTGGCCTTCAGCGACGACGGCTCGCATTTCGACATGGCCGACTACCACGTCTTTCGCATGGCGCATCCCGATGCGCCTGTGGAAGACCTGGGGCAGGTCCTGCACGTACGCGACGTGCCTTGGGCACAGCGCCAGATGTGGGCACCGGATGCGGCGCAACGCAACGGCAAGACCTACCTGTATTTCCCGGCCAAACGCGCCGACGGCATCTTCCAGATCGGCGTTGCGGTAGGCGACCAGCCGCAAGGCCCGTTCGTCGCCGAACCCGAACCGATCGACGGCACCTACTCGATCGACCCGGCCGTGTTCGCCGACGACGATGGCACGCATTACCTGTATTTCGGCGGCATCTGGGGCGGCCAGCTGCAGCACTACCGCAACAACGCTTACGCAGATACGCATCAGGAACCGGTGGGCGACGCGCCCGCACTCGGCCCACGCGTGGCGCGTCTCCGTGACAGCATGACCGAACTGGCCGAGCCCACCCGCGAGATCGTCATCCTCGACGAACGCGGCGCCCCGCTCCGCGCCGACGACCACGCCCGCCGCTTCTTCGAAGGCCCCTGGGTCCATCGCCACGCCGGCCGCTACTACCTGTCGTATTCCACCGGCGACACCCACCGCATCTGCTACGCCACCAGCGATTCACCCTATGGCCCCTTCGTCTACCAAGGCGTGCTGCTCGCACCGGTGGTCGGCTGGACCACGCATCACTCCATCTGCGCCTTTGACGGCCAGTGGTATCTGTTCTATCACGACGCCAGCCTGTCGCAGGGCCAGACGCATCTGCGCAGCATCAAGATGGCACCGCTGGCGCACGACGCCGATGGCAAGATCGCGACGATTTATCCATATGGGGCCGATGCGGTGTCGCCTTGGTGAGGCACCCTTGGGCAACTGCCTGCCGGGTTGCATCAAGCCCGTCATCGCTCGCCCGCTGGCATTGAACGACACGTCGTGTCACCGCTGCGGTTTCAAGGCACATCGTGATCTCACTGCGACGCATCAGACCTAGCGCAAACGGCTCATTGAGCGAGCATTTCGTGGCATGCGCAACGCGTGCCTCGGGGCGCTTCAACGCTACCGTGATGTGGCGAGCGCGACCGTCATGCCGCTGCCAACGACTGCATGTTGCGCCGAAGCCGGTACTGCAGCGCATGAGGTTGCATCCGGACGCATCGCAACTACGTAGGTGCATGCACCTGCCCTTGAGTTGGAGATTGCCATGCGACGTCGTTCGATGCTGCTGTTGCTGACGCTCGCGGTCTGGGGGAGTGCAAGCGGCAGCGAAGCGCGCTCCGCCCTGCCCCGCGCAGATAGCGTCGACGTGCCACGCTTCATGGGCGACTGGTATGTGATCGCACACATTCCCACCCGGCCGGAGCGCAAGGCCTATGACGCGGTGGAGAGCTATGCGCTGCGGCCGGACGGCCGCATCCAGACCACCTTCACCTTCCGCAAGGGCAGCTTCCAGGCGCCGCTCAAGTCCATGCATCCAGTCGGCCAGGTTGCAAAGGACGGCAATGGCGCGCTGTGGAGCATGCAGTTCCTCTGGCCGTTCAAGGCCGAGTACGTGATCGCTTGGTTGGATCCAGGCTATACACAGACCATCGTGGCACGCAGCAAGCGCGACTACGTCTGGTACATGGCGCGTACCCCGCAGGTCTCCGATGCCGACTATCAGCAGGCAGTTCAACGTATCGCCGCAATGGGCTACGACGTGTCACAGCTGCGGCGTGTACCGCAGTCGCAGCGATGATGCGGTAAAAGGTGCGACGAGCCCAGCGATGCAGTGACTGCATCGCAGGCTCTCGCACACCGACTGCGTCAGGCGTCCTTGTCATCCACGGAGAATTCCCAGCCGTCATTCAAGCCTCCCAACGGCTTGGCCTCCAGGTCCAACTCTTCCTCGAACGCCGAAATCGCCTTGTGCGACGGGATCATGGTTGGATACACCGTCACGTCCATCGGAAACGCCGTGTTTTCCGGGTAATGGCAGCAACGCACCTTTTGCTCGAAGCGCAGCATCGTCACCGAAAATTTCAGCGCAGACTCCTTGCTAGGGCCTGTTAACACATCCGAAGTCCATCAACGACAAGGATGAAGCTTAAGAATCCGAGGAACATGACATCCAGCTTTTCGAAGCGCGAGAAAATCCGGCGGTAGCCCTTCAAGCGACGAAACAGCCTCTCCACTTCGTTGCGCCGCTTGTACATTTCTCGGTCGTACTCCCAGGGCTCGACCCGATTGGCTTTTGGCGGGACCACCGGGACGTAGCCAAGATCAAGCGCTAGTTGGCGCGTCTCATTGCCTTCGTAAGCACGATCCATCAACAAATGAATCGGTCGCTCCACAGGCCCAAGGTGTTCAAGCAACGTGCGGCCCGCAGGTGCGTCATGGGCGTTGCCAGGCGTCAATCCGAACGTGATCGCTGTTCGAGCATCTGCGGCAACCATATGAATCTTGGTATTCCATCCGCCGCGCGATTTACCGATAGATTGTGGGCCGTTTTTTTTAACGCACCAGTCCCATCCGGATGCACCTTGATGCTGGTGGAGTCCAGCGAGACCGCCTCGATTTTGATGCGCACGATTTGGGACTTCTGCAGTTCAGCGAACATCCGGTCCAGCACACCTGCCTTGGCCCAACGGTTCATGCGTGTGTACACCGTGTGCCAATTGCCAAAGCGCTTGGGCAGGCCGCGCCATTTGCAGCCATGCTCGGCAACATAAAGGATGGCATTGACCACTTGCAGGTTGGTCATGCCGACATTGCCGCGCTGCCTCGGCAGACACTGTTCGATGAGAGAAAATTGTGCGGGTGTGATTTCCATGCGCAATAGTTTAACCGCTCAGATCATTAGTGTTAACAGGCTCTAGGGAACACCACGGAAAACGCAATCTCACGTGGCCTGGAAAGATCCACGCCCTGCTGAGCGATATGCCAGAGGGTCTCGCCGTTATCGTCTTTGGGATACAGCTCCGGGTTTCGTTGCATGGCACTTCGTTATTTGATGACCGACTGGCCGACAGAAAATTATAACGTGTGGTCGTGTTGCGCTGGTCATTAACTGCAGCCCTGAGACCAACTGGTGTCAGAATGCTCTTCAAGCTCACCATATTTCCGGCGATCGCACCATTTCCTGCCTCACTAGCTGTCGTAGTGAAGTTATTAATGTATCCGGCTGGGCTGAAACGCCTGCATGTTAATTTCTACATCTCTGCGACATGTCATTGATAACCGAAAGCGCGCGAGGATTCTAAGCCTACGTCTTGACTCATCCATGCATCGGTAGCACACTCCTCCACGGAGCGTAGCAACTCCGCAAACAGCGGTACCACCCCCGTCAAGCGGTGGTTTTTTGTGCCTGATGTTCGGGCACATGCTCGGCGTCTCCACGCCGGGAGGGCGGCGAATACAACACCCGCAAGGGAAATAAGCCCGCCGTCTGTTTGCGGTTGCTAACCTCCCGGCATCCCGCCGCATCGTGCGGCGGGAGCCTGTTCCGGAGGAGTAAGCATGGAGCAGTCTCTGTTCGGGTATTACCTGCTGCCGGAAGGCGCGCAGCTTCGGTTGCTGCAAACGCGTGATCATCTACGCTTTTTGGCAGCGTTGGCATGTCCCCATTGCACGTCGAACACCTCAGGCATCAGTAAGCCTCCCGTGTCACTGGATGCTCTGGCGTTTTGCTTCGATCTGTTGGCTGAGCAATTGGATGATGTGCTGACCCAGACCAAGGCGCCTGGCGACATGACAGAGCCGCATGCTTCGTAATAGCATGCATATAACTTGAATCAACAGTGGTAATCGCTGCGGCCATGAACCCGGCGACCTGATGCTGCTTTTACAAGCTATAAGAAATTTGACAGGAAAATGCACTAAGTCCCTGTACATCGTCAGGCAACAGAACTTTTCAGCTGTGCACTTGGCAAATGAAGGGAGCATGCGAAGTGAAATTCAAGGCAAATCTAGTGGTAGTCGTAGCACTTATCTGCTTGGCAACGTCTTGTGCAACTGCCAAACCTTCGGCTGAAGAACCTCGAGGAAGAGACATGACCACACACACTGAGCTGACACCCCAAGCCCTGCTGGACCGTCTCTTCTCTTTAATAGAAAATGTCGAAAGTTTTGATGAATTATCGCCATTACTTCTTGAGAAGTATCTAGAAGTTCCATTCACCAAGAGTGCAGGTGAAAATTCTGGGTTTTATACGCTCGATCAAACAGCTCCTTATTCAGGATACGGCATCACGTATAACTTCGACAAGAAATTTACGCAGTACTCCAATGTCACTCTGGAACTTTTACCACCGAGTAGCATCCCTCCTTCAACCACTCCTCCTTGCGAGCTAGCCTTCGAGCAATATGATAGAGCGTTGAAAGATGCTGGATTCAAAGCCGAGCTGGGACTCTATAACGAATTTGGATGGATTCTGTCTTTTCAGTACTCACGCAAAAATATACGTGCCCAGATCAATCCATGGCACCCAGCCTCCCCTGAACCTCAACAAGCAAGTGTCAGCTGCGTTAAGTCGATCAGTCTTCACAAGATTGAGGAGTAATGGTCATGGCCGTTCCAAACGCTCAACTGCAATCCGCTTTGACTCGATTTGCAAATCGACCGGATGTAACTCCCGATCAGGAAGCGCAGCTACGGGCAACGGTTGCGGCCGATCCAGACCTTACACAGAGGCTCAATCAAGAAGCAGCCAGGGGTCATCTGAGAGCATTCGAGCCAGGCGTTGGCGGTTCCGAACCGCTGACAGGCTCCTACGATAAGGCATCCGGAATCGTCACTCTCCCGACGCTTGATCCAGGATCCGCACCGACGGCGAGCTTGCGCGGTTCGCTCCGGCTGCAAGAGATGGGTATGCGTTTCGCCAATAGTTCGTATATGGATGCAAACCAACAAAGCCAGCCTGTAACGCAAGATATGGTCACCAACCTGCAGGCGACAATCAACAGTTCGCCGACGCTGGCGAACGAGATGAAGCGAGCTGTTACGACCATTGACAGCAGCGACCCCCAAAAACGCATGCTGCTGGAAAATTTCGCTCCTCTCGGCGGCACAGTAGCAGGGGGGACGTTCAACCCAACCAGTAAAACCATGAGCATTCCACCAGCCACGGTCGGGCAAACCCAAAGTCAATTCAATAAATTCAACGCTATTGATCTAACATTTGTTCTTGGTCATGAGACGCAGCATGCCTTCAATCAAGTAAGCATGGCCAACTCATACAACCAATTTGATTCCGCAGTGAAAGCGATTGCAAAAGATAATAATCCGGTCAACGATTACACGCTACCCGTAGAGAATCTAGTTAAAAGTGCGCGCGACGATGAGGCCAAAGCTCAGATTTCAGGTTGGAACGCATTGATTGATCGGGAGCGGCAAATCAACCCAGCCGTCGATTTGAATGCAATGAGACGTCTCGGAAACGGCCGTTTGGATGACTTTGTTGAAGCCAATCCGAGCAACAGAACGCAGACGCAGGCGCGGCAAGGGATTACGTTCAATCAGGACGGCTCACTGCCCATGACGCCTCAGAATGTATCTGCACAAGCGACCTACTACTTCGACAAACAGCCCAAAGGCACGCCAGGACTTCCGCAAAATCAGACAACAGGCATTGGATTCCACGGTGACTCGGACTATCCCAACTACTATGGAGCCGGTGCCGTCAGCCGTGCTATTGCATTCGATAGGGCGTATGCGCATCCAGTGGGTGGGGTTGCTCCGCAAATGCAGCTTGATATGCAACGCTTGCGCTTCAAGGAAGAACTTCTAGAACACAACGGAATCACGCTGCCCACGGGCACCACCGCTACACCGCAGATCTATTGGGACACCAGCAGCAATCCGCCGACCCGCGGGCTGTTGCAACACACAAAAGGATCGCACCAGCACATCAGCCCGACTCCCGACATCGACCCTCAACAGCCGGCACTCAACGTTCCCTACAAGACAGGGAGACCAGACAATGAGCTGTTGGAGAAGATCCGTAGTGGCGTTCGCGGACTTGATCAACAAGCAGGGAAATCATGGGATGAGAATAGCGACCGCCTAAGCGCAAGTTTGATGCTGATGGCTGCAGAAAAGGGCTTTACAGCAAAAGACGATCTGAAATTTGCATTTAATTCGCCAACCGAAAAAATGGCTGGCGGCGAAATTCTCCACATGTGGCGAGAGGGCCACCAGTCCCCAGATCCCGCTGCGCATCGAGCGCACATGCCTACGCAGGAAGCGCTTTCTGTTCCTGCGGATCAGCGTATGGCACAAGTAGAAGTAATCCAAGAAACAAAAGCGCAGGAAGTAATGCAAGCTCAACAACAAGAGGCTTTGCAGGCACAAACGGCACAAATCCGCTCGATGTAAGAAGTACCCGATCAGCCGGTGCCCCGGCTCCAGCGCCGGCATGCTTCTCTCTGCGTGGACATAGGCCTCCTGACTGAGAAACGTCGGGCCAGCCTATAAGTCAGCAACACCAACAGCGCTGCCCGTGAAAGGGTAAGGAGGACTGGTCTCGTCTGCGGGCTTATAGCTGCAGGGCCGCTGAGTACTAAGATTAATCAGGTTCTGCTCTAGAGTCCAGCGGCTATTTCTTGATCTTAAGCTATTTCTCTAGAAATAACCCAAAGCCGCATTTATTACACTCGATAAAATTGGGTCGTCCGCCATACCATTCTATCGAATCTTAAGAAAGGTGCGGTATGCAGGGTGTATTGCCCATGTAATGCGGCCCGCCCTATTTTCGTTTGATCTATACAAGTCGGGATCGTCGGAGAAATGTGTAAATTTCTTACCGTCCGGATGGACGCGTGAAACCAAATTTAGTTTATATAAAAAGTGCCCAAGGTCTTCTGCGTCCACATATCTTGAACCATCTATTGAGGGAATATCGGTCGAAATCCGACCCCTGATATAGTTTTCATTTATTAAATTATTAATATCCTGGTGTTTAAATTCTCGATCGGCGGCGCGAAACGCATCGATTAGAGCCTCAAGCTCTTTAAATTGATGCCCATGCTCTTTTATCAAATCATCGCGTCTTTTTTTACCAAAATCCTCTAGCACATAATCAATGTGATCAAAATTAATCTTTCTTTTCCTCATCTCTCTCGCTTTTGACGCAGACATCCGACACAGCTGCACCATCCAACGAGGCCTCCTATTGGAGAATGTGCTAATTGCATCGAATAGCTTAGCATCTCTATCTCCTCCCCATTCAATCGGGGAAATAAATACGAGATCAAGAATTTTATTATAGTCTCTTGATATCTGGTACTTCGCCTCTGGAGACTCCGGATTTTTCCTCTTAACATAAGAGAGAATTTTTCTTACAAGCATTTCTCGCATGTAGGCCTTATTCCAAAATATCTCAATTAAATACTGATCAAGCTTATCTAAATCTTCGAGATGCCGAAGACACGACCATACATCACTCCGCACAGTGGCTCTAATGCGAATGTTTTTTTGTTCAAATGCAAGCCCTCTGATCGCGCTGAAAAATGATCCAACCCGTGCTTGATATTCAGCATTGTTCTGGAATTTAGCATCAATATCGTCAACCAAAACCCACACGACGTGATTCTCGTATTTCGATTGGAAATTTTTCAAAAGTGCTTCACAATTTTCAGGGATAGAGTCCTTCTTTTCAAAATTTAGAAGAGGTATTTTCCCGAGAACTCGCGAAACCAGACTACCCACTAGATTTTTTGACTTCAGGCCATCCAATTCTGCCAATTCAACCATCGACATCTCGTCGCTGGTTAGGGCAATTTCAATTCTACTTCCTATTTCCAGAATTATTTTCTTACAGATGATTTGTTTCCAGTAATTTTCAAAATATGCCTGATCTTTTTTTGAAAAATCCCCTAGGCCCAGCAGATCGTTTCCTTTAGCTGTGACAATTATTGGATCATCATACAAAGCATCGAATTCAAGTCTATGCCTTAGTTGCGATATTAGCGCAGACTTCCCCATCCCTTTGCGGGCACTCACGACAGATATATTCTTGCTCTTATCGAAAAAAGAATTAAACACTTCATGATTAACAAAATGTTCGTTTAATCGAAACTGATCTTCGTCCTCACCGGCTTCGTTGCCAAATATACTTTCGTCAGACAAGTCAAGATTTAGCAATTTAGAGATCCTTTTTCGCCACTAATTAAATGCCTGAATTTCAATTGGAAATTTCGAATTCAGGTGTGCATGCGAGAGCCCTTAAGAACTTGCTCTCACTGCACCCAGATCAGGTTCATCAACTGCGGATCCGCCGTCACCTTGACCAGCTTGCCGCTGGGGCCGAACTGCACCTGGTACTCGGAGAAGCTGTCGCGCCAGTAGCGCCACAGCGAGGCTTCCAGGTTGGGGTTTTCGCTGCTGATCGGGTAGCCGACCGCCATCAGCACCTGCTCGCGGGTCATGCCACCGGTGAGCTTGCCGTCCACGATGGCCTGGCGGATCTTGGGCGGGAAGGTGGCGAGCTTGAGTTTGGGGTCGGCGGTGACAACGTAGCGGGCGGCGAAGGCGGTGTTGTCCAGGTCGCGGCTGTAATCGTTGCCGATGGACTGCTTTTCGCCGGCGATCTTGAGGTTGACGCGGTTGCGGCCAAAGCCGGTGACGCTGACCGGGGTGCCGACGGGCAGCACGCGCTTGCCGTCTTCGGCGTAGTTGCTGTCGCTGATCCAGCTGCCGTCGGTGCGCAGGTTGCAGCACAAAAAGCCGTCGTACTTGGCAACGTCGGCGGCGTTGGCCAGGTTGGCGGCGGTGAGCAGGCCCAGGGCCAGCAGGGAAGACTGCAAACGCATCGTAAAGACTCCTTTCTCGACGGCCGTGGCCGCGCGGCAATGATGGGATGAGGCGCGCCGCCGTTTCCCCGGGGGCGCGCTGGCATTGTCGCAGCCTTGGGCGGGTTGGCAAGCGCCCCGGGTGACGCGGCCGGCCCGTGGTTGTGTATGCTCGGAGCCGTGGAAACTCTCTCACCCGCCGAGATCACCGAGCAGATCGCCGAGTTGCGACGCGCCCATCGCGCGTTGGACGAGGAGATTCAGCGCGTGCCTGCGAACGTGGAGGACGAGTTGCAGATGAAACGCTTGAAGAAGCGCAAGCTGCATCTCAAGGACTGCATTACGCGGTTGGAGATGGAACTGGTGCCCGACGAACCGGCGTGAACTGAGGCGCGCGGCGGTTTGGATTTGCGCTGATGGGTCTTTAGCGCGGTGATGGGTGGTTCGATTACGGGGTGATGTGGCGGCTTGGTTTGTCGGGGCCGTCTGTTTGGGTCGGGGCGTGTCGGGTTGGTTGATTGGGCCGTACCCTCACCCCAACCCCTCTCCCGAGGGGAGAGGGGCTCTGATCTGCGATCTCCCGCTCGGGAGAAGGCTTTTGTCTCCCTGCCTTTTTGGCGCAAGCGCGCTTGAGCGGCCTGCGCTCCTGTCTTCAGCCTGCGCGCAGCAGGATCTTGCCGCGGCGGCCCGGTTCGGCGCTTGCGGCTGCCGCTTTTGCGGCATCTTCCAGGTCGAACACCGCTTCCACTGGCAAGGCCAGGCTGCCGTCGACGGCGGCCTTGAGCAATTCGCCGATCATGCGGCGCTTGTCTTCGGGTTTGGTGGCCTGCATGACCTTGCTGCCCCAGAAGCCGCGCACCGTGGCCTGCTTGAAGATCACATCGCCGCTGGAGATCTCCAGGGGCTCACCGGTCATCGAGCCGAACGAGACCAGTTCGCCACCTTCGGCAAGCAGGCCCAACAGATCGCCTGCCGCCTTGCCGGCGACCGAATCGATAGCACGCACGATCGGTGCGTCGCCGACCAGCGCGCGTACATTGTCCTGCCAGCCTGTTTGCGCGGTGGAAATCGCGTTGCCGATGCCCAGTGCCTTCAACTCGTCCACGCCGGCATCGCGGCGCACCAGATTGATCACGTTGATGCCGCGTGCGGCGGCGAGCATGGCCACGGTCTTGCCGACCGCGCCGTTGGCGGTGTTCTGCACGATCCAGTTGCCTTTTTCGACGTGCAGGGATTCGATCAGCATCAGGGCGCTGAGCGGCATGGCGATCAGCTGGCAGCCGCGATCGTCGTCTAGTGCGTCGGGCAGCGGGACAACGCCGGTTGCATCGGCCAGAAAGAACTCCGCCCAGCTTTCGTGCACGCCGGCCGCGACCACGCGCTGACCAACCTGCAGACCTTCAACGCCTTCGCCGAGTGCGTCGATCACGCCGGCCGCTTCGCTGCCGCCGATGGCGGGCAGCTCGGGCTTGTAGCCGTAATTGCCGCGCACCGTCCACAGGTCGTGGTTGTGGATCGGCGAGCGGCGCATCGCGATGCGGACCTGTCCCTTGCCTGGTTGCGGTGTGGGGCGTTCTGCGAGTTCGAGCACCTTGGCCGGGTCGCCGAACTGGGTGTGGATGGCTGCGCGCATGGAGGTCTCCTGCCGGGCACGCTCTTGCTGCGACGCGCCCGATCGTTGTGAAAGGTGGCGCGATGCTATCGGCAGGGCTGCAAGGGAGGGATGAAACGAACGGAACTGCTGTGTGAAGCTGTTGGCGTGCGCGAGCAGTGACGTTGGTCTGCAGCGCTGGAGGATTTGCGTGCTGGCCGACCCTCATCCGCCCTTCGGGCACCTTTTCCCGAAGGGAGAAGGGAAGCGCCTTGCGCGTCTGCGCCTACCTACGTGCCCTGCCATTGGCCCACCCTCAGGTGCGGCAGGGAGACGATGGCGGTTGCACCGCCGCTTACTCAGCCGGCGGCGACACCACATCCGGCTTTGCCGCTTCAGGGCTCACCCGCTCGATGGTGTGGCGCAGCTCGCGGCCAAGGATGAACTTGGCATCTTTCGCCCAGGCATCCAGTCGGTCGTCGAACATCAGCTTGCTGTTCTCGTCCGGCCACACCAGACGCAGCTCGCGCAGTTTCTGGATGAAGCTGCGGAACAGCGTCTTGTCGAAGAATTCCGGCGCGGCCGGTGCGTACAACAGGCTCAGACGCTGTGCGGCCTGTTGGCACAGGCTTTCCAGTTCGCCGGCACCGAGCACGCCGGGGCCATTCTTCACCAGCACCGAGATGGCGATGTAATAGCGCTCGAAGGCCTGCTGCAGCGAATGGCCGATCGCACGCAGACGGAACACTTCATCGGTTTGCCCGGTGTTGCGCGCCAGGATGCCGCCGTCGTCGTCGGTGACGTTGAGCAGCAGGCCTTCGCGCACGAACATGTCGATGGTCTGTTCGATGCGCTCGGCAAAGCGGTCTTCGCTCCACGGCAGGAACAACTCGGCCTGCAGGAACGGGTACACCGTGCGGCCCAGCCGCAACAGGCCGGCGCGGCTCATGCGGCGGTTGTTCTGGAAACAGCACGCCACCCACGAGGAGGCGGTAAACAGGTGCAGCACGTTGTTGCGGAAGTAGCTCAGCAACACCGCGGTGTCGCCGCTGACGCTGAGCACATCGCCCAGCGGATGCGACACGCGCGTGAGCACGTTGATCTCTTCGGCGTGGGTGATGATGCGCGCCGGGGTGTGCGGGGTGACGGTGACGCGGTCCGAATACGGCATTTCGGCCAGCAGCTTCTTGCACAACTCGATCTGTGCGATCAGGTCGGCCTCGCCCATCGCGTGCTTGGGCGTGGACAGCAGCGCCAGCGCCAGCAGGTTGATCGGGTTGACGTCGGCGGCGCAGTTGATCCGGGTCTGGATCTGGGTGGACAGCGTGTCCACCGCCGGTGCCAGCCAGCTGGGCTTTTCGTCTTCGGGCAGTGGCTGGCCGTCCCAATCCGGGGCGTGCTTGGCCAGCACGTCGTTGAGCGCGATCGGCTCGCCGAAGTTCACCACCACCTGGCCGTAGTTCTGTTTGAGCACCTTGGGAATCGACCACAGCAGGCCCCAGATGGATTCCTTTTCCTTGGGCCGGCCGGTGAGCTCGTCCAGGTAGCTGTTGCCTTCCATCAGCTTTTCGTAGCCGATGTACACCGGCTGGAACAGCACCGGCTTGCGCGGCTGGCGCAGGTAGGCGCGCAGCGTCATGGCGATCATGCCGCCCTTGGGCTGCAGCAACCGCCCGGTGCGCGAACGCCCGCCTTCGACGAAGTATTCGATCGAATACCCGCCGGCCACCAGCTGCGCGACGTATTCGCTGAGCACTGCCGAATACAGCGCGTTGCCCTTGATCGAGCGGCGGATGAAGAACGCACCGCCCTTGCGCAGCAGCGTGCCGACCACCGGCAGATTGAGATTGATGCCGGCCACGATATGCGGCGGCACGATGCCGCGTTCGTACAACAGGTAGCTCAGCAGCAGGTAATCCATGTGGCTGCGGTGGCTGGGCACATACACCACTTCATGCCCGGGCGCGGCCTGTTTGAGCTTGTCCAGGTGATGCACCAGCACGCCGGCGTAGATGCGGTTCCACACGTGGGTGAGCAGGAAGCTGGCCGAGCGCACCACCGGGCTGGAGTAGTCGGCGGCGATTTCCCAGGCATAGGCATGCGCCTTGCGCCAGGCATCGACCGGCTTGCTGCTGTCGCGCCGGGCCTGGGTGGCGATGGCCTCGCGCACCGAGTCGGCCGCCAGCACCTGGTCCACCAGCAAGCGGCGGGTGGACAGATCCGGCCCGATCACCGCCTCGCGAATGCGCCGGAAATGGGTGCGCAACACGCGCTGCAGCTTGCGCAAGGTGCGCTCGGGCGGCAGCCCTTCGGCCATGGTCTGGCGCAGCGAGATCGGCGGGGCGAACCGCACGATGGTGGTGCGGCCATTGAGCAGCACCGAGAGCAGGCGACGGAAGCGGCCGACCAGCGCCCAGTTTTCAGAGAACAGCACCGCGAACCAGCCGCTCTGCTTGTCCGGCGCACGGCCGACGAAGATCGACACCGGCACCAGATGCACGTCCAGGTCGTCGCGCACGCGGTGCGCCTGCAGCAGCTTGGCCAGCGAGTCGGAATGGGTCTTGCCGCCGCGCTGCTCGGGGATCAGCGAATTGCTGCTGCTCCGGCGCGACAACGCCAGATAGGCGCGCTTGCGTTCCAGCGGGTCGCCCGGCAACGGCACCAGCGGCGACGGCAGGCCGACTTCGCGGCAGGCCTTGTCCAGAATCAACGCGTTGGACAGGCCGTAGTCTTCCAGCACATACACCACCGGGCGGCCGTCGTCGTAACGACCCGGTTGGTCCGGTTCGATGGTCAGGCTCAGCCACGGGTCGGCCAGGCGGCCGAGCAGACGCGCCCACCAGGGGCGTTTGGCGCTGCGTGCAGCGGCGACGGCGGGCGCGATCGATGGCGCAACCTCCGGCGGCACCGGCTGGGCAAGCGGCAGTGCCGCCGTCGTGGCACCGGTGTCGGCGGCAGCGCTGGGCGGAGCGGGCTGGCCGTCCGGGAACGGCAGGGGATTCTGTTCTGGCATCACCGTCATTATCGCCCAGCCGGGCGTTGCCCGGTGTCGGCAGGCGTGGCCGCTGCGGTGTCGGGCGCTGCAGTGGCTCCGGGTAGGGGCGCGGCCTGGATGCCGTCGAGCAGCGCCTGCACGTCGTTCTGGGTCTGCAGCTGGTACCAGTGGCCATCGCGCTTGATCAGCGCAACGCTCAGATCGATGTCGTGCGCGGCCAGCGGATAGCGCAGCCGGACCTGGGCGGTGTCGGCGTCCTGCCTGATCAAGCCGGTGCGCAGCGCATCCAGGCTGCTGTCGATCGACAGGCCGTAACGCGCCAGCACCTTCTTGCAGGTTTCCCAGAACGGCCCGAGCCGGCGCAGGCTTTCTTCCATGCCCAGCCGCTGCAGGTCGGCATCGGCGGTGATGCCGGTGGCGCGGGCGGCGGCGACCAGGTCGGCGATGCTGGCCTTGGCGCGCGGGCGGTCGGCCAGCGGCGCGGTGGCGGCCCAGGCGCTCAGCGCGTCGACCAGCTGCACGTAATGTGCGCGCTGCTCGGGCTGGTAGTCGTTGCGGCTGCGCAGGTACTGCACGCCGAACTGGCCCAGCGATTGCGCGGCCTGGGCGATGCCCTGTGCCTGGCCGGCCAGCTGCGCATCGAAGGCCTGCTGCAGGCGGCGTTCGGCGTCGGGCGCCGACAACGACCCCAGCAGCGCGCCCACTTCATTGGGCAGCGGCAGTTCGGTCAGCGGCCAGCGGCTGGCACCGCTGCGCCAGGCCGCCTCCAGCTGGGTGAATTGCGCAGGCGTCACCCGGATTCGCGCATACGCCACCAGATCGTTGCGCCGCAGCGGCAGGGTCATCGACTGCATCGCCGCGGCCGGCTCGGCCTTGGCGCCGGGCAATGCAGCTGCGGTCTCGTTGCGCTGGCAGCCGCTCACGCATAGCGCGGCCAGCAGCAGCCACGCGACGGACTGAAACCGCCCTGCGCGGACGGTAGGTAGCGACATGCGCACGATGTTCCCCCTGATCGATCGGCGCATCTTGCTGTCTGAATGCATTGGCGGCAAGGCGCAGCCGAACCGTGCGCCAGGGTATGGTCGGCAGATGTTACGTTTTCGTAGTTCCTTGCACGTTGTCGACCAGTGTCCGACATTGACTGCCGATGTCTTATCTGGACAAACTTGTCCAGCGCTCGGGTTGCAGCCCTTGCGCCGCCAGCGTTTGGCACTATGCTGCGACGCATCATGTAAGCGCTTGCAGTTCCTGCTAGCGTGCGCTGCATCTCGCTTGGGGGGCGCCATCGGATGGGGCCGATGTCATTCATGTGCATGTGTGACACGAACGTTCTGCGCCAGCGGACCGTGCGCCCTACCCCGGCGCGCGACGCCACGCGCGTTGATTTGGAGAAAGCCACAGCATGAGTCGGCCACGGTCCGAAGGCGGCAGCGTCACCATCAAGGACGTTGCGCGCGTAGCGCAGGTGTCGGTGGCCACGGTTTCGCGAACCATGAACGGGCATCAGCACGTGGCCGAGTCGGTCCGCGAGCGTGTGCTGCAGGTGGCGCGTGCGCTCAACTACATCCCGCACCATGCTGCGCGCAGCCTCAGCAGCCGGCGCACCCACACCATCGGGGTGGTGCTGCCGGACCTGCATGGCGAATTCTTTTCCGAGTTGATCCGCGGCATCGACCAGGTGGCGCGTGACCAGGGCTATCACCTGTTGGTGTCCAGCTCGCATGGCGACCCGCAGGCGCAGCGCAGGGCGCTGGAGCGTCTGCCCGGGCGCGTGGATGGTGTTGTAGTGATGTCGCCGTCGCTGGGCGATTCGGGTGTGCACGAAGACGCCCTGCCCGGCGGCCTGCCGGCGGTGCTGCTCAACTGCGCCGGCAGCGCCAGCCAGCGCCCGGTGCTCAATGTGGACAACTACGGCGGCGCGCGGGTGATGACCCGCCACCTGCGCGAGAGCGGCCACCGCCGCATCGCCTTCATCGCCGGGCCGGCCGACAACTTCGATGCGCACGAGCGCCTGCGCGGCTATCGCGACGAACTGGCGCTGGATGCCGACGCACAACCCTGGGTGCTGCCGGGCAACTTCGATGAAGAATCCGGTTACCGCGCCGGCCAGGCGCTGGCGCAGGACACGCGCCCGGACGCGGTGTTCGCCGCCAACGACATGATGGCGCTGGGCTGCCTGTTCGCGCTCGGCCATGCCGGGCTGAAGGTGCCGCAGGACATCGCGCTGGCCGGGTTCGACGACGTGCCGATGGCGCGCTACGTGTTGCCGGCGCTGACCACCATGCGGGTGGATATCGCCGGCCTGGGCGCGCGTGCGTTGCGGTTGCTGCTGGGCCAGCAGCTGGTCGATGCGCCCGCCCCGCCTGCCGATGCCGCACCGCCGGCGTTTTCGGAGATGGTGCCGGAGCTGATCGTGCGCGCCTCCAGTGCACCGCGGGCCGCGCCTAACGGCTGAACACATGCGCAGCGTGGCATCTTCACTAATTATTTACTATTTCTTATGCTTTTTATAACGCCTGCAGCCCGCTTGCCGTTGTTCTGTCGTCTTTGACACATCGCACCACCCGCGCCACGCCGACCACTTTGCCGGTAAGCGCCTGACCCCTGGGAGGGGGAAAGCCATGAAGACCTACCGCACTGTCGTCACCCTGCCGGCGCGCAGCCTGTTGTGCTGCGCCCTGGCCGCCTCGCTGTTCGCCGCTGCCCCGGCCATGGCGCAATCCAGCAATGCCACGTTGCGCGGCCAGGTCGCCGCGACCCAGGCGGGGACCACGGTCACCGCGACCAATGTCGCCAGCGGCGCGGTGCGACGGGTCACCACCGGTGCCGACGGCAGCTATGCGCTGGTCGGCCTGCCGCCGGGCACCTACAAGGTCGACGCCGGTCCCGGTACCGAAAAGACGGTGACGCTGTCGGTGGCTTCCTCGGTCAGCCTGGACCTGGGCGGCGCCAGCGATACGGCGGCGGCTCCGGCCGGCGATGCCACCACGCTGGACGCGGTGCAGGTCACCGCCACCACGCTGCAGGAGGTCAAGACCTCCGAGGTGGGCACCAACATCTCGCTCAAGCAGATCAACACGGTGCCGCAGCTGACGCGCAACTTCCTGGAGTTTGCCGACACCGTGCCGGGCATGCAGTTCGAGACCGATGCCAACGGCAACAGCCGCATCCGTGGCGGTGCGCAGGCCAGCTCGGCGGTCAACGTCTACATCGACGGCGTGGGCCAGAAGAGCTATCTGTTTGGCGGCGTGTCCGGCCAGCAGCAGAGCGCGGGCAACCCGTTCCCGCAGTTGGCGATCGGCGAATACAAGGTCATCACCTCCAACTACAAGGCCGAGTTCGACCAGGTGGGCTCGGCGGCGATCGTGGCGTCCACCAAATCCGGTGGCAACGAATTCCACGGCGAGATCTTCGGGCGCACCACCAATACCGATTTCCGCGCGCGCCAGGCCGACGAGCGCGCCGGCGCGCCCAACGCCGACGGCAACAAACGCCAGACCCACCAGGACGAATACGGCGTTGCGTTCAGCGGCCCCATCGTCAAGGACAAGGCGCACTTCTTCTTCAGCTACGAAGGCAAGGGCTTTGAGGTCTCGGCCAACCCGGTCGCGGTGCCGGATCGCTTCAGCGCACTGAGCGACGACCTGCCGGCCGGCGTGCAGAGCCGCCTGGGCTCGGTCACCCGCCCGTTCAACGAAGACCTGTACTTCGGCAAGATCGATTGGGACATCGGCGACAACGATCGTGTGGAATTCACTGCCAAGTATCGCGACGAAGAAAGCCGCGACAGCGTGGGCGACCAGAACACCGCCATCGCCGCCAAGATCAACCTCAACACCGAAGAGCGCTACGACCTGCGTTGGCAGCATTTCGGCGAGAACTACATCAACGAAGCGCGGCTGTCGTACGAAGACGTGCTGTTCAACCCCACCGCCTACACCATCGGCAGCCAGACCGTGTACACGCGCGGCATCGCCGAAGACGATGTGCTGCTCAACGACGATGCCACCAGCGGCCTGGCAATTCAGCGCAAGGGACAAAAAGGCCCCAGCTTCCAGAACGACCTGACCTTCAACAACATCGAGTGGCACGGCAGCCACGTCATCAAGATGGGCGTGAAGTACAAGGAAGTGGAGCTGACCCAGAGCGAAAACTCTGCGGTCAACCCGTCGTTCTACTACGGTGTCAACGATGGTCAGGGCACCGCAGCGATTCCGTACCAGGTGCGCTTCAATCTGCCGTTTGCCGGCGCCGCGCCGTCGGTGACCACCACCAGCAAGCAGCTGGGCCTGTACATCCAGGACGATTGGGACGTCAACGACAAGCTGCAGTTGAATCTGGGCGTGCGCTGGGATGGCGAAAAGATTCCGTCCTACCTGGACAACGTGACCCCGCCGGAAGTGGTCGCCGCACTGAATGGCCCCGGCACCGATCCGGCGGTCAGCGCCACCTATGCCGAGCAGCTGGCCAAGGGCGGGGTCAACATCAACGACTACATCAGCAACGGTCGCAATCGCAAACAGGACAACAACAACTTTGCGCCGCGCCTGGGCTTTTCGTACGACTTCCGCGGCGACGAATCGCTGGTGCTGTTCGGCGGTGCCGGGCGCAGCTACGACCGCAATCTGTTCGACATCATGGGTCTGGAACAGGTCAAGTCGGCGCTGTCGCAGTACACCATCCGCTTTGTCGAATCCTCCAACTGCACGCCGGCGCCGGGCACCTGCACCAACTTCAACCCGGCCTTTGTCAGCAACCCGGACAGCCTGGGCAGCCTGGTCAATGCGCGCGTGCGCAATGGCGAGATCAACCTGCTCAACAACGATTTGAAGACGCCGTATTCGGACCAGTATTCCATCGGCCTGCGCACGCGGGTGGGCGAGTGGAGCAACTCGGCCACGGTGTCGTATATCCACAGCAAGGACGGTTTGATCCTGACCCTGGGCAACCGCTATCCCAATGGCGATTTCTTCCAGAATGGCGGACAGCCGTGGACCCAGTCACCGGCGGGGTTCGGCAACCTGATCATCGGCAACAATGGTGTGGAGACCAAGACCGCACAGCTGTTGCTGTCCACCGACAAGGCCTACACCAAGGAAAGCGGCTGGGGCCTGACCGCGGCGTACACGTTCTCGCGCGCACGCGGCAATCGCGGCAACGACGAGCAGTACGGATTCGATGCCGCCACCATCGCCAACTACCCGTACCTGGATCTGAACTCGGTGCCGCGCCATCGCCTGGTGGTCACCGGTATCTACGACCTGTTCTGGGGCATCAGCGCCTCGGCCAAGCTGACCCTGGCCACGGTGGCGCCGCGTAACGAAGCGGTCTCCTTCGACCAGTACGGTGGCCCGCCGTCGGACAACATCCGCATCGTCTCGGTGGATGCACCCGGCGGCAAGTTCCTGGCTGGTGGCGATATCTTCGGCACGCGGCAGCTGGATCTGTCGCTGTCCAAGGACATGCATGTCACCGATGCGCTCACCGTGCAGGTGCGCGGCGATCTGATCAATGCGCTGAACTTCCGCAACTACGATCAGTACGCCATCGACTGGGGCAACGGCGGGGTGTTCAACCCGCGCGCCAGCATCAACCAGTACGGCGCGCTGTCCACGCCGCCGCGCACCCTGTTCTTGAGTGCCCGCATCATCTGGTAACCGTCCCGGCGGCGTTTCGACAATGTGTTGAAACGCCGCAGGTCGCGCCACCGAAGTTCCGTTTTTATTTCCGCGCAAGGTCACCGCTTCGTTCTGGACTGGTAACGGTTACTGGTCCGTCGCTGACGGTGCACCGCTGCGCACGCCGTGCAGCAGCCCGCAGTGCAGGCGCTGGGCGCCCGGCGCGTGGTGGATCCATTGGCAGTCTTGTTTGTTTGCAGTCCTGTTGTTTAGTGCTGTTGCCCGTTGTCCCGTATCACTCACATCAAAGTACCAACCTCGACGCGCCAGTCACTCCACTGGTTCGCGCTTTACCCCTGGGAGGGGGAAAGTCATGAAGACCCACCGTACCGTCTCCATCCTGCCGGCGCGCAGCCTGTTGTGCTGCGCCCTGGCCGCCTCGTTGTTCGCCACCACCCCGGCCATGGCCCAATCCAGCAACGCCACGTTGCGCGGCCAGGTCGCTTCCGCGCAGAGCGGCAGCGAAGTCGTCGTCACCAACATCGCCACCGGCTCGGTGCGTCGTGCGCCGGTCAATGCGAACGGCAACTACACCATCGTCGGCTTGCAGCCGGGTACCTACAAGGTCGAATCCAACGGCATCAGCCGCACGGTGACCTTGTCGGTGGCCTCCAGCGCCACGGTGGATCTTGGCAACGACGCGCCTGCCGCGCCGGCAGGCGATGCAACCACGCTGGACACGGTCACGGTCAGCGCGCCGATGATTCGCGACGTCAAGACGTCTGAGGTGGGTAACACCATTTCCGCACGGCAGATCCAGCAGTTGCCGCAAGCCACGCGCAACTTTCTTGAGTTTGCCGACACCGTGCCGGGCATGGTGTTTCAGGTCGATGGCAACGGCAACACCAAGCTACGCGGCGGTGCATCCAACGCCAGCGCCGGCAATCTATATATCGATGGCGTCGGCCAGAAGAGCTACGTGCGCAGCGGCGGCGTTGCCGGCCAGAGCGATACGCAGGGCAACCCGTTCCCGCAGCTCGCCATCGGCGAGTACAAGGTCATCACCTCCAACTACAAGGCCGAATACGGCCAGATCAGCGGCGCTGCGATCACAGCAGCCACCAAGTCCGGCACCAACGAGCTGCACGGCGAAGTGTTCTACCGCTACACCGATCAGGATCTGCGCGACAAGCGGCCCGACGAAGAAGAAAACGGCAAGATCGATTCGCAGACCAAGGAATACGGGTTTGCGTTGGGCGGGCCGATCATCCAGGACCGCATGCATTTCTTCGTGGCCTACGAAGGCAAGGAGAACGTTGCGCCCAAGAGCGTGCAGCCGAGCGCCGAGGCAGCCGCCTTCGTCAACCAGCTGCCGTCCAACCTGGCCAGCCAGTACGGCCCGGCCAACATGCCGTTCGAGGAAGACCTGTTCTTCGGCAAGATCGATTTCGAGCCCACCGACCGCGATCGCATCGAGCTGAGCACGATTTATCGCGACGAAACCCAGACCGCGAATGTCGGCGGCACCAATACGCTTGCGCAAGCCACCGACAAGATCAACAAGGACAAGCGCACCAACCTGCGTTGGCAGCACAGCGCCGACAGCTGGTTCAACGAGGTCATCGTCGGCACCGAGAACTCGGAGAACAACCCGACCCCGCGTACGCTTGGCAACGGCATCGTCTACACGTACTTCCAGCCGCGCTCCGGTTCCACCGATATCGATGAGCGGACCTTCCTGACCACCGGCTCGGCGGGCGGTCTCAATGCGCAGCGCAAGAGTCAGAAGGGCTGGTTCATCCAGAACGATCTGACCTTCACCAGCTTCCAGTGGCATGGCGAACACACCATCAAGATGGGTGTGAACTACAAGGACGTCGAGCTGACCTCGCAGGATGCGGCGGCGGTGAATCCGCAATTCAGCTATCGGGTCAACGGTGGCAGCGTGGAGGCTACGCCGTATCGCGTCGACTTCGTGGCGCCCTACACCACGCCCGGCCAGCGCGCGACGGTGGTGTCGCCGTCCAAGCAGTACGGCATCTACCTGCAGGACGATTGGGCCGTCACCGACAAGCTGATGATCAACATCGGCGTGCGCTACGACTACGAAGACACACCGGCCTATACCAACTTCGTCACCTCGCAGCCGTTCGTGGACGCGCTGTACGCAAACGATGCGGAAAATCCGGGCCAGCCGTGGGCCAACCGTCTGCTGCCCAGCGGCATCAACGTGGCCGATTACATCAGCACCGGCAACAACCGCAAGAACTTCAAGGACGCCTGGGCGCCGCGCTTCGGCTTCTCCTATGATTTCTTCGGCGATGAAAGTGCCGTGCTGCACGGTGGTGCGGCGCGCTCGTACGACCGCAACCTGTTCGAGCAGTTGGCACTGGAAACCAGCAAGGCAGCGTTGTCGCCGGTTGCCGTGTATTTCGAAAATCCCGCGACCCAACAGTGCTATCGCGCCGACCGTCCCTGCATTGCGTTCGACCCGCGCTATCTCAACGGTATCGATCAGCTCAACACCATTCCCGACGTCAGCGGCAGCGCCGAGCTGTTCATGTTCAACAACAAGCTCAAGACGCCCTACAGCGACCAGTACAGCATCGGTATCACCAACCAGGTGGGCGAGTGGCTGACCGATGTCACCTTTCAGCGCATCCTGAGCTACGACGGCTTTGCGATGGGCTTGATCAACCGCTATCCGGACGGTTCGTACTTCCAGAATGGCAACGTGCCATGGGGCGAGCCGGTGCCGGGCTACCAGAACACCATCCTGGGCACCAATGGACTGGAGCAGCGCAACAGCCAGGTCCTGCTGTCGGCCGACAAGCCGTACACCAAAGAATCCGGTTGGGGCCTGACCTTGTCCTACACCCACACCAGCGCGCGCCAGAACCGCAACATCGATGAACCGTATGGCTTCGACAAAGCCACGATTGGCGACTATCCGTTTGTGAAGTCTGACGCGGTGGCCGCGCATCGCTTCGTGGCCTCCGGCTCGATCGATATCCCGTGGGGTGTGACACTGGGCGCCAAGTTGGTGCTGGCAACGCCTGAGCCGATCAACACGATCGCCTGCTTCGGCTTCACCGATCCCGATGGTGCGACCTGCCAGCAAGTGGGCGTCACGCCTCCGGGCAGCGGCAAGTTTCTGGTCGGTGGCGATATCTGGGGCTACCGCACGGTGGACTTCCAGGCCACCAAGGAATTCACCGTGGTTGGCGATTTCAAGATGTCGGCGCGCATGAACCTGCTCAACGCCTTCAACTTCAAGAACTACAGTGCGTACGCCTATAACGGCTTCGGCAGCAACGGTCAGTTCGATCCGGACATTGCGATCAATACCAGCGGCGAGATCACCTATGTGCCGCGCAGCGTGGTGCTGGAACTCGGCGCCAAGTTCTGATTGGCCTCCACCGCCACACGTGCCGGCATGGACGTGTGGTGTTTCGAACGGGGCCAGCTGGCCCCGTTCGTGTGTCCGTCCGCTGTCTTTGCTCAGGAATGCACAGGCATGAGTCCCGCTCCACTTCGCAACATCGTCATTGTCGGCGGCGGCACCGCCGGCTGGATGGCCGCCGCGGCCTTCGCACGCGTGCTGGGCCCTAGCTTCAACGTGCACTTGATCGAATCCGAACAGCTCGGCACCGTCGGTGTCGGCGAGGCCACCGTGCCGCACATCAAGGCCTTCAATAACCTGCTCGGCATCGACGAAGCCGAGTTCGTGCGGCAGACCCAGGGCAGTTTCAAACTCGGTATCGCGTTCGTCGATTGGCAACGCCCCGGTACCTCGTACATCCACGGCTTCGGCACCCAGATCGGGCATCCGCTCGGGCTATTGCCGTTCCACCAGTACTGGATCAAGCAACACGCACGCGGCAAAGCGCAGCCGCTGGGTGCGTACACGCTCAATACCGTGGCGGCCGCGCGCGGTAAGTTCATGACATCGGCTGGCGATGTGCCGGCCACCTCGCCGCTGGCCAACATTGCCTACGCCTATCACTTCGACGCCACGCAGTACGCGCGCTTTCTGCGCAAGTATTCCGAACAGCGCGGCGTCACCCGCATCGAAGGGCTGGTCGAGCAGGTGCAGCTGCATCCGGAAACCGGCCATGTGCAATCGCTGCAGCTGGCGTCCGGGCAGCTGGTGCATGGCGACTTGTTCATCGATTGCTCCGGCTTCCGTGGCCTGCTGATCGAAGCTGCGCTGCACACCGGCTACCACGACTTCACCCACTGGCTGCCGTGCGACCGCGCGTTTGCGGTGCCCTGCGAAAACGTGGGGCCGCCCACGCCGTACACGCGCTCCACTGCGCGCGCGGCCGGCTGGCAATGGCGCATTCCGCTGCAGCACCGCACCGGCAACGGGTATGTGTATTGCAGCGCGCACATCAGCGACGACGAAGCCGCCGCCACCTTGCTGGCCAATCTGGATGGCAAGCCGCTGGCCGACCCGCGCCCGCTGCGCTTCACCACCGGGCGGCGCAAGCAGGTCTGGAACCGCAACGTCGTCGCGCTGGGCCTGGCCAGCGGTTTTCTGGAACCGTTGGAATCGACCAGCATTCATCTGATCCAGTCCGGCATTTCCAAATTGCTGGAGCTGTTTCCGCGCGAGGGCATCAGCCCGGTGCTGGTGCAACGCTACAACGACCGGCTGGCATTCGAGTTCGACCGCATCCGCGATTTTCTGCTGCTGCACTACCACGCCACCGAACGCGACGACAGCGCGTTCTGGCGGCATTGCCGCAGCATGCCGATCACCCCGGAGCTACAGACCGCGCTGGACCTGTTCCGCGACAGCGGGCGGTTCTATCGCAATGCCGAAGAAATGTTCGCCGAGATCAGCTGGGTGCAGGTACTGGTGGGCCAGGGCATCCTGCCGCAGGGCTATCACCCGCTGGTGGATCAGGTGCCCGACCGCGACGCCGAAGGTTTCCTGGCCAGCGTGGCGCAGACCATCAGCCATTGCGTGGATGTGATGCCGACGCACCAGCAGTTCATCGACCGCTATTGCAAGGCGCCGGCAGTGCCGTAACGGGGCGGTGGTCGACCACGGGTCTCCGAGGCCGCACCGGCGTACCGAGCCGCGTGTGCTCGGTGGACTGCCGATGATGTTCCACCTTCCCTCGCCACTGGTCCTGGAACATCTGATGAGAGGCGTTGGTAGTCGGCGCTGCGTGCGCCGGCTTGGCAGCCGCGCGGTGCCCGCTGCGTGCAGCTTCCCCGCACCCCCCCATCCAGGAAGTGACCATTGGCGGCGCGCGAACGCCGGCCAAAAAAAAGGATCGGGCACAAGGCCCGATCCCTTCGAAAACCGGGACAAGCCCGGTGGACAATGAGTGGCACAGCTTCCGACTGACATCGGACGCGGCATGCTAACCAGACTTTAACGTTAAAGCAACACTTTAATTCTACTCAACTAACTCATTGATTTTGTTCATGCAGTAGGCACTGGCGTACGGTGCGCTCGATCAGCTGTGATGCTGGGTGAGAGCCGCCCGGATCTCGGCTTGGATTGCTGCTGCCGCCGCTGCCGGATCAGCCGCCAAGCGAATCGGGCGGCCGACGACAATCGCATCGGCGCCATCGGTGAAGGCCTGCGCCACGCCCACCGTGCGCTGCTGGTCGTCGCCGACCGGGCCGCCGGGGCGGATGCCGGGGCAGACGATCGAAAACGCAGCGCCAGTGGCACGGCGAATCGGCCCGGCTTCCTGGCCGGAGGCGATGACGCCGTCGATACGGGCGGCCTGTGCGGCCAGCGCGCGCTCCACCACCACGTCCACCGGTTCGCGGTCGATGCCCATCGCCGCCAGGTCCGGGCGGCCCATCGAAGTCAGCACGGTCACTGCCAGCAGCCGCATGTCGCCGTGATTGGCTTCGGCGGCGGCGTGCAGCATGCCCGCATGCCAGCCATGCACGGTGCAATAGCTCACCGGCCACTGCGCCAGGCGGCGGATGGTGCCGGCCACGGTGGCGGGGATGTCGAAGAATTTGAGGTCCACGAACACGCGCTTGTCGCGCTTGGCCAGCGCATCGAGCACATGGAAATACTCGCCGGAGGCCAGCAGCTCCATGCCGATCTTGTAGAACGCCACCGACTCGCCAAGGCGGTCCACCCAGGCGATCGCCTCGGCATGGCTGGGCACATCCAGCGCGAAGATCAGCCGCTCGTGCGCGGCCAGCGGTAAGGGGGGGCGGCTCATCGTGCAAGCTCCAGTGCGGCGCGCTTGGCGTCGTGGCGGGTCTGCCAGGGTTGTGCATAGTCGTTGTTGAACTGCGCCGGCTCCCAGCCACCGTAGCTGGGGTTGGGCAGCATCCACCAGCGTTCGCCGAACCAGTCGTGATACTGCTGCAGCAGCGCGCCACGCGCCTGGCCGGTGTTGGCGGTGACCTGCACGAAATCGCCCAGCTGGTCGCCGAACTGCATCAGCACGCGGTACTTCTGCCCGGCCAGCTGGCGGCGACAATTCTTCTCGCTACCGGCCTGCTCGCAGCCGGGCACCACCGTGCCCAGGCCGAGGAACACGCTGTCGTCGGCCACCGGCAGGCCGGCGCTGCGCAGGTTGGCCAGCGTGGCGTCCTTGAGGTGCACGGCGCGGTTGGAGATGTAGATCAGGGTGATGCCGCGGGCGTTGGCGGCCTTGGCGAAATCCACCACGCCGGGGATCGGCTTTGCCTTCTTCTCGGCCACCCACTGGTCCCAGCTCAGTTCGTCGTATTCCTTGCCATTGCGCAGCAGGCGCGCCTGGTAGGGCGAGTTGTCCAGCACGGTCTCGTCCACGTCCAGCACCACCGCCGGCGTCAGGCCGGTGGCGGCATTGCCGCGTTCTTCCGGCACCAGTGCGTCCCAGTTGGGTTGCTTGAGCGCGGCATCCAGCTTGTCGGCAGCGGCGCGGTAGGTCTGCCCGGCCACGGCGCGGTATTCCTCCGAGCGCTGCATCCACAACACTGCGTTGAGGTTGTCGTCGCCGGCCGGGGTGGTGGTCGCCGAGGTTGCGGCCTTGGTGACCGCGGCGCTGGCATCGGCGTTGGCAGTGGTGGCCGCATCCTGCGCGCGCTGGGCCGGCTGCGTGTCGCCAGGCTTGCAGGCGCTCAGGGCCAGCACGGTGCAGGCGAGCAGGGACAACGGTGCGTAAAGCGAGGGGCGCATGGCATCCACCAGAACAGGAGCGGTAATGAAGACCGCGATTTTAACGGGTTCGCGCCAGGCCGCTTGCTGTTGCTGATGGCGGTGCGGTTGGCACTGGTCGATGCACAGGGATGCAGGCTTGGGCGCGGCAGGCTTGCCGACGGCTTGGACCGCGACGGGGTTTCGGCACTGGCGATGCTGCGGGTAGATACCAGCCTGCCTGCACATGTGCAGGCTGCGGTTGCTGTCCTGGGCTGGCTTCGGCGCAGAAGTCGATACAGATGCGGCACGCGCGTAGCCGCGCCCAGCGGAACAATGCCGGCCCCGGATCGGCATATCCTTGTGCGCTGATTGCCCCAGGAGTCACCCATGACAGAGTCCTCGCCCCCGCCCGTCCTCGACACCGCCCAAGCCCGTGTGCTCGGCTGCCTGATCGAAAAAGAGGCCACCACGCCGGATGCGTACCCGCTCACCGTCAATGCCGCGCAGGTGGCCGCCAACCAGAAGACCGCGCGCGAGCCGGTGCTGAATCTGCAGACCGGCGTGGTGCATCACGCACTGCGGCAGCTGGAAACCCTGGGCCTGGTGCGCCAACAGTTTTCTTCGCGCGCCGAGCGTTACGAGCACCGCCTGGGCAGCGTGCTGGATCTGACCCGCCAGCAAGTCGCGCTGATCGGGCTGCTGCTGTTGCGCGGCCCGCAGACGCTGGGCGAGCTGTACGCACGCAGCGAGCGACTGGCGCGCTTCAACGACACCGAGGACGTGCGCCATCACCTGGACCGGCTGATCCAGCGCGGCCTGGCCGCGCAGCTGCCGCGCGCCAGCGGCCAGCGCGAAGACCGCTATGCGCATCTGCTCAGCGGCGAGCTGGATGTGGAAGCGCTGCAAGCCGCAGCGGCGCGTGCCGCACCGAGCACACGCAGCGGCAGCGACACCAGCGAACTGGAGGCGCGGGTGCAGACACTGGAAGCCACGGTCGCCGACTTGCAGGATGCACTGGCTGCGGTACAGGCACGGCTGGACGCGGCCGGCGCCTGATCCGACGGTCAGCAGCCGGCAGCAGCAGCGCTGTGGCCGGTCTGCAGCGCTGCTGCCTCTGGCCTTGGGTTGAGGCCAAGGGCGGCTAACGCAACGCATCGTCATTGCCGGCGCTCCGCCCGCGCTTCGACGCCGGGATCGGAGCACTGCCGGCTCAGGTCGGCGTATCCACCTCGTCCCACTCGGCATCTTCGAAGTGCAGCAGCCAGTTGAGCGCGTAATGCCGCTCGTACACCACGCCCGGCACGATGCCGGCGGGTACCGGCTGACCGGATGGCCCGGCCTGGCGCACCGCCCAGTGCAGGCGCAGGTGACGGTCCAGCACATCCAGCAGCTCGGGCAGCGGACGTAGCGCCAGCACAGGGCGCACCGCGGCGGCTGCGTGGTCCAGCGCGCGCTGGGCAGCCAGCGGTACGTCGCACGGGGCGACCGGTTCCGGCAGCGCAGCCGCCAAGCCCAGGGTCCATTGCAGCACGGCCAGGCTTTCGTAGCGCCAGCCGAAGTTGGCCAGCGCCTGCGCATCCGGTGCTGCCTGGGCGAAGAAGGCGCGCTCCTGCGGCGACAGCGCCACCGCTGCGCCGGGCAGACGCGCCGCCACCTCCTCCAACGATGGCGGCGTATCGCCGGCCGCCAGCATCTCTGCACGCAGTGCCACCGCAAACAAGGCCAGCATGCGTAGCGTCACCATCGCCGCGTCGCGCACCCTCGCTTCGCCCTCGCCGGCCACCGGTGGCAAGCTCGGCAGTACACGGATGCCCTGCGCGCTCAGCTGCGCCAGGTGGTGCGCCCGCCGTTCGATCGCATCCGGCGGATACGGCACCTGCGCATCGTCGTCGATGGCCGGCTCGCCCTGGCTGATCAACACCCGTCCCTGCCGGTCGCGCACACTGCCATCGGCCAGGAAGCACACTGCATTGGCCTGCTCGGCCCACTGCGCCAGCGCACCGAAGTCCGCGTCGTCGACATCGAACGTAAAGTGCTGCCGCAGAAGACAGCGCGTCGCTGGCGCTCAGCCAGCCCTACCGGCAGGCGCAAGATCGATCGCGTAATACAGCACTGCAGGAGTGTCGGGGCTCAACACCCGCAGGCCTTGCTGCTGCAACCCAAGCGTTTCCAGCGCACGGATCGAATCGGCATTGTCCGGCGACACGATCGCGCACAGCTGCGGCAAGCCCAGCACATCGCGGGCGTACGCAAGCACTGCGCGCCCGGCTTCGGTCACATAGCCCTTGCCGCGATACGCAGGCAGCAGCGCAAAACCGATATGCGGCACCGGCAACGTGTCGCGACACAACAGGCCCAACGTACCGATAAACGCGGCATCTTCGCGCGTCTCCACCGCCCAGTGCGCGAACCCATAACGGGCATGGTGGGCCTGCGCCCATTCGCGCAGATGCTCACGCACCTGCTCGCGGGTACGGATGCCGCGGTCGTTGATACCGGCGATGAAGCCGGGGTCGTTGACCAGTTCCAACATCGCATCGGCGTCATGCTCGGGGTCGAGCGTGCGCAAGCGCAGCCGCGGGGTTTCGATCACGACGGTCACAGCGCACTCAGGCATCGGGACAAGCCAGACTGCCGTGCCGCTGCGTTACTGGCAAGCGATGCAGCGCGTTGCGCGTGCAACGGCGCACCACGCGTCAGTCGAACAATGCCTGGATCGCCGCCAATCCCGCGCTGGCACGTTCTTTCTTGCGCTCGGCATCGGCCACCGGGTCGGCGCCGTCGCGTTGCAGTTCTTCGGCCGGAATCTCGTCGAAAAACCGGCTTGGCTTGAGCCGCACATGCTCACCGAACTTGCGCGTCAGCTTGCTGTGGCTCATCCACAGCTGCTCCTTGGCGCGGGTGATGCCCACGTACAACAAGCGGCGCTCTTCCTGCAGGTTGCCTTCTTCCAGGCTCACTTCATGCGGCAGCACCCCGTCCTCGCAGCCGACGATGAACACGTAGCGGAATTCCAGGCCCTTGGACGCATGCATGGTCATCATGCGCACCTGGTTGCCGCCATCGTCCTTGTCGTTGCGCGACAGCAATGCCAGCTGCGCGGCCAGATCGCTGGCACTGGCGCCACGCGGGCCGCCTTCGAACCACTCGGCCAGCTCGTCCAGATTGCGCTTGCGCCGCTGGAACCCGGTTTCGTCCTTGGACTGGTTGCGCAGGTCGTTGAGCAGGCCGGATTTTTCGGCCAGCGTGCGTACCAATTCGCCGGCCGGCATCGTGGCCGAGTGCTCGCGCATGTCGCGCAGGATATCGGTGAACGCACTCAGGCCATTGGCCGCACGCGGCGGCAAGTGCTGCAAGGCGCCCATCGATTCGGCCGCACGCGACATCGGCACCGACTTGGCGCTGGCAAGCTCGGCCAGGCGCGCCAGCGAGGTCGCACCGACTTCGCGCTTGGGCGATTGCACCGCACGCAAGAATGCCGCGTCATCTTCGGGGTTGACGATCAGCCGCAGCCACGACAGCACGTCCTTGACTTCTTGCCGTTCCAGGAACGCCGTGCCACCGGTGAGGTGATACGGCACGCGCAGCAGCTGCAATGCTTTTTCCAGCGGCCGCGATTGAAAATTGCCACGGAACAGAATGCAGAAATCGCTCCACGGCACCTGCTTGGCGGTGCCCAGAAACGAAATCTCCGCGGCCACTTTCTCCGCCTCATGCTCGCTGTCGCGGCACTCCCACACGCGGATGCGCTCGCCGTCGGCCTGGTCGCTCCACAGCGTCTTCAAGTGCTCGTGCGGGTTATGCGCGATCAAGGCATTGGCCGCGCGCAGCACACGATTGGAGCAGCGGTAGTTCTGCTCCAGCTTGATGATTTCCAGCGCCGGGTAATCGCGCGCCATCTGCTGCAAATTTTCCGGGTTGGCACCGCGCCAGGCGTAGATGCTCTGATCGTCGTCGCCCACGCAGGTGAAATTGCCGCGCGGCCCGGCCAGCATCTTCAGCAGCCGGTACTGCGCATCGTTGGTGTCCTGGCACTCGTCCACCAGCAGGTAGCCGATGCGCTCGCGCCAGCCCATCACGATGTCTTCGTTGGCTTCCAGAATCTGCACCGGCAAGCGGATCAGGTCGTCGAAGTCCACCGCATTGAAGGTGGTCAGCCGCGCCTGGTAGCGCTCGTACAGGCTGGCCGCTTCTTTTTCGCGATTGCTGCGTGCTGCCGCCATTGCCTGCTCGGGCGACAGGCCGGCATTCTTGGCGCGCGAGATCAGGTTCTTGGCATCTTCGATCGCATCGGGCTTGGCGCCATGCATCAGGTCCTTGATCTGTGCGGCGGCATCGTCCGAGTCGAAGATCGAGAAGCCGCGCTTCAAGCCGGCCGCGGCATGCTCGATCTGCAGGAACTTCAGGCCCAGCGCGTGGAAGGTGCAGATGGTCAGGCCGTCAGCCCCATCGCCGCGGATGCGCTTGGCCACACGCTCGCGCATTTCCTTGGCGGATTTGTTGGTGAAGGTGATCGCGGCGATGCGCTTGGCCGGATAACGGCCGATGGCGATCAGATGCGCGATCTTTTCCACAATCACGCGTGTCTTGCCGCTGCCGGCACCGGCCAGCACCAACAAGGGACCTTCGCAGTGCAGCACCGCGGCGCTTTGCGGGGGATTGAGACCGTGCATAGAGGCTTCCGACAGAGCGCGCCATTGTACCGGGGCTGCCCGCGGCTGGCCGGCGCGATGGGTTCATGTAGCTGTTGCAGCTGGCCTTCGCTGCGCAACTGCGGGCTGTGCACGCCTGCTCATCGACGCCACCGACGGTCACATCGCCAAGCCACGCCAACAGTGCGCACGCAGGGGCCGCATCCAGCCGCCCGGCCCGGTAAAATCGCCCGATGGCCAAGCTCTATTTCTATTATTCGGCAATGAATGCCGGCAAGACCACCACCTTGCTGCAGTCGGCGCACAACTACCGCGAGCGCGGCATGCGCACGCTGATCCTCACACCCAAGCTCGACCACCGCGCCGGTAGCGGCGTGGTCGCCTCGCGGATCGGCCTGCGCGCGGACGGACGCATCTTCGAGCGCGACACCGAGTTGCAGCAGTTGGTGGAACGCGACATCCACAGCGACGGTGCCTTGCATTGCGTGCTGGTGGACGAAGCGCAATTCCTCAGCCGTGCGCAGGTGTGGCAGCTGAGCGAGGTGGTCGACCGCCTGCGCATTCCGGTGCTGTGCTATGGCCTGCGCACCGACTTTCGTGGCGAGCTGTTCGAAGGCAGCCAGTTCCTGCTGGCCTGGGCCGACGAGCTGGACGAGATCAAGACCATCTGCCACAGCGGCAGCAAGGCGACCATGACCGTGCGCGTGGACGCGCAAGGGCACGCGGTGCAGGACGGCCCGCAGGTGGAAATCGGCGGCAACGAGCGCTATGTGTCGGTCAGCCGCGCCGAGTTCAAGAAGATCATGCGCGGCGAAGGCCGCATCGATCCGCTGCAGATCGCCTTGCCACTGCCGACGGCGTAGCGCTGAGCTCCGGCGACGCAGCCGTGGCGATCGCTGCATCGCAGCCAGTCTCGCCTGCGTGATCAACGCGATCGCGCACCTCTTCGCGCCGTCACACGCAACCGGTGTGGCAGCGCGGAGGCAACACAGGCCTGCTCGAACAGCAGGCGTTGCGCCACTCGGCCGCATTGCACACCATCAGCGCCGAGCGGATGCCAGCGGCGTAAAGCACCTTGCCTGCACGTGGCACAACATCGCCTTGCGCAGTGGCCAACTACGATCCACCAACCGCGATCTATGCGCTGCGCAGGCACTGCTACACCTGTGCGGGCATGCGGTCACGCAAGCATCGCCTTGACCGTTGGACCAGCGTATCGTGACGCATTAAGTGCAGCGCCGCGTCGCCCAACCGGGCGCAACCGCGGTCCTGTAAACTGGCGATCATCCACTCATCGGGAGGCATACATGGGTCCGCTTCCTTCCGAGTTACGCGCCGACATCGCGCGTGTTGGCCGGCTCTCGTCGGTTCCCGACGTCCTGACCATCCTCACCCGTCTGACCGGAATGGGTTTCGCCGCCGTCGCGCGCGTGACCGATACGCGCTGGATCACCTGCCAGGTGCGCGATGATCTGTCTTTCGGTCTGGCGCCCGGCGACGAGCTGCCATTGGTCACCACCTTCTGCGACAGCGTGCGCACCCAGGGCAACGCGGTGTGGTTCGGCCATGCCTCCGAGCACCCGGTCTTCCGCGACCACCCCACACCACGGCTATACGGCTTCGAAAGCTACGTCTCGGTCCCGATCAGGTTCGACGACGGCAGCGTGTTCGGCACCCTATGCGCGCTGGATCCGCTACCGCGCGTCATGGACGCGCCGCTGGTGGAAAAGGTCGAACTGCTCGCGCAGTTGCTGGCCGCACAGATCCAGGCCGAGCAGCGTGCCGAAGAAAGCGCGCTGGAATCGCGGCGGGCACGCAGCGAACTGGGCCGTGTCGGTGCGTCGGCGCGTTTGCGCGAAGAGTTCATCGGCATTCTCGGGCACGACCTGCGCAACCCGTTGCAGTCCATGCATGCGGTAGTGGACATGTTGTCCATCGACCAGCTCAACCAGCGCCATGGCAGCGCCATCCGTTCGATGCAGCGCAGCCTGCGACGCATGGAAGAGCTGATCGATTTCGCCTGCGATTTCGCCCGCGGCATCGAACGCGACTGGCTGCAGCTGGACTACGGCGACGGGAGCGATTTGCTCGATGCACTCTCCCAGGTCGTGGACGAAACCCGCGCGGCCTACCCCAACCAGGTGTTGTCCACGCATGTGGCCATCGATGAGCCGGTGCATGGCGATGCGGTGCGGTTGGCGCAGATGTTCGGCAGTCTGATGATCAACGCCGTGGTACAGGGCCAGCAGAGTTCGCTGATCAAGGCGATCGCCGTGACCGAGTACGGACGGCTGCGCATCGAAGTCTGCAATCTGGACGGCATCGATCCGCGCCGGCTGGATGTCCTGCACGCGTCCACCCATGTGCATACCGGCGGGCGCGCCCTGCCCGACGTCGATCTGGGCCTGCACATGGCAGCGCAGATCGCGCAGGCCCATCAAGGCGAATTACGCATCACCAGCGGCAAGGACGGCACCTGTTTCCGCGTGGAACCTGCCTGCATCCGCCCGCGCGGGCGTCTGCAACTGGTCAACACCTCGGCACCTGCCTGAGCGACGTCCGCAGGGACTGCAAGGCAGCGCGACGCTGGCGGCCAGCAACGGTCGCCAGCCGCTTTGCCATCCGTCCTCAGTAAATCCTGCGCTCGCTCGCCGCTGGCGGCGTCCACTGGTAGAGCCAGGTTTCGGTAAGCGGCTTGCCGTTGGCGCGCAGATACAGGCGGATATCGATCTGCTGGGTGCCTTCGTCCGGCGGCACCAGATCGAACATCGCCCGATAACCCTTGAGCTCATGCAGCGGCCGCGCCGACACGATCTCAGTGCTGCCGCGCGAAACCTGCAGCACGGTCTCGACCTTGGCCTTGGAGTCCTTCACCAGCGCTGCCAGTTGGCCGCCGGCAAAATCCACCGCAAACCGCCAGGAGAAATGACTGCGCTTTTGCCCCACAATGCCGCCCAGACCGGTACGCGTGGCCACGCAATGCGCCAGCGGCGAGCTGGCCGGCGGCTGCGCGCCCCAGTACAACCGGTAGCCCATCAGCAGTTCCTGCCCCGGCTGCGGCTTGGCCTGCGGGTTCCAGAACGCCACGATGTTGTCGAAGGTCTCGTCCACGGTCGGAATCTCGACCAGCTGCACCGAGCCCTTGCCCCAACCGCTCTTGGGTTCCACCCACAGGCACGGGCGCTTCTCGTAAAACACGCCATCGTCCTGGTAATGGTCGAAGTTGCGGTCGCGCTGCAGCAGCCCGAACCCGCGCGGGTTCTCGTCGACGAACATGTTGAAGCGCAGCTGCGGCGGGTTGCACAACGGCCGCCAGATCCATTCCCCGCCGCCGGTCCACATCGCCAGGCCATCGGTGTCGTGGATTTCCGGGCGCCAGTCCCAATCCATCCGGCTGTCGTTCTCGCCGACCTGGTACATGCTGGTGCACGGGCCGATGCCGAGCCGTTCGATTGCCTTACGCGGGTATAGCGCGCTGTCGATGTCCATCACCAGCACTTCGCCATTGGTGATGGCGAACCGGTACGCGCCGGCAATACTGGGCGAATCCAGCAAGCCGTACACCACCACCGTGTCCGAATCGTCGGCCGGCTGTTCCAGGTAATAGGCGATGAAATCGGGAAACTCCTCCGGCCCACCGGTGCCGGTATCGATCGCCAGCCCACGCGCCGATTGCCCGTACTGGCCTTCCTTGCCGACAGCACGGAAATAGCTCGCGCCCAGGAACGCCGAGAAATCGCGATCGGTGTCCTTGCGTGTATTGAGGCGAAAGCCGGCAAAACCCAGGTCCTTGGGCAACTGCTTGCCGCCCAGCCCGCTGCTGCCGTAATCGAACGCTGCCGGGTCGTAGGCCAACTGCTGCGCCTTGCCATCGACGATGTCGTAGATATGCACCGGGGTATGGAAATACAGCCCAAGGTGGAAGAACTTCGCCTGGAACTTGCCGTTGCCATCGGCCCACAGCGCATGATCCTGACGGTAGCGGATCGACTGGTACTGATCCCAGTTCAACGCCTCCAACGGTCCCGGCAACACCTGCTTGTGGCTTTTGTACGGCGCCTTGGCCAGCGCACGCGCCTGACCCTTCAGCCAGGCGTAGTCGAATGGCTGCGGCTGGCCGAGTCGACGCAGCCCAACGGCCTTGGCTGCCAGCGCCCAGTGCGGCAACGTCGGCAAACCGAGCGCGGCCAAGGCGGCAGCGGCATTCTTCAGGAAGTGGCGTCGTTGCATGCGCATCGATCTGGTCAGGGATTGGGCGACATCATAGCCACTGCCCGGCATCGCGGTGAATGCGCAACTCAGCGCGGCACGGGTGGCGCATCGCAGGCGTTGGCCAACTGCAACGCGTTGGCCTTGCCGCACAGGAACTGCCGCTGCGCCTGTTCGTCATCCGGCCCGGTGTAGCGCAGCAAGGTCCATTGTTCCTGCGCCTGCATCTGCGCCCCTGGCGCGAGCTGCCGGTACGGTGCGTGGACCTCCATTTCCAGCAGTCCCTGCTCGGGATGCTCAGGTGGCGCATCCAGGTACAACTCCACCTGCCCCTGCTCGGGATGGATCGCCGCCAACGGCTGATGAGCAAAGCGAATCACCAGCACCTGCCCGCCTGCAAAACCGGCCATCCACCCAGCAGACGGCTGCAGCAACAGCTTGCCGCGCTGGATTAAGCCGTCCTTGCGCGCATCGGCGCGCAGCGCAAGGACACCGCGCGCGTGCTTGTAATGGGGCGCCACCGTCCCGACTTCGCTTGGCGGCTGCACACGAATATCCGTCGCGGCGGCCACCGGCACAAAGACCCGTGTCGAGGCCGCAACCCGCGTGTTGAACCAGAGATCCCAGGCAATCGGCTGCGTGCGGATATTGCGTGCGCTGGCCTGGATGTCCACGGTATCCGCATGCGCTGCAGACAGTTTGATGTGCTTGCGCAATTGCACACCGGTCAGCGGGCTCGGCACACCTTCGAACTCCAGTGCGTCCTGACTGCGCTGGGTGATATGCGTCTGCGCCAAGGACAGATACGGATCCGGCGGCCACACTGCTGCCGCCGCCTGACGCGTGCGATTGAGCTGCTGATGCAGCCACCACTGGCTCTGTGGCCCGATCCATACATCATGGCCGAGATAGGCGATATCCCCCGCAGTGGCTGACACCTCGGGCGCCGGCTGTTGTTCCACCGCTGCGCCGACCTTCAGCACGTTGGGCTGACCGCGCAGGCTGAACGACAACACGCGCCCACCGAAGGCGGGCGTGGCGCTCAGCTCTACTGCCTTGCTGCTCAACTGGATGCGCTCTACGGCAGCTGCGTCCGTGGGCGCGGGCGCAACCGCACCCGTCGAGGTCATCGGCAGCAGCGCAAACGCGCCGATAACCGCCAAGGGAGTGAAACGCTGTGGCGAGTTCAGCATGGAATGCTTCCAAACAAGGGCATCGCGATTGTGGCCCGCTGCATGCAGGGAAACCAGACGCACACAGCGGTAGTCGCTTCGTTGCAGCTCGTTGGGTGAATCCGAGAGACGTGCCGGATCACTGCAGTTGTCGGCCATGCCTGGGCATGGCTTGGCGCTTACCGCTGACAACTCCCGCACCACACCGTCGCGCGTTGGCCGATGGTGGCGTGCTTCAGCACCCGCCCGCATTGTTTGCAGGCCTCACCTTCGCGTCCGTAGACGGTGAGTTCCTGCTCGAAGTAACCGGGCGCACCATCCGGACTGATGAAGTCGCGCAACGTGGTACCACCGCGGTGGATGGCGTACGCCAGGATGTCTTTCACTGCATCAGCCAGACGCCGGTAGCGATCCAGCGACACCTTTCCCGCCTCGCGCAACGGGCTGATTCCCGCCCGATGCAGGCTTTCGGCAGCGTAGATATTGCCAACGCCGACAACCACTGCCTGATCCATCAAGAAGGTTTTGACAGCGGCACGCCGGCCGCGTGCCAACCCATGCAGATAATCGCCAGTAAATGCATCCGATAATGGTTCCGGACCAAGCGCGGCAAGCAATTCATGTGCGTGTGTATCGGATTGCCACAACAGGCAGCCAAAGCGACGCGGGTCGTTGAAGCGCAGTACGCGTCCGTTTTGCAGGCTGATATCCACATGATCGTGCGCACGCGGCAACGTATCGCCAGGCAGGACACGCAGGCTTCCGGACATTCCAAGATGCAGCAGTGCACTGCCACCGGCGTCCGTATCGATCAGTAAATACTTCGCGCGCCGACGCACGCTGGTGATGGTGGCGCCGGGAAGCAGGCGCTCGATTTGCTCAGGGATCGGCCAGCGAAGATCGGGACGCCGCAGGATGACGCCATGGATGCGTTGTCCGAGCAGATGCGGCGACAGGCCACGCAGCGTTGTTTCGACCTCTGGCAACTCGGGCATCAATGCATCCAAGGAACGACCGGTCACGCACCGGCAAGCCAGCAGATGGAGGCTGAAACGCCCAAATGCAATCAACGTAACGCTGCTGCCGCTCAATTGTTACAGCGTTTTTGCTTCCCTGATATGGAAAACGCGCTTTCGATGTAACGATGCGAATTCATGCATTGGTTAAGTCGGCAGAAGCCATCGCATACGCGACGCATAAGCTTTGCGCTTCAATCGCCTTGGTCTTCCACCACTTATGAGTCAGCTGTTTGCAGCCTTGTGGAGCAACCCAGTACTTGCGAGCGTCTTGGTTTTCTCAAATTGCAGGCAAGAAGAAACCCTCCATCCTGTTGGATAGAGGGTTTCGGGTAAAGCCCCTGGCGATGACCTACTCTCGCATGGCTTGAGCCACACTACCATCGGCGCAGCTGCGTTTCACTTCCGAGTTCGGGATGGGATCGGGTGGTTCCACAGCGCTAATTTCACCAGGGAGACGGTTGGAGCGTCGCCAGTTGCTGCTTCCTCAAACGTATGCACGGGTGTGCAAGCGTTTGCGTATGGAAGCACCTACGGCGCTCAGCCTCGCATAGTTAACTTGTGACGTAGCTTGCGTTTGCGGATCTACCAACGTTCGTTGGGACCAAGGCAACTTGAGGTTATATGGTCAAGCCGCACGGATCATTAGTATCAGTTAGCTCAATACATTGCTGTACTTACACACCTGACCTATCAACCACGTAGTCTACATGGTTCCTTTAGGGGGCTTGTGCCCCGGGAAGTCTCATCTTGAGGCGCGCTTCCCGCTTAGATGCTTTCAGCGGTTATCGCTTCCGAACATAGCTACCCGGCAATGCCACTGGCGTGACAACCGGAACACCAGAGGTTCGTCCACTCCGGTCCTCTCGTACTAGGAGCAGCCCCTCTCAAACTTCCAACGCCCATGGCAGATAGGGACCGAACTGTCTCACGACGTTCTGAACCCAGCTCGCGTACCACTTTAAATGGCGAACAGCCATACCCTTGGGACCGACTACAGCCCCAGGATGTGATGAGCCGACATCGAGGTGCCAAACACCGCCGTCGATATGAACTCTTGGGCGGTATCAGCCTGTTATCCCCGGAGTACCTTTTATCCGTTGAGCGATGGCCCTTCCATACAGAACCACCGGATCACTAAGACCTACTTTCGTACCTGCTTGATCCGTCGATCTTGCAGTCAAGCACGCTTATGCCTTTGCACACAGTGCGCGATGTCCGACCGCGCTGAGCGTACCTTCGTGCTCCTCCGTTACTCTTTAGGAGGAGACCGCCCCAGTCAAACTACCCACCATACACGGTCCCTGATCCGGATAACGGATCTAGGTTAGAACGTCAAGCACGACAGGGTGGTATTTCAAGGATGGCTCCACTGCAGCTAGCGCCACAGTTTCATAGCCTCCCACCTATCCTACACAGACGAACTCAACGTTCAGTGTAAAGCTATAGTAAAGGTTCACGGGGTCTTTCCGTCTTGCCACGGGAACGCTGCATCTTCACAGCGATTTCAATTTCACTGAGTCTCGGGTGGAGACAGCGCCGCTGTCGTTACGCCATTCGTGCAGGTCGGAACTTACCCGACAAGGAATTTCGCTACCTTAGGACCGTTATAGTTACGGCCGCCGTTTACTGGGGCTTCGATCAAGAGCTTCGCCTTGCGGCTGACCCCATCAATTAACCTTCCAGCACCGGGCAGGCGTCACACCCTATACGTCCACTTTCGTGTTTGCAGAGTGCTGTGTTTTTGATAAACAGTCGCAGCGGCCTGGTTTCTGCGACCCTCTTCAGCTATAGCTCGCATGAGCCACCAAAAAGGGTGCACCTTCTCCCGAAGTTACGGTGCCATGTTGCCTAGTTCCTTCACCCGAGTTCTCTCAAGCGCCTGAGAATTCTCATCCTACCCACCTGTGTCGGTTTACGGTACGGTCTTCGTGAGCTGAAGCTTAGGAGCTTTTCCTGGAAGCGTGGTATCAGTGACTTCGCCATAAAGGCTCGTCTCGGTGCTCGGTCTTAAAGAATCCCGGATTTGCCAAAGATTCAAACCTACCGCCTTTCCCCGGGACAACCAACGCCCGGTACACCTAACCTTCTCCGTCCCTCCATCGCACTCACGCGAGGTGCAGGAATATTAACCTGCTTCCCATCGACTACGGCTTTCGCCCTCGCCTTAGGGACCGACTAACCCTGCGTCGATTAACGTTGCGCAAGGAAACCTTGGGCTTTCGGCGTGCGGGCTTTTCACCCGCATTATCGTTACTCATGTCAGCATTCGCACTTCCGATACCTCCAGCAGACTTCTCAATCCACCTTCGCAGGCTTACGGAACGCTCCTCTACCGCGCATAAAACCGAAGTTTTACGCACCCCAAGCTTCGGTTCACTGCTTAGCCCCGTTAAATCTTCCGCGCAGA
>NZ_CP142084.2:4707500-4830647 GCF_023337365.3 Xanthomonas nasturtii
GTAACCGCCTCCGGACTGACGCTGGGTGGGATCGGCGCTTCGTTCTGGGGGCTGGTGGCCGGAACGATCACGTTGTTGGTGTTGCGGCCGAAAACGGTGGCATAGCGCATAGCCGCTGTGCGTTGAGTAAGGGGTGGCAGGCGCCTGCGGCTGGGCTGCGATGCCGCGCGGCAACAAAGGAAGGCAGGCAGTCCGCCACGGCCGTGACGATGAATGCGACGGTACTTATTCCGGGTCGCGCAATTGCAGCAGCCAGTGCGCAGTCACGCCGCTGGGGCTGGGCAAGGGTTCGAGATGAAACTGGCGATAGACCGGCAAGCCGTCCTGGGTGCGCAGCGGCAAGGTGACGTAGGCCGCGCGGCCTTGGCGTAGCGCTTCCTGCAGGACGTCCACCTTGGCGGCGGCCGCGTCGTTGGCCAGCAAGGTGACGATGTCGCAGCCGATCAGGTCGGCAACTTCGGACTGGCTGAGCTCGGCGAACGCCGGGTTGACGAACATCAGCCGGTGCGCAGCGGTGGCGCCGCGTTCGATGATGGCCACGCCGTCGCGCAGCCGCGACAGCGAGGCTTCCAGCAAGGTGAAGTCCTGCTGGAAGCGCTTGCGCTCCATCAGTTCGATCAGCACGCGCAGGCTGCGGGCCGACTCCAGATGCAGCGGCGACCAACGCCGCGCGCGGCCGCGCACGGTCTGCTGCCACAGGTCGAAGCTCTTGCGCGGCGACAGGCGCGAATTGGGAATGTCCTGCAACTTCGCCAGCTGCGGGTTGCCGGCCCATTTGACCTGCTGCACCTGTTCGCGACGTGTCCACAGCAGGGCGCTGCGCGATTGCGGCATCAGCGGGACGAAGATGAAACCGGCCGCCAATGGCGCGAGGTCGGCCAGCTCCGGAAACATCTCGCCGATGGCATCCACATGCAGGGCGCCGACCGCATCCTCGCGCAGCGCGTCGTGGTGCTTGGATTCGAGATGGTCGCGGATGCGCCGCAGCGCTGCGACATCGGGCGTGCTGCCGTGGCGGCTGATCTCTTCGCCATGGAACACCGCCACGCCGTCGGCGTCGACCACGTCCATCAGGTCCGGCGCCATGTCGGCGAGCATGTCCACGGTGAGGTGTTCGGCGTCGTTGAAATCGGTGATCAGTTTTTCGCGGATGGTGAGCAGCACCGATTCCAGCCGCGCACGCGTCACCGCCTGCAGCGCACCGATGCGCCCGGCCAGCGCGCGCGTGACCGCATCGGTGGCATCGCGCATGGCATGGCTGGTGAAATGCGGGCTGTAGTGGTGACAGGAAATCAGCCCCCACAACGCGTCGTTGACCACGATCGACGACACCAGGGTGGCGCTGACACCCATGTTGGCCAGGTATTCCAGATGCACCGGCGAGACGCTGCGCAGGCTGACATCGCTCAGGTCCACCGGCGTGCCCAGGCGCGGGTGCAGGGTGGGTTCGATCGGCGAGGGCTGATACCGCACATCGGCGATCTGGCGCACGCGGTTGCGCAGGTACAGCGCGCGCGCCTGCGCGGGGATATCGCTGGCCGGGTAATGTAGGCCGAGATAGGCCTCCAGCTCGGGCTGGCGCGCTTCGGCGATGACATCGCCGTTCCACTCTTCGTCGAAGCGGTAAATCATCACCCGATCAAAGCCGATCATGCTGCGCAGGCCCTTGGCCGCGCGCACCGCCGCTTCTTCGATGCCCGAATCGCGCTCGATGCTGCGCACCAGCGGCAGCGCTTCGCGCAGGGTGACATCCATCAGGCGCGCATCGCGCGGTTCGATTTCGATCAGCCACTGCTCCGGATACAGATGCCAGGCGGCGACCCAGGGGTGCGCGGTGGGCGCACTGCGCTGCGGGAAGCGCACCTCCACGTGCAGCAGGTGCTGCGGTTGATCGTCCACCGCGCAGGGTTGTGCATCGGGCACCTCCAGCACCTGGGTGTAGGGCATGCCCAGCAAGGCGTGCATCGGCACGCCGAGCAGCTCGGCGGCGGTGCTGCTGGCCTGCACGATGCGGCCGTCGGCCGGTTCGATCACCAGCAACACGCCGTAGGGCTGGATCAGGCCGGGGATGTGGATCGGCTCACGCGCGCAGACATCCATATCCAGGGGTTCGGTGGGCTGGTTCACGGGTGCGGCTCCGCTGCAAGGCAGGTGTGGAAGTGGGCGAACATGGCCAGCGCGCCGTCGATGGCGGCGCCGCGCGCGGATGCGGTGTCGAGACGTCGATCCAGCACCGCCTGAAAGCGGCGCCAGCCGGCCGGGTCGTCGTCGGCCAGTTCGAAATAACCCAAAGCGCCGGCCAGATCGGGCTGCTGCTTGCGCAGGCTGCGCGCGATGACCCGCCCGCCCAGTTGCGCGCCTTCGATGACATACAACATGCCCCAGCGCGCGGCATCGTCGGCGATCGCAGGCAGCGCGGCAGGCAGGTCCGGTTGCTGGCCGAGCGCGCGCAAATCCTCGCGCAGGGCAGGCACGCGGCGGCGGTAGTGCCAGCCGTTGCCGACCAGGGTGGTGAGCCAGTCGCTGAGGTGCTCTTCGAAGCCGGTCAGCAAGGCGTGGTGGCGACGCAGAATCTGCGCATAGGCAGCCGAACCAATCTGCCCCTGCGCCAGCGCCTGCATCAGCGGGACCGCCTCGACCAGGCGATGGGCGTCCTGGGTGGCATGGCGCAGCGCGAGCGCGGCCGATGGCGGAACTGCCAGCGCGTCAGAAGACATAAGGGCTCAAGGCAGTGCCGCGGCACGAAGGACACCAGCCTAGCAGCGCCCGCGCAAATCAGAAAAAGCGGACGCGAGCGCAAGCTGAATAGGTTGGCATCATGCCTGCGCTGCGGGCGTGGTGCCGGCGCCCCGCCCTGCCCGTTTCCAGGCCATGCCCCAGCCTGCGGCAAGCAGCAAACCAGCTAGCAACCACGGCGCGCCGGGAAGGTGCAGCGGCGCACCGCTGCCGATAAACCAGGCGAACACGTTGGCGAACAGCAACGGGCCGGCGATGCCGGCAAGGCTGACCAGACTGGTGAGCGCGCCCTGCACGCGGCCTTGCGCGTCGGCGCCGACGTCGCGGGTGATCAACGCCTGCGCAGCCGGGGCGGCGATGGCCCACAACGCACTGATCGGCACACCGATCAGGAACGTGGTGCCGCTGTCGGCCAGCCCGTAGATGACAAAGCCGATCACCCCGCAGCCCAGCCCCAGCAACAAGGCGTAGCGTTCGCCCAGCCAGCGCACCAGGCGGCCGACCAGTAATGCATTGACGATGATGCTGCACACGCCAACCCCGGCCAGCACCCAGCTCACTTCGCGCGGGCCCCAGTGATATTGGTAGCCGGCGAACAGCACGAAGATGCTGGGATAGACGTAGTGCGCCAGGTTGGCCAGGAACACCACCGAGGCCAGGCCGAACACCTGCGGGTAGCGGCGCAGCAGCTTGAGCGCGCCGAGCGGATTGGCGTGCGTCCACTCCAGCCGCGCGGTGCGACGTTCGGCAGGCAACGATTCGGGCAACACGAACCAGCCGTACAGCACGTTCAACAAGGCCAGCCCGGCGGCGAACCAGAACGGCCAACGCAGCCCGATGCTGCCCAGCCAGCCGCCGATCAATGGGCCGGCGACAAAGCCAATGCCGAACGCGGCGCCGAGCATGCCGAACGCGCCGGCGCGTTTCTCGGCAGGGGTGACGTCGGCGATGTAGGCGTTGGCAGTGGAAAAGCTGGCCGAGCACATGCCGGAGATCACCCGCGCCAGCAGCAGCATCGGCAGGCTGTGGGCGATGGCCATCAGGATGAAATCCAGCCCCAGCCCCAGGCACGACAGCAGGATCACCGGTCGGCGGCCGAAGCGATCGGACAAGGCACCCTGCAGCGGCGAACAGACGAACTGGATGGCGGCGAACAGGAAGCCGAACCAGCCGATCCAGCCGGCGGCCACCACGTAGTCGCCGCCGGTGAAATGCCGCACCAGATCCGGGAGCACCGGAATGATCACGCCGAACGACAGCACGTCGATCAGCACGGTGATGAAGATGAAGATCAGCGCGGCGCGGCGGCACAACGGGGCGTGAGCGGAATCGGCGGGGAGAGACATCGCGCGGCCCAGGGTGGCGAGGTGGGGAGTTTAGCTGCGGATTGGATCGGATCTGTGTGGGTGACGGCGTGGGAGTGTGATGCGCAGGAGTAGTGTGGTCGGTGCGCTGGGCTGGACTGAACTAGGCCGCAGCAGATGTGCGCGTGATCGATCTGCGGAGATCGCTTGGGCCTGATGGAGCTGTGCGGATCGGGTTTGAGCGATTTGATACGTGGAGTGAGATTGCAGCCGATTTTTTATCTGGAAGTCGTGCTGGAGGTGCAGGTGCTTTGGGCGGGAGTCGTTGCTGAAACCGTACCCTCATCCGCCCTTCGGGCACCTTCTCCCGGTGGGAGAAGGGAGTGGTTGTGCAATGCGCTTTGCGTGCCCCTTCGCCTGCCCGCCTGCCGGTAACCCGGTTCCTGCCGTCGATCCCGCCCACAGACACATTGAAGACGCTGGTGCGTTCGGCTGGAGTTATTGCTGAAACCGTACCCTCGTCCGCCCTTCGGGCACCTTCTCCCGGTGGGAGAAGGGAGTGGTTGTGCAGTCGGGCACCTTCTCTTTCGGGAAAAGGGAGTGGGTGGCGAGATGCGTTTGCATGCCCCTCTCCCGTCGGGAGAGGGGGTGGGGTGAGGGTACGGGGGCTGCGTGTGGTGATGCTGAGCGCCCATCCCTATGGTTAGGCTGCGCTGCTCATCTAAACCTTCGCCCGTCTGAGTTGCTCATCCAAACCTTGGCCGGTCTGAGGTCTGCTGACTTTCGCCCGCCGCATTCTTCGAGCAGGTTGCAGTCCAAGACATGCGCGGCGCTCAGAAAGAGCGCGCTTGATCGCGACGCCTGCGCCGAATCGAATGGAGAGCGCATCACTACGCAGCATCCATTGACCAGCCGCAGCCCGTAAACGCTCTGCGCGCCGGGCTGGGTGGGCCTGCGCCTCGCCAGCCGTAGCAGCGACCCCGGATTATTCGACGCTGATGGTCTGGGTCAGGGTGTGGCTGGCGCCGGGGGCGAGTTCGATCACGTCCGGGCCGGCGTTGGCCGCTTCCAGGCAGACGTAGTCGCGCCAGCCCTCGCCCACGTCGGCCATCTTCTTGCCGGCCTCTTCGCCCGGGTTCCAGGCCACCAACGAACGGCTGCCTTCGGTGGCGATGACGATGCGGCGGCCGAGTACCGGGTCGGTGAGGGTGTAGCGGCCACCTGCATTGGTGTAGATGCGGTCGCTGCGGCCGGGGTCGCGTGGGTCGCGCAGGCTCCAGTCGCCTTGCTGGCGGTGGGCGGTGGCGTAGTTTTCGTATTTATCGAGGTAATCCAGCCCGTCCAGGCCCTGCACGCTGACCTTGAGCGCATCGCCAACGCGGAAATAGTTGTGCAGCGCCTGGGTGAACCGCACCGCGGCGGCGCTGGTGTTTTCGGTAATCAGGCGTTGCTCCAGCGTGCGGCCGATGCGCAGCGTCATGCGCAGGCGCAGCGCCAGGTCGTCGAAGCGCGGCGGGGTGAGCGTCAGCACCACGGTGCCGTCGTCTTCGCGGCGGCTTTCGGTGAGTTGCCACGCCACCGTGCGCACGAAGCCGTGGGCGGGCACATCGCCGGTCTGGTCCTGGCGGCCGAAATACGGCCAGCACACCGGCGCGCCGCCGCGGATCGGGGTGGGCGGTTGCTGGGCGGTGGGCGACAGCCACATCACGTCCTGCCCGCCCTTGGGCACGAATGACAGCAGCTGGCCGCCGAACAGGCTGATGGCGGCGGTGGAGAACGGGGTGTCGATCAGCAGCGACGGAAAGCCGTGGAAATCGCCTGTGGTCAGGCCGGTGGTGTCGGACATGGGGGATGCCTTGTGGACGATGGGGGATTGAGCGAAGGCGGGGTACGCGGCCGGCAGCCTGAACGCGGTGGCGCGCACTGCAGCGGCGCCGGTGAGCGCTGGGGCGGCACGCAGCGCGGTGAGGATGCGCTGGCCGGGCCGGCCGTCGGCCGGTTGCAGGCCCAGGCGGGTCTGTTCGACCTGGATGGCGCGGCGGGTGGCGCTGCCGACCATGCCGTCGGCTTCGCCGATCTGATGACCGCGGGCGAGCAGCAACTGCTGCAGCTCGCGCCGTTCCGGGCGGCCCAGGCCGAGGTCGTCGGTGGGCCAGGCAGCGACCAGGCCGGGGCCGCCGCGCAGGCGGTCGGCCAGCAGGGCGATCGACAGCGCGTAACTTTCCGCGGCGTTGTAGGCGTAGATCGCATCGTAGTTGCGGAACACCAGGAAGGCCGGGCCGGTGGCGCCGGCCGGCAGCAGCAAGGCGGCGGGGGTCTCGGCCGGCAGCCCGCTGGGGGCGAGCGGTTTGCCATCGGTGCCGAGCAGGCCGGCGTTTTGCCAGGCCTGCAGTGGCTGGCGGCGGGTGCGGCCGGCCTTGCTGGCGTCGAAGCCGCGCGGTAGCGTGACTTCCATTCCCCACGGGCGGGCACGCTCCCAGCCGGCCTTGACCAGATAGTTGGCGGTGGAGGCCAGTGCGTCGGGAATGCTGGCAACCAGATCGCGGCGGCCGTCACCATCGCCATCCACCGCGATGCGGGCATAGGTTGACGGCATGAACTGGGTCTGCCCGAACGCGCCGGCCCAGGAGCCAGTGAGCCCATCGGCGGACAGATCGCCTTGCTGCAGCAGGCCGAGCAAGGCGAGCAATTCGCCACGGAAGAACGGCTGGCGGCGGCCTTCGCACGACAGCGTGGCCAGCGACACCAGTAACGGGCGCTTGCCGGTGACGCGGCCGTAGTCGCTCTCCACGCCCCATACCGCCACGATGGTGGCCGGGTCCACGCCGGTCTGTTCGGACAGGCGGGTCAGCAGCGCGCGGTGGGTGACCAGCATGGCCTGGCCGTCGGTGACGCGCTGGCTGTCGACCAGGCTGGCCAGGTAATCCCAGATCGGTGTGGTGAATTCGGGCTGGGCATCCAGCAGCGGCAGCACGCTGGGATCGGGCGCAAGGCCAGTGGTGAAGCGCTGGAAGCTGGCGGCATCCACGCCCTTGGCGGCAGCCTGGGTCTGCAGGCCGGCCAGGCAGCGATCGAAGGCCGGATCGGCACAGGCAGCCAGCGGCAGCAGTCCGATAAATAACGGCAGTGCGCGCCGGGGCAGCGTCATGGCGCGGTGGCCGGCGGATGGGCGGACGTCATGCGATGGAGCGCTCCTGCGCAACTGGTCGAGCTGCCGAGCATAGCCAACCTGGCTGGTTGCAGGCGTGCAGGTGGTCGCGAGGAGGATGCGTCGCGAGGTGGAGCCCGCTGCAGTCGGTGCCGCTGGTAGTGCGGTTGGCCCGACGGGCCTAGCTGCCGTCGCCGGTGATCCCGGTCAGCAGCGACAGGGCCGGCGTCGATGCGGCGCCATCGGCCATCCGGCGCGTGCGGGCACGGCGCGGGGCATCGTGGCGCGGGCCGAAGCGAATCAGCGCAGTGGCCACGCAGGCAGGTAGCACAACCGCGAACACGACTGCCGCCAGGAGCACCCATTGCCAGAGATTGAAGCTTGCCATGATCCGAGTCCCACCCCGCGGCGGAGTTCGCCGGCGCGGCAAGCTTCCGGGATCGGCTGCGAACGTGGCGTCGACAAACGGCGGGGCTGGGTGCCGTTTGTCGGGCTGAACCGGCTTTCTGGGCTGCGCATTGGAGTGCGGACGGGTCGGTTGCCTGCGCGCGGGTGCAGACGCGGTTGGGGTTGCTTGGGCTGCGGTAGCAACTGGGCCGGGTCGTGCTCAGCGCGCGTCGAGGTAGTACCAGTGGCGGGCTTCGCGCACGAAACGGCTGTGTTCGGTCATGCGCACCGCGCTGCCGCCACCGATGCGATAGCGCGCCAGAAAGATCACTTCGGCGGTGTCGGGGCCGGTCGCGAGGACGCGCTGCACGGTCAGGCCAAGCCAGGTGGTGCGCCCGCCTTCGTCCAGCGACAGCTCCGGTGGGCGCGTGGACGGATGCCAGCTGGCCAGCAGGTAGGCGGTATCGCGGCGCACATAGGCGCTGTAGCGGGCGCGCATCAGGGTCTCGGCGTCGGGCGCGGCGCCGCCGGCGTGGTAAGGGCCGCAGCACTGCGTGTAGTTGGCGGGGCGGCCGCAGGGACAGGGATCGGTGGGTGTAGGGGTTGGCATGCGGGGATTGTGCGGGATGGGATTGGGGATTGGGGCGTTGTCAACAGCCTTTTATCGAACAACACGAGGGCTTGGCCCCGTACCCTCACCCCAACCCCTCTCCCGCGGGAGAGGGGCTTTGGATGCCGTGATCTGATGCTGCACCGTCTCCGTTGGCGTGTGCGTGGGTGACACGGGGCAGGCATCGGCTCGCTACTGCTGATGCTGATACTGCAACTCCCGGCGCGGCTACACCTGCCGCGATTGCGTTAGCTTTTACTGCGGCGCGCGACCTCGGTGCACTGGCTATGCTGTCGCCCCCGTTGCGTGGAGCGTGGCCTTGCTGGAATTGATTCCCACCGAATTGCCCTGGCTTCTGTGCATCGCATTCGTTGCCGGGCTGGTGGATGCGGCGGTGGGTGGCGGTGGGTTGATCCAGTTGCCGGGCCTGTTTGCGACGCTGCCGCAGCAGGCGCCGTCGCTGATTCTGGGCACCAACAAGTTCAGCGCGATGTTCGGCACCGGTGCGTCGGCGTGGCGGTATGCGCGCAACGTGCGCTTTCCGTGGCGGCCGGTGCTGTATGCAACGGTGGCGGCGTTCACGTTTTCATTTCTGGGCGCGACCGCCGTCAGCCTGATGCCCAAGCAGGCGGTGCGGCCGCTGATCCTGATGCTGCTGATCGCGATGTTGATCTACACGCTGATCAAGAAGGACTTCGGCGCGCTGCATCGGCCACGCCAGATCGGCCGGCGCGAACTGGCCACCGCAGTGGCGATGGGCGCGGCCATCGGGTTCTACGACGGGTTCTTCGGCCCGGGCACGGGCAGCTTTCTGATCTTCCTGTTCATCCGCTTTTTCGGGCTGGACTTCCTGCGCGCTTCGGCGGCGGCCAAGGTGGTGAACCTGGCCACCAATCTGGCAGCGCTGTCGTTCTTTTTGCCCAGCGGGCAGGTGATGCTGGCGATCGGTATCCCGATGGCGGTGGCGAACGTGGCCGGCGCGGTGGCCGGCACGCGGATGGCGTTGCGCGGTGGCACGCCGTTGATCCGCAAATTATTCCTGGTGCTGGTGATCGTGCTGATCGGCAAGATGGGCGGGGATCTGCTGCGCTGAGGGACCGACGCGTCTGCGGCTACCGCAGGGTTGGCGCAGTCAGCGCAGCCTGCATGCGCGGCCAGGCGTAGCTCCAGTCGATACGTTCCTGCTCCAGCCTGGGTGCGGCGCCGAAACGGCCATCGCGCAGGCCGGTATAGAGCGCCTGCTCATCGGCCGTCAGCGCGGCCAGGCGTTGCGCACGGTGCGGCCGTGGTTCGTGGCCCCACAGCGCGCGAGGGGTGGCGTGCAAGGTGGCTTCATCCATCAACACGGCACGGGTCTGCGGGGCATGCATGCGGAGCCGATGCAGGATCGCCAGGCCATGGGTGTCGATGTCACCCCAATAGAACAGTGGCATTTCGCGCAGCCAGCCGACGCTGCGCACATAATCGAGCGCGTAACCTCGGGCCATCAGCACTGCGGTCCCTGGCAAGAATTCGCAGGCCAGGCCGGTCTCGAGATTTTCGACGATCAGCATGCGCGTGATCGGCAAGCGCAGCGCGGCCAGTTGGTCGATCGGCACGGTCAGATCGTTCAAGCCGCCGAGCTGGACGCATAACGCCGGGTCGAGCAGGCGCAGGCGCACGCGGTCGGGCGCCTTGCGCAAGCCGGACAGGCTGTCGAAGCTGCGCGGTTCGGTCAGTCCGCGCAGCCCGGCCAGCCAGTCGGCGATGATGCCGCGATGGGCATGCACCCATTTGCTGTCGATGCCGGCGATCGGCAGCTGACGCAGGAACAGGCCGCTGTCGCGGTGACGGTGCAGCCAGTCGACGACATCGGCCATCCGCTCGATCTCGGTCTGCGCGCCGTCGGCCAGCAGATCGAACTGGCGACGCAGACGCGCGGCCAGGCCGACGGCGTCCGGCCAACGCCGCAGCAGGCTGGCGCAACGTGCGCTGGCACGCTGCCAGCGCTCATGTTCCTGCAGCGCGGCGGCGGCCTCGGCCGGGGTAGCGCACACCCAGGTCTGCGGCAGCTGTTGCGGCCCCAATTGCGGCCAGGACACGTGCCGCATCTCCACGCGCCCCGGCAGCCCGGCGCGCTGCCAGGCCCGCAACCACGCGCCGAAGGCGTCGAACCGTGCACTGGCCTGGGCCTGGGTGGGGGGATGCAGTGCGATCGGCCGCGGCGCGGCAGCGCCGATCAGCCAGTCGCCACGGTGGCGTTGCCATTGCCCGCGCAGGGCCTGCAGCGCGGCAGGCGGCAGCAGCATGCAGTGAGCGCGGGCCATCGGCTCACCCCTGCCCGGCAACCGCATCGGTGGCATCGGCGCCGCTGCGGGTGCGCTCGGGCAACCTGAGCCGGCGCGACTGCTCGTCGTATTCGATCAGCAGCACCCCCGAATCGTGACGGCCGCTGATCTCTACGAAACAGGCGCCGCCGATGAACGGCTCCAACGTCATCACCGATTTCAAGGGCGTGGCCACCACCATCTGAAAGCCGAAATTTTCGAAGATGTTCATCGCCAGCGCAGTGAATTCGTTATCGGCCTTGTCGAAGGCTTCGTCCAGCACCACGGCTGCATAGCGCGGCAGTTCTCCGTCTTCGCCGCCGAGCTGGTAACGCAGCGCGGCGGCCAGGCAGGTCGTTGCCAGCTTCTGGCGCTGACCGCCGGACTTGCCGGCGCCGCTGCGGTAGATTTCCACCTGTTGCCGCGTGGCCGCGTCCAGTTCGACGCCGACGAATTCGACATGCAGGCGGACGTCCAGCACCAGCTCGCGCCAACGCTTGTCTTCGCCCTCCTGCGAGCCGAGTTTGCCCACCAGCTGGCGCAGCACGGAAAATTGCTGTTCGGCCACCTCGCGCTGTTCGGTCTGGTGGTGGCCGAGCACATCGCGCAGGCGTTGATGGAATTCGATCACCTCCGGCAGGCGGCGGTCGCTCAATTCGATGGTCAGCAAGGTGCCGTGATTGAACGGCACCTGTTCCAGGCTGGCATTGACCTCGTCCAGGCGCTGGGCGATCGATTTGCGCGCCTCGGCGGTATGCCGTTGCAAGGCGAGCAGGTTGTTCTTGCTCTGGCTTTGCAGCAGATCGAAGAAACGTGCCTCGTGCTGCGGCAGGCCATCGCGTTCCAGGCGCTGCAGGCGGGCGAGGAAATCGTCGGCGCCTTCCAGGGTCGGGCTCAGATCGCCGCTGTCTTCGGGCCATTGCTGGCAATAGCGGCGGAAGCAGCCGAGCAGCAGTTGCTCGAGGCGGGTGAGTTCGTCCTTGCTGAGCGCCAGCTGCGCATCCAGGCCGCGTTCGAGATGACGGAAGCGCTCCTGCAACGTGTCCAGGCTCACCTCGCCGAGCGTCTGCAGGCGCTCGGCCAGACCCTGCTGCTGTAACGGCGTCACTACGCGTGCGTTTGCATCTGCGCATTCCAGATGCTGTTTTTCCAGGCGGGTGCGCTCGGCGCCCAGCGTGATCCGCTCGGTGCGCACGCCCTCGAAGGTACGCGTGGCCTGCACGATGTCGGTGCGGGTGCGATCGATCGCCTCGCCCAGCGCGCGCAGGTTGGCATCGCCTTCGCGCAGTTGCTGCAGCGTGTCGGCGATCTGGCTCAACCGCTGCAGCGAGGCGGCCACATCGATTTCTTCCCAGCTCAGATTGACCAGGGTGTTGTAGGCCAGGCGGCGCGTCCCGTCGCGCTCGCGCTGTGCGCGCAGATCGGCCACCTCGGCATCGCAGTTGGCGATGCGCTGCGCCAGCTCCTGACCTTCGCGTTCGAACAGCGCCAGCTTGTCGCGGTTGTCGAAACCCAGCAACCAGCGGCGGCGGTCGCCGACGGCATGACGATCGTCTTTTTCGTAGCGCTCGCCCGGATGCTTGACCTGGCCCTCGCGCGTCATGGCGCGCTCGGCGTGGCGCAAGGCCTTGGCGTTGTCCACGCAGTCGTAATCGAAGCGTTTGCCCAGCTCGCGGCGCAGCCAGCCGGCGAAGGCATGCTCGCGCAGCTGCAACTTGTGCAGCAACGAGGCGGCGCCGGGTTCGCGCCCGCTCAGCGCCGGCTCGTTGCCACGCACGCGGTAATACACCAGCCGCGTGCCCAGGTGGGTGCGGTTGACCCAGTCGGCGACCTCGGCGTAATGCCGCTCGTCCACCAACAACGATTGCGCAAACCCATGCAGTACGCGTTCGATGGCGCCGCGCCAGGCCGACGCGTCGTCGCGCACCTGGGTCAGCTCGCCGACGAACGGCAGCGCCGCCTCGGGCACGCCGGTGTCGGCGCTCAGGCGCGCGCGCAGGCTCTGCATCGGGGCGGGGATATTGGAAGGATTGCGGGTCAGCGCCTCGATTTCCGCACGCACTTCGGCAAAGCGTTTGCTGTCCTCGTGCTTGCCGGCCAGGCGTTCGCTGATGGCTTCATCGAGCGCGGCGGCGGCACGTTGGCCGTCTTCCAGCGCCACGCGTGCCTGGGCGGTCTGTTCGGCAAAGCCATGCGCGCTGCCGGCCAGTGCCTGTTGCAGTGCGCGGCAGGCCTGCTCGGCCTGCGCACGCTTGGCGGCGCGGCGGTCGCGCTCGGCCTGCAGCTGGGTCTGTTCGCGCTCCAGCGCATCGATGCGTTCGCCGCCCTGGGCGCGGCGCTGCGCCTCCAGGTCGTCCAGATGGCGGGTGTGGTTGTCCAGGGCCGCCCGGCGTTGGCCCTCTTCGCCGGCCAGCCCACGGTCCTGCACGTCCAGTTCCTGCAGCCGTGCATCCAGCAGTGCGAGCCGGCGCTGTTCGCGATAGGCATCGATGCCGAGTTTGAGTTCTTCCAGTTCGCTGCGCTGGCGGCGCAGCTGCAGCAGCTCGGCATGGTGGGCGCGGGCAGGCAGCAGGGTTTCCACCTGGCGACGCGCGGTCACCACCGCATGGTGGGCGCCATCGAGTTCGGCGAAGTCACCGACCAGGCGTTCGGCCGCATCGAAGGTCTTGGGTTCTTCCAACATGAAACCGCGCAGGAAGGCATTGAGATCGCCCAGATTCTTCGCCGATTGGGTCTTGTGCAGCAGGCGCAGCGCCATCTCGTTGTGGATGCCCAGCTGGTGGCGGAAGCGTTCGGCGTAGCCGGCGAAACTGTCGAAGTGGTGCACGTCCTGCAGCCGCTGCTTGAGCTTGCGCAGATCCAGATCGAAGCCGGCCAGATCCTGCGCCACATCGAAGGCGCGCTCGGCCACCATGTAGTGCTTGCGGACATCACCGGTGGCCGCGCTGCTGCCGGCGATCCAGAACAGCCGCACCAGGCTGACCACGCGGTCTTCGCCGTTGCGGTATTCCAGCACCAGTGCGGTCCAGGTGGCGCCCTTGCGCAGATATTGCGTGGCGATTTCGCCGGAGGCGCTGTCCTGCTGGTCGGCCCAGGCGCCGCGCACGTACGACACCAGGTTGCGGTCGCGGCCGCTGCGCTCGGCCTCGCGCGCGGCGGCGTTGAAGTCGACGATGCTGGGCGGGGTGAGCAGTGCCGACATCGCGTCCAGCAAGGTGGATTTACCCGAGCCGGAGCGGCCGACGAACAGAAAGCCGCGTTCGGCGATCGGCACTTCGGTCAGGCCGGAAAACGTGCCCCAGTTGTAGACCTGCAGACGCCGCATGCGAAATTGCTGCAGACGCGGGTCGGGCAGGTCGTTGCCGAACAGGCTGGAAGAGGCGGCGGAAGTCATCAGTTACTGTCCAGAATGTGCAGAAAAAAGCGCAGGCGGGTGCTGTAGCGACTCGGCACCCGCAGCGCTAGGTGCGCGCGGTCGGCGCGTCGGTGTCGGTGTCTGCCGGGCCTTCGCGCAGTTGGCGATAGACCTGCCCCAGCGCCGCGACATCTTCGGCCGAGAACAGCAGCTTGAGTGCGGGCGACACTTCATAGCGCGCCTCGTCGCCGCGCAACCGGGTGAGCACGTGGTTGTCCTTCATCTTCTGCACCGCCGTGGCCACCCGGCGCAGGAAGCCGGCGCGGTCGGTGGAGAGATTCTTTTCGTACACGGCCAATGCATCGCTCAGCTCTGCGTCTTCCACCACCGCACGCACGCCGCGCGCGTCGGCGTCGGCCAGTTGCTGACGCAGATGCAGCAGCAGCACCGAGTCGATGAAGGTCAGCGGCGAGGAACGCAGCAGCACCGGGGCGTCCAGCTCGCCGGTGTCCGCCTGGCGGGTGAAGGCGATGCCGGCCTCGCGATCGAGCACCAGCTCAAGGAACAGCTCGGCCAGGGCGCTGCGGATTACCGCCTCGCTCCGCAGCAAGGCCGGCCACAGGCGGCCATGCCGCTGTGCGTCCACGCTGGGGCCGCTGAGCAACTGGCACAGCGCCCGCCGCGCCTCGATCGACAGCTGCCCGGTGTCGCCCGGAAACAGGCCGTTGGCCGGCGTCGGTGACGGATCGGCCAGCGCGGTAGCGGTGGCGTCGGCGTCGATCTCGTCCGGATCATGTCCGTGGTCATGGTCGTGCTCAGGCCAGTTCATGGCGTTTCTCCCGGGTAAACCAGATCAACGGAATGCGCGCGCGACGCCATTGGCCGTCGCTGCCGCGCCAGTGCGCCAGTTCGAACTGGTCGGCGTCGACCACGCCGTGACGCGTGCCTAGCGACAGATAGCCGATGACGCTGCCCAGCCCCTGCGTGGCCTGGCGCTGCTCCAGTGCCTGGGCGATGGAAACCTGCGGCCGGGCGTCAAGCAGCTCGAACAGATCGCGGCGCAGGCTGCGGAAGTCGATCTCCGACTGCGCGACCAGATCGCCCACGCTGTCCAGCGAGATGGCCGCTGCCTCGTTACGCTGGATGTTGCCGTCGACCTGCTGCTGGCGCGGGTCGTGCAGGCGCCATTGCGCCAGCGAGCGCAGCCGGCTGGTGGTCAGCATCAGATCGCGGCCGATCAGGCGCTGCGCCGGTACGTGCTCGCGCAGGCTGAGCGCATCGGCCTGCGCCTGCTTGAGCAGGCGGTTGAGCCGGCGCTGTTCCAGGTAACCGCGGCTCTGCACGAAGCCGCGCAGGCTGCGCGCGAAATGCTGCATGACATCGTGCACCTGCCCGCCGCGCTCGAGCATGGTGCCGGTGAGCCCGCGCAGAAAGCTGCGTTCGCGCCGGTCCAGCTTGCGCGCGAAGGCACGCCCCAGCACGGTCTCCAGGGCCGCGTCCAGCTGCGCGCTCTGTTCAGCGTCGTTGAGCAGCGCCCAGAATGCCTGAAAGCTGCGTCCTGCGTCGCTGTCACCGATCACGTCCACGCCTTCGAACAGCCGGGTCAGCACGTCGCCGCGCTCGCCCTCGTCGTCGATGATGCGTTCGCGAAACTGCCGGTTGAGCTGCTCGAAATCGTCGCGCACGCGGCGGAAGTCTTCGGTCAGTTCATCGGCCAGCGCAATCACCTGGCGGGTGCGTTCCAGTGCGCGCTTGCCGTCCAGCGAGGCAACTTTGCCGGCGGCCACCCGCGCGATCTCCGCATCGATGCGGTCGCGCTCGTCGCGCAGCGCCGACAGGCGTGCATCCGGGTTGGTCTCGGTCAGGGCGGCCAACTGGGCCAGCTGCTGCATCACCAACGCCAGCCGACTCTCGGTCGCCGCGCCACGGCTGTGCTCCAGCCCATCGACGAAGCGGATCGCCTGCGCGGCCTGGGTGGACAGCTCGAATTGCTCTTGCTGCGCGCCCTCGGGCAGATGACGCTCCAGCCAGCCCTGTGCCAGCCAATGCGCCACATAGGCCTGCGCGGTGCGCGGCAGGTCGCGTGCAAGCTGTTCGGCGTTGAGTTCGTCGAGCATGCGCTGCAGGCGTTCGTGCAGGACCGCCGCCGGGAGCAGGCGCTCACCGTCCAGCAGCAGCGACTGCAGCAGGCCGATCACTTCCGGCGCGTGGTCGGCGGCCAGCAGCTTCCACAACGGGCTCTCACGCAGGGTGCGATAGCGGACGATCCGGACGAGATGTTTCATGCCGCTATGCTGACGCTCACGTCGAGCCACAGCAAATACCGCCCATCAACGCCCGGCAGCGGTGATGCGCGAAGGGCGTGCCGGCGTCCGCGGGCCAACATCAGCGGTGCTCCCGACCATGCTCCGAACGCCCGTGGCCAGACGTTGCACCGCGACCGCGCAACGGCTGCCTCAACGCTTGCCGCCCACTTCGAGGAACTGCAGGAATTCGGCGCGGGTGCGCGCGTCTTCGCGGAAGCTGCCCAGCATCTTGGAAGTGACCATGCTGACGCCGCGCTTGTGGATGCCGCGGGTGGTCATGCACTCGTGTGCGCCTTCCACCACCACGCCCACGCCGCGCGGTTGCAGCACGTCCTGGATGCACTGGGCGATCTGCGCGGTCATCTTTTCCTGCACCTGGAAGCGCCGCGCGTAGCTTTCCACCACGCGGGCGAGCTTGCTGATGCCCACGACCTTGCCGCGCGGCAGATAACCCACATGCACCTTGCCGATGATCGGCGCCATGTGGTGCTCGCAATGGCTTTCGTAGGAGATGTCGCGCAGCACGATCAGCTCGTCGTAGCCGGCCACTTCCTCGAAGGTGCGTTCCAGGTATTCGCGCGGTTCTTCGCGGTAGCCGCTGAACCAGTCGCCATAGGCTTCGGCCACCCGGCGCGGGGTGTCCAGCAGGCCTTCGCGCGTGGGATCTTCGCCGGCCCAGCGCAGCAGGGTGCGCACGGCCTCTTCGGCCTGGGTCTGGGTCACGGAGGAATCGGGCTGGTCGGACTGGCTCATGCGCAGGTGCACCCAAAGGGGGCGAGCATGGTACCTGAGGACTGCCCGGCCGCCCCAGTGGCGGTTGCGTCGGCTTGCGCGGGTTCAGTGACTATTGATTCATTTGTGAATTGCTAGCATCCTATCTATCATGTCGAACAACACGCTCTCCCCACGCGCTCAGCTCAGTTCCGGCCTGCTGGTGGCCGCCCGCCAATGGCAGCGCTTGGCCGACCAGGCGTTTGCCGAGTTCGGGCTGTCCAGCGCCTGCACCGGGCCGTTGCTGATGATCGGCCGCTCCGACGGCGGCATCCGCCAGGTGGCGCTGGCCCAGCAATTGGGCATGGAAGGCCCCTCACTGGTGCGGCTACTGGACAAGCTGGCCGCACAGGCGCTGGTGCGCCGCGAAGCCGACAGCAGCGACCGCCGTGCCAACCAGCTGTGGCTCACCGATGCAGGCCAGGCGCTGGCCGGGCGGATCGAAATCCGCCTGGATGCGTTGCGCGCCGAGGTGTTCGGCACGCTCGGCGATGCCGACGTGCAGGTGGTGCTGACCCTGTGGGAGCAGATCGCGCAGGCGCATGCGCGGCTGAGCCAGCCCGACTGAGTCGGGTGTCAGGCGTCGCCCTGCAGCGCCGCTTGTGAGTTGCGGACGGCATGGCGCGCACTGCGCGCTGCCCGGACGCAGGTGTTTCCCATTGCCCAGGATGTGCCCGATGTACGGCGAATTCAGTCTTTACGGGGTGTTCGTGCCCACCTTGCTGGCGTTGATGACGCTGGCCTACCTGCTCAATAGCGCGATCGCCGCGCTGCTGACCCGCGCCGGCGCGTATCGCTACATCTGGCACCCGGCGCTGTTCAACCTGGCGCTGTACATCGCGCTGCTGGGCGGCCTGTTTTTCCTTACCCGTTGGATGCACTCGTGAAAAAGTTGATCAAGACCGCGGGGCCGGCGCTGCTGACCCTGGCAATGGTGGTGGTGGCCGCGTTGGTGTTGCAGCACCTGTGGCGCTATTACATGGAGGCGCCGTGGACACGCGATGCGCACGTGGGCGCCGATGTGGTGCAGGTGGCGCCGGATGTCTCCGGGTTGGTGGAGTCGGTGGCGGTGGCCGACAACCAGGCCGTCAAGCGCGGGCAGTTGCTGTTCGTGGTGGACCGCGCGCGCTATGCGATTGCGCTGGAACAGGCGCGTGCCGCGCTGGCCGAGCGCCAGGCCACGCTGCGCCAGTTGCGCCGCGAGAGTGCGCGCGACCGCAGCCTGCAGGACTTGGTCGCCGCCGAAGATGCCGAAGTGCGCCGTTCGAACGTGCAAAAGGCGCAGGCCGCGGTGGCCACGGCGCAATCGGCGGTGGATCTGGCCAAGCTCAATCTGGACCGTACCGAGGTACGCAGCCCCGCCGATGGCCATGTCAGCGACCGCACCGTGCGCGTGGGCAACTACGTCAGCGCCGGGCGGCCGGTAGTGGCGGTGCTGGACACCGGCTCGTTCCGTGTCGATGGCTATTTCGAAGAGACCCGCCTGCACGGCGTGCACCCCGGCCAGCGCGTGGACGTGCAGCTGATGGGCGAGCCGGGCACCTTGCACGGGCACGTGCAGAGCATCGCCGCCGGGATCGAAGACCGCTACCGCAGCGGCAGCGCCGGCGCGCTACCCAATGTCACCCCGGCGTTCGACTGGGTGCGGCTGGCGCAGCGCATCCCGGTGCGCATCGTGCTGGACCGCGTGCCTGCGCAGGTGCAGTTGATCGCCGGGCGCACCGCCACGGTGAGCATCTTGCCTGACACCGCTCACGCGGCCCCGGCCGCTGCGCCTGCCCGTGTGCAGGCCAAGGCGGCGCCATGAAACGCGCCGTGTTTCGTCCACTGGGATTGGCTGCACTGCTGACCACGCTAAGTGCATGCAGCACGGTCGGCCCCAACTACGCGCTGCCGGACGATGCGGCCTACCAGCGGCCAGCCGCCAATGCCGCGTTTCTGGACACCGGCAACGACCAGGTGCAGCCCGGCGCCGCGCTGCCGGCGCGTTGGTGGGCGCTGTACCAGGACCCGATGCTCGATGCCCTGGTCGAACAGGCCTTGCGCGACAACGTCGAGCTGAAGGTGGCCGGTGCCAACCTGCGCCGCGCCGCTGCGGTGTACGAACAGGCCATGGATGCCGGCGGTTTCGATTACGAGGTGGACGCCGGCGTCAGCCGCGCGCAGGTCTCGGCCGAGGCGTTCCTGCAGGAAGAAAAGCTGCCGGTGTTCAACCTGGCCGACGGCAAGTTCGGGGTGTCGTATCAGTTCGATCTGTTCGGCAAGCTGCAGCGCGGCGCCGAAGCCGCGCACGCCGATACCCGGGTGGCCCAGGCGGCGATCGATCTGGCCCGCGTCAACGTGGCCGCGCAGGTGGCCGGCAGTTACGTGGAGATCTGCCACGCCAACCACGCGCTGCAGGTGGCCGAGCATTCGCTGCAGTTGCAGCAGCGCAGCCGCCAGATCACCCAGCGGCTGATCGCCGCCGGCCGCGGCACACCGCCGGACCTGGCGCGTGCCACCGCCCAGGTGGCGATGCTGGAAGCTTCGCTGCCGCCATTGCGCGCGCGCCGCCAGGCGGCCGGTTACCAATTGGCCGCCCTGCTCGGCAAGACACCAGGCGAAGTACCGGCCGGTGTGGACAGTTGCGCGCACGCCCCTGCGTTGCAGCAGCCGATTCCGATCGGCGACGGGCGTGCGTTGCTGGCGCGTCGCCCGGATGTGCGCCAGGCCGAGCGCCGGCTCGCCGCCGCCACCGCGCGCATCGGCGTGGCCACTGCCGCGTTGTATCCGGACATCCGCCTGGGCGGTTCGATCGGTGCCACCGGCCTGCTGGCGGATTTCGGCGAGCCGGCCACGCATGCGTGGTCGTTCGGCCCGCTGATCTCCTGGACGCTGCCGTCCAGTGGTGCGCGTGCCCGCGTGCGCGCCACCGAAGCCGGCGCCGACGCGGCACTGGCGCAATTCGACAACACCGTGCTGCAGGCCTTGCGCGAAGTGCAGACCACGCTGTCGCGCTATGCGCAGGATCTGGACCGCCTGCACCTGCTGGAACAGGCGCAGCAACAGGCCGAACTCGCCTCGGCGCAGAACCGGCGGCTGTATCAGGGCGGGCGCACGCCATATCTGTCCAGCCTGGATGCCGAGCGCACGCTGGCCACCGCCGACATGACGCTGGCCAATGCGCAGGCGCAGGTGTCGCAGGACCAACTGCAGCTGTTTCTGGCACTCGGCGGCGGCTGGGATGCCGCTGCCGGGCGCAGCGACACTACGGCTGCGCGATGATCCCCTTGTTGCGCGATCGCCAGGCCTGGCTGTTTTCGGCCAAGACCTTCGCCGCCTCGATCGCGGCGCTGTACGTGGGGCTGGCCGGCAATCTGTCGCGGCCGTACTGGGCGATGGCCACCGTCTACATCGTCTCGCAACCGCTGCTCGGGCCCACCCGCGCCAAGGGCGTGTACCGCGTGCTCGGCACCTTGCTGGCCGGCGTAGCGACGTTGGTGATGCTGCCGAATCTGGTGGAAACGCCCTTGCTGCTGAGCGCGGCGATGGCGTTGTGGCTCTCGGCCTGCCTGTTCCTGGCGCTGCTCAATCGCGGCCCGCGCGCTTATGCATTTTTGCTGGCCGGCTACACCACCGCCTTCATCGGCTTTCCTGCGGTGACCGCGCCCGAAGGCATCTTCGACACCGTGGTGGCGCGCAGCGAAGAGATCGTCCTGGGCACGGTGATGGCGGTGTTGTTCGCCGCGCTGGTGTTCCCGGCCTCGGTCAAGCCGATGCTCACCGCACGCATCGGCAACTGGATGCAGGACGCGGCGCAGTGGTGCAGCCAGGTGCTGCAGCGCGGCCCGTCGCAGGCGCCGCGCAATCGGCTGGCCGCCGATCTGGTGCAGTTCGAGGCCTTGATCGCCTTCGTCCGTCACGACGACCCACGTCATGCCGGCGCCGCTCCCACGCTGGAACAGCTGCGTGCACGCATGCTGATGCTGCTGCCGGTGCTGTCGTCGATTGCCGACCGCATCGATGCGTTGCAGCGCGATGGCGCGGCGCACGCGTCGGCGCTTGCGGCGTTGCTGGACGATGTTGCTGCGTGGGTGGATCACGTGGACCACACTCGCATTGGCGATGCTGATGCCAAGGCTGATGCACTGCGTGCACGCATCGAGGCACTGCGCCCGGTGGTGGATCAGGACATCGACCACTTGTTACTGGCCAGCTTGCTGCTGCGCCTGCAGGAACTGCTCGACCTGTGGCAGGACTGCCGTGCATTGCAGCAGGCGCTGGTGCACGGCACGGCAATGCCGCTGCCGCATGCGGTGCAGGTTGCGTCTATAGAGCCGGCACCTGCCAGCACCACGCGGCACATCGATTTCGGCATGGCCGCGTTTTCCGCACTGAGCGCCGGGTTCGCGTTGATGGCGTATTGCGTGCTGTGGATCGGCATCGGTTGGGAAGGCGGCGGCAACGGGGCGATGATGGCGGCGGTGACTGCCGCGTTCTTCGCCGCCCAGGACGACCCTGCGCCAAGCATGCTGTCGTTCCTGACCTGGGCAGTGGTGGCCAGCGTGGTGGCCGGCATCTATCTGTTCGGCATCTTTCCGGCCATCCACGATTTCCCGATGCTGGTGTTGGTGCTGGCGGCGGTGTTCCTGCCGATCGGCGCGCTGCTGCATCGCCCCAAAAGCATGTTGATCGCACTGCCGCTGGTGGTGAACCTCACCGCGTTGCTGAGCCTGCAGAACACCTACAACGCCAACATCCAGAGCTTCGTCAACGCCGCAGTGGCGATGGTGCTGGGCATTGGATTTGCAGTGGTGCTGACGCGGGTGTTCCGCTCGGTCGGCGCCGAATGGAGCGCGCGTCGGTTGCTGCGCCAGGGCTGGCGCACGCTGGCCGACGCGGCCGAAGGACATGGCGCGCAGGATCGCCAACGGTTCGCGGCGCGCATGCTGGACCTGCTTGGTTTGCTCGCACCGCGGCTGGCCTTGACGCCGGAAGGCAGCGACCTGGCCTCGGTGGATATGCTCAACGAAGTGCGCGTGGGCTTGAACATCCTGCAACTGCGCAGCGCGCGGCAGGGGTTGCCGCAGACCAGCAAGGAGGCGGTGGATGCGATTTTGGCAGAGGTTGCCAAGCATTACCGTCAGCAGGTTGCGCACAAGCGTCCGTTGCCGGGCCCACATGCGCTGCGTGAGCGTCTGGATGTGTCGCTGGCGCGTGTGGGCAAGGTGCCAGCGGGCGCGCATCGCGATGACGCGCTACTGGGGTTGATCGGGCTGCGTTACAGCCTGTTTGCACAGACAGTGCAGCGGCGCGAAAACATCAAGCACGAGCCATCTGCGTTAGCCCCTTATCTCTTGGCGATCTGCCAGATTAGGTGTCGAGAGCCGGCGTGGTCGACCGATAACCCACAGGTCTAAACAGCCGCGGGAGAGCGAGGTCGCCACGCCGGGATCTCCTGGCAAACGCCCGAACAGTTGCTGGAGTTGGCACTCGTAACGATCAGGCTGGGCAGCCCAGGAGAGCTCTCGACCCTTCGAGCATAGCGGAGTTTTTCCATGGCATACGGCGTAGGTATCGATGTCAGCAAGCAGTGGTTGGATGTGCATGTGCATGGCTGCAAAGGCGAACGGCGCTTCCCCAACACGGCGGCAGGTCTGCGCCAGCTGCGCAGCTGGCTGGGACACATGGAGCTGCACCAGGTGGTGCTGGAGGCCACGGGCGGCTACGAACTGGCAGCGTTGGATGCGCTGCATGCGGCCGGCCTGCCGGTGGCGCGTGTGAACCCTCGCCAAGCGCGTGACTTTGCCAAGGCCATCGGCCAACTGGCCAAGACCGACACCTTGGATGCGCGTGTGCTGGCGCAGATGGCGATGGTGGTATCACTCACGCCCTACCAGCCGCTGGAAGGCTGGCGCCATCAGCTGCGCGAGTACCAGCAGCGCCGCACGCAGGTGTTGGCGATGGTGCAGCAAGAGCGCCAGCGGCTGTCTCAACTGACCGATGCGTGGCTGCGCAAGCGGGCGCAAGCCGGCGTGCGGCAATGGCAAAAAGAGCTGGCGGAGCTAGATGCGCGCATCGCCCAACAGGTGGCTGCACGAGCCGAGCTGGAGGTGCTGGTCCAGGTCAAGGGCGTCGGCCCGGTGCTGGTCGCGACCTTGGCGGCGCAGCTGCCCGAGCTGGGCCGTCTCACCGGCAAGGCGATCGCCAAACTGGTCGGGGTGGCGCCGCTGGCACGCGACAGCGGCACGTTGCGCGGTGCCCGCAGCATCTGGGGAGGACGCGCCTGCGTGCGGCAAGTGCTGTACATGGCGGCGCTGGTGGCGGTGCGCTTCAACCCGGCCCTGCGCGAGTTTTACCAGCGGCTACGCACGCAGGGCAAAGCGGGCAAGGTCGCCCTCGTGGCGGCGATGCGCAAATTATTGGTCATCCTCAACGCCAAGATGCGAGATCAACTGACGGCTAGCGCCGCCAGTTGATCAAGACAGTTGCTCTCCCCTCGGGGCGATAAGGCACTGCTTGCGCGCCACTGGCGCGCGTGCCTTGGAGCGCCCGCGCCGCAAGCGCGGGCCGGGGCGCGGAGCGGGGGTTGGGGTGAGGGTACGGGGCGAAGCCACTCGCGGTAGATGACACGAGGCTTCGCACGTACCCTCGTCCGCCCCTACGGGGCACCTTCTCCCCCCATAAAGGAGGACAATGTCCCGCAGGGAGAAGGAAACGGTACAGCCCGCGCGCGCTCATCACCGATTGCGCTGAAGCATCACCGCTTCGTCGTCCAGCCAATTGCTGCCCTTGTTGGTCAGGAAGACCATGTAGACCACCAACGACACCGCGATCACTGCGGTCGCATAGATCACGAACTCGGTCACATGCCCGGTCTTCAACGAGGCTTGATACAGCAACGGCGCCGTGCCGCCGAAGGCCGAATTCGCCAGCGCATACCCCAGGCCGACGCCCAGCGCGCGCACATGGGTGGGGAACAATTCCGCCTTCACCACCGCATTGATCGAGGTGTAGCCGGTCAGGATCACAAAGCCCACGGTGAGGATCGCAAAGGCGGTCAGCCAGTCGGTCTGCTTGGGCAATTCCATCACCAGGAACCAGGTGTACAGCACACCGCCGATGCCGAAGAACACCAGCAGGGTCTTGCGCCCGACGATGTCCGACAACCAGCCGCCCACCGGCTGCATCAACATCAGCACCGTCAACGCCACCAGGTTGATGATGGTGCCGGCCATGACGTCGCCCCCGGCGAACGCGGTCTGGATCATCTTCGGCCCGGTCACCGAATAGGTGTAGAACGCGATCGTGCCGCCGGCAGTGATCAGGAAGCACAACAGCAGCGGACGCCACTGATTGACGAACAACTCGCGCATCGAGCCGGAGGCCTTGGCCTTGCCGGTGCGCGAATCGGCGATGGATTCGGAGCTCAGTGATTCGTCCATCGTGCGGCGCAACCAGAACACCACCAACGCGCCGATGCCGCCCAGACCGAAGGCCACACGCCAGCCCCATTCGGAAATCTGCGGAACCTCGAAAAAGTGCAGCATGATCAACAAGGTGGTCTGCGCCAGCACATGCCCGCCCACCAGCGTCACGTAGTGGAACGAGGACAAGAACCCGCGCCGGCCCGGAATCGCCGCTTCGGACATGTACGTGGCGCTGGTGCCGTATTCGCCACCGGTGGCAAAGCCCTGCAGCAGGCGCGCCAGCAGCAAAATGATCGGCGCAGCAATGCCGATCGTCGTCACGGTGGGCGTGATCGCAATGACGAACGAGCACAGCGCCATCATCGATACCGAAATGGTCAGCGCCAGCCGGCGACCGTAGCGGTCGGCAAAGCGGCCGAAATACCACGCCCCGATCGGGCGCATCAAGAACGTCATCGCAAAGATCGCCCACACGAACATCGTGGCGTTCTTGTCTTCCTTGGAAAAGAACTGCGACTCGAAATAGACCGCAAACACCGAGTAGACGTAGACGTCGTACCACTCGACCAGATTGCCGGCCGAGCCCTTGAGCGTGTTGGACACCGAGCGGCGAAGGCTACCGGGAGCTGCGCCAGAACCGGCGGCGATCGGAGGCGATGGGGGTGCGCTCATGCAGTCAGAACCTCATGGATGGGGCAGCCCCAAAGTATAGGTGCGCGCTTGTGTGACGCATGTAAGCATTTCGGCGCATATACAGACAGCCCGCAGATCCGGCTGCCACGGGCCAGCTTCAGCCCGCTTTGGGCGTTGGCGCCGCAAGCGATTCATGGCACATCCCCGACCGGTCGAAACAGCACGCACGCCGCTTGCCGGAGGCGAGCATGTCGCAGGCAGTGGCAATACGCTTGACCCGTGTGTCGGCCTTCTTGCCCGAGATGACCCAAAAGATCCCGTCGCGCTGCGCCACTGCGGTGAAGGTGTCCCAGGTGGCCCGCGCGTTTGGGTGCGCGGCCAACGCGGCATGCAGATCGTCCGGCAGCACCGGCTCGGGTTCTTCGGCAACCAGCACGATGTCCAGCACCGCCATCTCGCCAGCGACAACCCCGGCCGCACACTGCAGCGCACGATCCACCTTGAGCCAATGCCCATCCTGCCCGTCCGGCTGCAAGGTCGCCCGTAATGGATTACCTACGAAGGCACCTGCCACGGTGAGCATGTTGCGAGTAGGCAATGTGTCGCTGCACCGAAAAAACGCCGTCACCCTCGCGGTTGGTCATGGACTGATCGGCATTCCTCTCGACTTGCAACGACCGCTCACGACAGTTGGAAGAATCAGCCAATTGCACGGGCAGCAACCCACCGGGTCAGACGCTCTTGTGCTAACCGCGCAGCCATTTCATGAACCGACTGGGCGATGGCTTATGAAGCGGCCGCGCCTGTCGCACAAGTCGTTCCTTGTGCGACGCAATTTCTACGGCCTTTTCGTATGCCGCCTGAGTTTTCTCCAGGAAATGATCTGACGTTGGCGATGTTGGCCCTTCGGCGAACTCAAAATGCTCCAGATCTGGTGACGACAGATTTGACCTGTTTTGAAAATAATCCTGCGGTGGTTTTGGCGAGCCTGGAGACGACTTCCAATCTAGCGCAGCGGACGTTGACTCCTCTTGGGACTTCCTAGTTAACTCATGTAACTGCGCTTGAGAGTTCCTAATGAAATTTTCTAACTCCTCGGAAATTTCCAGCGTCTTGGGAGGCTTACGGAGATCGTTGGTTTGATGATGCTCCAACAAGTAAGCTTCCATCTCCTCCATGAGTTCCAGTTTCTTGTGAAGGTTGCTCTTTCCGGAGCTGCTACCAATCGTGTGATTTTTACGATCTTGACTGACTACCGGGCTATCACCAGAATTTTCTGCGGCACGGATTTTTTCATAAATCTCAACACCATTTAGCTCATCATTCTCTGAGAATAAATTAAAGATCTCCTGCTTATGGTATTCATCGATTTTCTGCCAGAAAAGGTTTTTTGGATTGGCGTCTTTGGCCCAGGGTATCAAGATCTCACCATTTGGCTTGATGCTGTCGCCCTGTTCTGCCTCGCGCAATTCTTCGTTACTTTCTTCCTCGATGGTCGCAAGTCTTTCTGGCGCAACCGTATTTTCTCTCGGTTCGTCGATCTCTTCGATTTCGCTACGTGTGCTATTGCCGCCAACACCTCGGATATGTGCTTGAACAGATGAAGCAGGCGTGTGTATGCCACCGCTAAAAACAACGAGTGGCGCATCAGCTTCGTGCATTTCTTTTGTTTCTTCGAAAAGCTCTTTCAGCGTTTTTCTTTTTCTCGGCACCTCCGCACCGCTCGCAGGGCGTTGGCCAAGCGTTGCCTGCCTGGTTGGCGCTTGAGCATGCTTTTCGCCGGCCAGGTGAGAGGCATCGACACCAGCTCTGGGGCTGGCTTCAGGCGGCATCCTGTCACCAGACGCGCGGCTACTTGTCCGTGATGTGCTTGCGCCAGCAGAGAAGCAAAATTTCTGAAGTAAGTCCTTCTTGGGCTTTGCATTTGGTCTGTTGGATTTTTTCCGATCAGGCGGCCTGCGCCCAAGCGGACTGTCAGGGTCGGGGGAATGATCGTCCCGCTGCCGCTGCGCATCCACTTTCGCGTCGCATCGGTCTTTGACAGCGGCATGGGGCTGCTGTCTATGGACACTGGGGGTAAATAGTGATTTCAAGGGAGTACCTCATCCGGGTAGGCAACCTGAGTAGCTTCGGTGCCTAGTGCACTGAATCCGAGGAATCGGATGTGATGCGTCGAGTTGGATCAGCGAAGGTCCATTTCAGCGGTTTTGGGTTTTTGTTGTACTGGCGGATGTAGCGCATGAGCTTCTTATCGAGGTCTTTGACTGAGGAGAAAACCCCGCGTGTGATGACATCACGCTGGATGCGGGCGAACCAGTTCTCGACCTGGTTCAGCCATGACGAGTAGGTGGGGGTGTAGTGCATATGAACGCGGGGGTACTCGGCCAGGAACGCATGCACGAGCGGCGTCTTGTGGCTGCTGACGTTATCGCAGATGACATGGATGTCCCGGCCGTTGGACTGACTGGCGACAACCTCTTCGAGGAAGGTCACGAACTGCTCGCTGGTGTGACGAGCTGCCGTTTTGCCCAGCACTTCGCCAGTGCCCGTATTGAGCGCGGCGAACAGGCTCAGTGTGCCATTACGCTTGTATTCGAATCCGTGGCTTTGCGCGCGTCCGGGTGCCAATGCAAGCATCCGGTCCTTGCGGTCCAGCGCCTGGATCGCGGTCTTTTCGTCCACGCAGAAGACCACCGCGTGCGCAGGCGGGTCCAGGTACAGGCCGATCACGTCTGCGGCCTTGGTCTCAAACTCCGGGTCGTTGGAGACCATGTGGGTGTCCAACCGATGCGGACGCACGCCGTGTTTGCGCCAAATGCGCTGGACGGCCGAGAACGACACATTGCCCAGCTCGGCAGCCAGCTTGCGACTGCTCCAGTGCGTCGAACCGTCTTTGGGCTTGTGCTTGAGCGTGCGGTTGAGCACACGCGCTTCCAGCTTGGCCGTCGGTATCTTCGGCGCACGCCCAGGATGCACCGACACCAGCCCGGCCAGTCCTTGCGCCTCAAACGCCGCCGTCCACTTCGAGACGAATGCGTCGTTGCAGGCAAGCTTAGTGCGTATGTGGACTCGACGTTCTCCATCGCTCCAAAGCACAACACACCGCGCGCGGCGCACCAAAGCGGCGTTGCCGTGACGCTTGCGCATCACCGCCTCCAATTCAGCACGCTGTTGGATCGTCAGCTTCGTTCTTTGCATGACACACTACCTGGGGATCATGCATCCGATTTCAATGATTCAGTGGACTAGCGAATTCACAAAAGCTGCGAGTGGTTGCTCACGGCAAACGTCTTGAGTGGTTTCATTATTCGTTGGTCTACACGCGAACCGCGTCGTGGTACCTGCGAATGGCGTTTCTGGAAGAATTTTTGGTTTTCATGGCGTCACTTAGCTTGACGGGCTTGTTATTGTTTGCATCCTCTCACGGACCACACCACCCGTTCACGACGAAAGGCGAAACACCAGAGCCTTGCGCGAATAGTTCAGCTGGTACATGCCAACGCGTTAACTCAACCATTATGATTGGTTTATTTTTCGGATCGGGTTTTTGCCTGCATGCAGGCGCACCTGATGCATTGAAGTGTGTCGCACTGCCAGCATCCCGACAGATGCTTCCGCCGTCCCCAGACGTCTCCGGGCACGTCTGGGGTACAGCACGCCTGCTGTCCTCGGCGATTTCTGGATGTCGAAGATTTGGTCATCAAGAATTCCCTCTCATGATGGAATGGCAGTACGCCTCTGCGCCAACGCAGCATGACGTTGAGCAGGGGAACCAGGTCCGATGGACAAATCTGGGCAATAACCGCCTGTCATGCCGAATGCCGACATTGCAGCCAGCCCGAATCACGCTCCTTCACACCCCCCATGCCGCGCGCCTTGCCAGAATGCCGGCCGTTTGTGGCCGTTGATGGCAGGGGAACAGGAGCTGGATGCATGCTATGGATCATCGTGGCCACGGTCGTCATCGCCTTGCTGGTGGGGCTGCTGTTGCTGAACTTCGCCACGCCTGAGAAGAAGCTCGCGCACATCCCGAGCCATTGCTACGACGTCTCCGACCCGCAGTTCAAGCGCGAGATGTCGGTGTTGCTGGGCCCGACCATCCTGCCCGGCAACAAGATCGAGGTGCTGCAGAACGGGCGCGAGATCTTCCCGGCGATGCTGGCGGCCATCCGTGGCGCGCAGCGCACCATCACCTTCGAGACCTATATTTATTGGTCCGGCGAGATTGGCCGCGAGTTCAGTGAGGCGCTGTCCGAGCGTGCGCGTGCGGGCATCAAGGTGCGCGTCACCATCGACTGGGGCGGCAGCCTGAAGATGGACCCGGCGCTGGTCGAGGCCATGACCGAGGCCGGCGTGGAGGTGCATCGCTACCGTCCGCTGACCTGGTACAACCTGCACCGCGTCAACAACCGCACCCACCGCAAGCTGCTGGTGATCGATGGCCGCATCGGGTTCACCGGCGGCGTGGGCGTGGCCGACCAGTGGATGGGCGATGCGCAGGACCCGGAGCATTGGCGCGATTCGCATTACCGCATCGAAGGCCCGGTGGTGGCGCAGGTGCAGGCCGCCTTCAACGACAACTGGATCAAGACCACCGGCCGCGTGCTCAACGGCGCCGAGTACTACCCGGAACTGGCCCCGGCCGGCGACAGCGACGCACAGCTGTTCGTGGCCTCGCCCTCGGGCGGCAGCGAAAGCATGCACCTGATGTATCTGATCGCCATTGCCGCCGCGCGGACCTCCATCGACCTGGCGGCTGCGTATTTCGTGCCCGATGCGCTGATCACCCGTTCGCTGCTGGAGGCGCGCAGCCGCGGCGTACGCATCCGCGTGCTGCTACCCGGCAAGCACATCGATGCGATCTCGGTGCGGCTGGCCTCCAAGGCCAGCTGGGAGCCGCTGTTGCAGGCCGGTATCGACATCCACGAATACACGCCCACCATGTTGCATACCAAGCTGCTGATCATCGATGGCCTGCTGGTGTCGGTGGGCTCCACCAACTTCGACATCCGCTCGTTCCGGCTCAACGACGAAGCCAGTTTGAATGTCTACGACAGCGCGCTGGCCGCACAGATGACCGAGGTGTTCGAGCGCGATCTGCAACGCGCCGAACTGTATACGCTGGAACGCTGGCGCAAGCGGCCGCTGCGGCAGAAGCTGGGCGAGAAACTGGTGCTTCCATTCCGGTCGCAGGTATAGAGCGCTAACACATCGGCGTGCGCTGCGCGTGTCATGCCTGCAGCCGCAGCTGGCGCAGGCGCCACCACAGGCCGCCCACGTGCACCAGCGAATACAGCACCAGTGCCGCCGCGATGCCCAGGGTCAGCGGGCTGGCCTGCGACCCGGCAGCCGCCGCGCCCGCATTGGACGCGCCATCGGCCCAGCGCCAGGCCAGACGCCCCAGTAGCACCAGCATCAATCCGCCACCGATCCACGGATTGGGCGTATACCAGCCGCGCCCTTCCACCCATTCGGCATGCGTATAGCGCAGCGACACTGCGCCCAGCCCGACGCCGACCAGCGTGCCCACGGCAATACCCTCCCGCACCTGCGGCAAGCCGTACACCGCATACGCCAGCGCCGCTGCCGCGATGACCAGCACCACGCTGCGCAACGCCGTGCTCGCCGGCTTCCACTGCTGGCGGCCGAAGCTGCGCCGGATGCGCCGGTAGTAGAGGTAGCCGATGGCGGCCATCGAGAGGTACGGCGTCAGTGGTGCGATGGCAGCTGCGGGCATGGCGGTTCCTTTGCGGGGTGAGCTGAAGCGACCGACGCAGAATGAAACCAGCCACCGACGCGAACAAGGTGCCAAGTGTCACTTTCTGCAGGCGGCAGCGTGGCGGTCGGTCCCCGCAACCGACCATCCGGCAAAGCACTACGCAACCGAGACCACCACCGCGCAGGCGCTTGCCGCCCCGGCCGGTGAACGCCGCGAACGCGCACCAGCCGCTGCCACACGCGAACCAGAGCAGCACAGGTAGACTTGTCGGCAGAGTTCCCCACCGCCGTGCCATGTCCGCCATCAAGCAAGACGCCCATACGCTGATCGACACGCTGCCCGATGCGGCCGGATGGGACGACGTGATCCGCGTCTTGGCCGCTGCCAGCTTCCAGGCCGCGGTGCAGGACGGCATTGCCGCTGCAGAGCAGGGCGCGTTTACCGCTCCGGCACAGGTGAGCGCACTGTTCGCCAGATGGGGCGTTGATGTTACGGCGTGACTGGACCGTCCCGGCCGTCACGCAGCTTGCCCACGCCCAGGATCACTACCACGCGCTCAACCCGACCGCCGCCGCAGCGATGGCGCGGCAGGTGCTGGAAGCCACCCGCACGCTGGCCGAGCAGCCCGGACGCGGGCGCGCCGGCCGCGTCGCCGGCACCCGCGAGTGGGTGGTCAAGCAAACCCCGTACGTGCTGGTCTACCGCGTGCGCGACGACGCGCTGCAGGTGCTGCATGTCCATCTCGATGCCAGCGACTGGCTACCACGGACCGAACCGCTGATCGAACGCATCGAACCGTGGATTGCCGCGCTGATCAGCGCGCTGTTGCACGTGCTGATGCTGCTGATCCTGCTGTCGGCCTCCACCCCCACCATGACCCCGCCGCAAGGCTCGGCCAGCGGTGGCCGCACCAAGGTGGATTTTGTCGGCGACACCTCCCAACCCGATCAGCCCACGCCCTCCCCGACGCCGACCCCTCCGTCGCAAAAACCCGCGCCCGTGCAGCCGCCGCCGGCCGCCTCGCCGGTGCAATCGACGCTGGTCAAGACCGCCAAGAACCCGATCCCCCCCGCAGGCAACACCCGCCGCGGCGGCCTGGTCGAGCAGCGCCAGACCCAACCGGTGCAGCGCCCCACCCCACCGCAACCGCCGGCCGAACCGTCGTCGCCGCCGCAGCGCCGCCCCGAAACCTGGACCGGCCGCCCGCCGGGCATGCTCGAAGAGCAAGCCGACGCCGCCGAAGACGGTATGTCCAACACGCCCACCATCAGCGAAGGCCGCCGCCGCGATCGCAACAACGCCCAACCCAGCCTGGATATCGGCGGCTACCAGGTCTATTACGAAGTACGCAGCGAAACCCAGCTACGCAACTGGCGCGACCAGGGCATGAAGGAAGTGGCCATCATCCTGCCTGGCACCCAATACCGCATGGTCTGCCCACTGGAAGTGGCCCTCAAGCGCGGCTCCAGCAAATGCCGCCTGCTGCCGCCGGATTCCCCGGAGCTGAAAGACATCGGCGATGCCCGCGAGGTCATCAACATGATGGAGGTCTACAAGCAGGGCGAGCCGGTGTGGCGCGGGCCGGGGCCGTATCGGTGAGGGGATTAAATGATTGGACTAACTCAGGTTCCCCGATTTCTATCTAGAGGTTATGACCATGAGCGACTCAGAAAATACTTTCCTAGGCCGCTTTTGGCTTCCCCATAAAGAGGAGCAAAGTGCAGTTGAAGGTGTGCTTGTTCTGAACAGAGATGGTGCTTCGCTCCAGTTACGTGATCTTTTGGATGAAAAAAATCTAGATGATTCGGTCATCTTTGCTCGCTTACAAGGTCGTTACTCTCAGGCCACATTATTCAATTGTTACAGCTCCTGGAGCCGAGATAGCACTGGCTCCGCTCTTCTATCTCGCGCCAGCTCAACTATGGTCGCAATGGGCTGTATCAATAAAAATTTAGCAGGAGAAGCGATAGGCTTCCGACTTCCAGGAAGTGAGAAGTGGCTAGATGAACAGTGCTTCAAGACAAGTTTCGGCGATGAAGAAAGAAATAGCTCTATTAGCTTTAATCATTGGGAAATACACAAAACATTGCTAAGTAATGAGCTTTTTATGGAGCGCGCCTATAGCGCTTCATTTTCTAATGAAACACATGGTGTAGAGAGCTACACGATTATTCGATTAATGCAATATAGAATTATCTCAAGCCGCCATTTACCACTTGATGACTATTGGGGCCTAATTTTCGGACTTAAGCGATTTTTCGAGTTTATTATGCAAACTCGCTTGACCTATGAAAAAATTGAACTATACGACGAAGCACCTATTTCCTCCTACAAGCCAGACATCTGGATTCATCACGTTGAAAGTTCACTTGAGCGCCGTACCGAAATCAATAGGAATGAATTTTTAGTTCAATCTCGAGATTTAAATGGAAAGGTCGATGATATAATCCAAAAGTGGATGGAATTTATTAGTGACCAGCCGGCCCCCCTTTTACACTACTTCCACTCCTTTGACCGTCAGCGCAAAGACCGGGTTCTTCATTTTGTCTGGAATGTGGCAGCGCTAGAAGAACTACACAAAATACGTTTCGGAAGAAAAGGAAAAAATATTACTCTTACTGGCCGAATTAGATCTATGTGCACTCGGTGGAAACAGGTTTTCACAGTAATTCCGAACGATATTACTCTTGAAAATATTACGGTCAGCAGGCACTACCATGCTCATGCTGCTGGGGACCTAAGAGAGAAGGCCGCAAAAGGATGGCATCTATTCCGGTATGGCGATTTTTTGATGGCTTTGTCGAACTTAGAAATTCTTTCTAATCTGGGTTTATCTCAAAGTGAAGTCATAGATCTAACTAAGCACAATCGATGGATGAGCGAGGCGCTCCATTTAAGGACATACCCAGGTGGAGACGAATAAAAATAACTAATTCTTTCGTTTCTAATTTTTACTTAAAGATTATTTATCTGCTTTAACATTTATTTTCCAGGGAAATTGAGCAAATGGAAATTTATCACATAGCCCCCTTGGACATGCAAAGACCATAAAGCAGCCCCCTCAGGCCAGGAGCCTACATAGACTCAATTTACCAACTTCCAACGGGCAGAAGCATTTGTACAGGAGGCATCAGGCGTAGTGGATCAACCAAACCATACGCGCTTGGAATGCGATAAGAAGCACTCGGGCGGTTCAATCGTATGAAAATCATGACACGCGGCTTCGACTCAACATTGCCACCGCTTCCGACGCATCCACCACAGGCCCAAACACAATCTGCCGCAACAAGCGCGCTTCGCCAGGATCGACCGCATGCGTGGCGCCTTGTTCGTAGCTCTGCAGCACCACGTGCGATTCCCGTCTGATCGCGATGGCTAGTTCATCCAGGTGCCGCAATGTGAGTTTTGGCGGTACGCCGATGGATTGGCCGAACGCGGCGACATCATCGCGGCCGATGTGTGCATAACGGCGGGTAGTGCCCATCGGAAAAACCAATTCGTCCAAGCCCCAATCGGAGGCCTTGTAGACGCTGGTGCTGAGCAGGTCGTAATGCGGGGCGAGTTCCCAGCCATTTGCGCCGCGCAGGAAGCTCAGGTTCTTCAGGTGGGCATCGCTGTTGCCGATGAAGAAATTGAACAGTTGCCAGCGCAGCAACGCGATGCGGGTGGCCGCGGGCATACGGCTGATGCGTTCGAGCGCGCGCAAGCTGTCGCTGGTGGCTTGCTGGTACTTGTAAACACGATCCAGCGACAGCAGTTGGCAACCGTCCAGCGCATAATGGCGCTGTGCCTGCAGGCCATCGCCGATGCGGTCGAAACGGCGGACCAGATACACCGGTTCCGGCACGCGGCGCACGGCCACCTGTGGCACCGGCAGTCCGCAGGCAGCGGCCAGCTGCATGCAGAACCATTCATTGACCACGCTGTGCGGGTAGTCGTCCACATGTTCGTGGTCGGGTTTGAGGATATGGGTGGACGCAGCCGTGCCCACCGGCTCCCACAACTGCCCCTCCTCCAGCACCACCGCCAGCTTGTGCTGGGCGCCCGCCAGCGACATGCGCTTGGGTGCGCCATGGGTCAGCGGTTGCCGAGGCAAGGCGCGAATACGCTCAGAAAGCGCGACATCGCTCAGCGGCTGCAGCGCTGGCGACGGCAGTTGCTGGCCTGGCCTCAGCAAGGTCAGCGCGCCGGCCGACTCCGGGCCGAAACGCTGCAACAGGCCGAAAGCATCTGCCGCGTCGATGCCGGCATCGCTGGCGATCAGCCGGCGTCCGCCCTCTTCGGGCAGCAGGTTGTCGAAGAACCACTGCACCGGGCGCTGGCTGCCGCCATCAACGATCTCGCCCGCGCGACATGGCAATGCGGGAGACAGATCGAAGCCGTCCATTCGCCACGCTGGGTCGTACGCAAGCGCCCACAGGTTGCCCTGCTCCCGCAACTCACCGATGCGGCGCTCTTCCAGCCACAGCTCCAGGCTGCGTGGCGCATCGGCGGTGTTCATTCGGCGTGCTTGGCTACCGGCGCCGGCAGTTCCACCGGCAGATCCAGCTGGACCTGGATGCCTAATTGCCGCAGCAGTTCGAACACCCGGCCCAGTTGCACGGTGTCCTTGCCGCGCTCGACATTGCCCAGCACCACATGGCTGGTACCGGCTAGCGCAGCCAGGTCGTCCTGACGTAGCCCCTGTGCCTTGCGCACTGCGCGGACATAGGCGCCGATGTCGGAGACTTGATCAATTGGGACACGCATAACGAATGACCGAATCTAAAGCGAACTTTAGATTACCTTTGCAATTTGACGACAACAAGTAAAAACTAAAGCAAGGGTTAGATTGGGCATTTGTCCGCTGCACGCTGGGCCAAAACTAACGCTTGCTTTAGTTTCATAACTTAAGCAGTCGCTGCTGTGAAGCGAAAAGCAGCCCACGCGCTGCCCGTCGGAGCGCCAACGGCACATAGCTCGGCTACGGTAACCAGATCTCGCACCTTGCAGCAAGCGGCCCACCGGAACTGGCTACAGTCTGCGCAGGGCCATCTGCGCCCACTCCCTCCACCTGCGTTTCAAAGGATCTGCATTTCCCTACATCGTCTTGCTCCGCGCGTGGGCCTGGCCGTTGGCCTGCTGTGCGCCTGCACCGTGCATGCCGCCACGCCGGCGCCGGCCCATCGCTTGCTGCGTGTCACCCTGGGCGGCGCTACCGACCAGCCCACCTCCGGCCGGTTGCTGGTGTTCGCCACCTTGGCCAAGGATGCCGAAGCCGAGGCCAAGCAAGGCGGCAAGGACGGCAAGGTGGAGGCGTTGGATACCAACCCGTTCCGGCCCAGCGCCACCGCGGTGGCGGCGCAGGAGGTCAGTGGCCTCAAGCCGGGTGACAGCGTGCAGATCGATCTGGACAACATCGCCTTTCCTAGCGGATTTTCCGCACTGCCGGCTGGCGAGTATCTGTTCCAGGCCGTGCTGGATCCGAACCATAGCTACGGCTACATGGACTGCGATGGCGGCGACCTGCTGAGCGCCGTCACGCCGGTCACCTTGGGCGGCAAAACCGCAGCGCTGCCCGCGCTGACGCTGAGCACGCAGGTGCCGGCCTCGGACGACCCGTGGCAGCTCTCGCCGCGCGCGCCGCAGGCCGTGCGCGATGCCGTGCCCGAGGCCAAGCTGCATAGCGCCGATGCGTCGCTGGTCAGCCCCGCGCTGAGCGCGTTCTGGGGCCGGCCTGTTTCCCTGCGCGCCCGCGTGCTGACCCCGCCCGGCTACGACCCCAAGGCCCGCACCCGCTACCCCACCGTGTATGTCACCCACGGCTTCGGCGGAGGCTACGACAGCCTTGGAGGCAGCATCGCCCTGGCTTGGAGCGCGCTGACGGCCAAGCAGATGCCGCCGATGATCTGGGTGTTCCTGGACCAGTCCACGCCCACCGGCACCCGCGAGTTCGCCGACTCGGTCAACAACGGCCCCTGGGGCACCGCACTGACCGAAGAACTGATCCCCGCGCTGGAACGCCGGTACAAGATGGACGGCAAGGCCAAGGGCCGGTTCTTGAACGGGCATTCGTCCGGTGGCTGGGCCACGCTATGGCTGCAGACGCGCTACCCCAAACTGTTCGGCGGCACCTGGTCCACCTCGCCCGATTCGAGCGATTTCCACGACTTCACCGGGCCGGATCTGTACGCGCCCAACGCCAATGTCTACCGGCGCGCCGACGGCAGCCAGTTACCGCTGATCCGCGACCAGGACAAGGTGGCGGCCGATCTGGAAACCTTTGCCAAGCTCGAACGCGTGCTGGGCCAATACGGCGGCCAGTTCACTTCGTTCGACTGAGTGTTCTCCCCGCGCGGGCCAGACGGCCGGCCGCTGCCGATGTTCGACCGCGACACCGGCACCGTCGACCCGGCCGTGGTGGCTTACTGGCGCACCCACTACGACATCGCCGCGCGCTTGGCGGCGCAATGCCCACGCTCAAGCCGGATCTGGACGGCAAGATCCATTTGATCGTCGGCACCGCCGACACGTTCTACCTGGATGGCGCGGCGCGCAAGTTCCAGGCGGTGCTGGACGGCCTGGGCGCCAAGAGCGACTTCCGCTACCTGGAAGGCCGCACCCACTTCGACCTAAACAAGGAGGGCGACGACAGCAACGCCCTGATGAAGAAGATCGCCTGGGAGATGTACGCGGTGGCGCGACCGAAGCAGTAAGCGCACTCACGCACGGCCGGCGCTGTCGATCGGCGCGCCCGCCGTGCGCACGCCACCCGCGGGCGGTGCGCGACGACACTCCCGAGGCTTAGGCCGACCGCTTGGGCATCTCCCACTCCAGCTGCTGCCTGAGCACCAGCAGCAGCACCTGCAGGTGGCCGCTGCGGACCAGGGCGGCGGGCGTCTGCCCGTCCAGCGCGTTCATGGGCTTGCGGAACCAGCCGATCAGCGCGGCGTTGTTACCGCCGTTCAAGGCCCAGGCGTGGCAGACGATCTCGCCCAGGGCCTCGATGCCGGCGCTGCCCAGCAGCTTGAGGTGCTCGGGCGTGAAGGCGAACAACGACAGCACCAGCTCGGCGTCGGCGGCCTTGCCGTATTCGCCCTGCATCTGCTCGCTGTGTGCGGTGCTGTAGCTGGCCCCGTGCGCACGGAAGGCCTCGGCGCGCTGCATGCCGGTGAGCAGTGAGGCAATGAGGTCGGCGCGTTCCATGGGGCAGCTCAGCAGTGTGATAGCGCGCACGCTATCTGCCCCGCCCTCGCCGCTCAATCGGGAGTCTCCTGACAGGCGATGTGGGCGTCAGCCGCCGTTGCATTCCGCACCCGCCGGCCTGTGCGGGGTTGGTCACCCGGCGGCAGCGTCTTTCGGCGGGCAGGTTGTTGCTTGAACACCCTCACCGATAAGCGGCACCAACCATTCGCCGTGCTTAACGTCCGCATTGCTAGCATCCGGGCGCGTCACTGGCAGCAGCCCGCGCTTGCAGGGCTGCAGTATTGGAGTGTCACCTCATGAGGAGTTGTCAGATGCCCTGGAAATCCGCTCTCACCGTGCTTGCCCTGTCCACCGCCGCCCTGCCGGCCTTGGCCCAACCCGACCGCCAAGTGGTCGAAGACATGCTCACCCGCTCGGCCAATGTCTGCCCAGGCCACAGCACCGACCGCACCTCGCCCACCGTCAAGGCCGTGCCCGTGGGCGCGCTGCGGGTGATGCTGGAACGCGGCCTGGTCATGTGCCCCGACCGCCGCCTGGATGCCGCCGCGCCAGCGGTGTTCTACGGCCGCCTGGGCGTGTTCGCCTGGAACCCGGAAGTGCCCGCCGCCAAGACGGTGATCGTCCAGCAGATCGGCAACATGACCCGCAACGAGGACTACCCCGTCGAGACGCTGGTGTGGGACGCCAAGGGCACCGCACTCAAGCAGCAGACCGTGCCGATGTTCGAGCCACGGCCGGGCGCGGCGGTGTTGTACAAGGTGCGTTGAGGCTGACGCGCGATAGCGGTACCGATTCGCCCGGCTGCACGCAATGTAGTTGCGTCGCTTGCAGTCCGGGCTCTGCCTATACTCAACTCCAGCATGCTGCGCAGGAGGATGCATGAGACACCCACTGGCCTTGGCCGGGCTTGCATGCATGGCACTGGGCTTCTCCGTTCCGGGCTGCAGCGCAACGCAAACAGGCGCCAACACCATGACCAACGAACAAGGATGCGTCCGGCAACGTGGCGGCCCGCAAGACCCCGGCACCAGCCCGCCACCGGTCATGGAGGCGTGCCTGGGCCCGTACAAGTTGCAGATTCCCGCCAACTATTTCGACGACCAGATGGGGCCAAACTTCGATGGCAGCTTCGGGCTGTATCTGGAATACCCGGAGTTGAACGCGTTTGCTCCTGGCGAGCGTGCCCACCTGAAGTTGGACGTGGCTACCCGCACCGTCAATATCGGCTACCGCTACCTTGACCGCGTGGACCCCGATGCATTTCTTCGGCGGCAGTACACGCCGGACGGCGCAACACAGGACACTCCCGAAGCGGACATCAACACGCGCATCAAGGGCGAAGAAAAAGACGGGCTCACGCCGTACTACGCCAACATCGCTGCGTACCGCGAGCACTACCTGGCGCAAGGGCTGAAACCGTCCAATTCCATCATGGAGGCAAGCTACTACAAGGATTGGTATGTCCGCCGCGACGCACAAGGGAACATCGACACCATCATCAAGTGCACGTCCCGCGAGGTCGAACCGTCCGGCGTGGAGTTCCGTGAGGGCAAGCTTGTCCGCAGCAAGGAGCGGGAACTTCCCACCTGCGAGCACGTGTTCGTCATTCCGGAAATGAAGGTCGCAGTGGAGATCAATTATGTGCGCGTTGCATTGAAGGACTGGAAAAAGATCCAGGACCGCGCGCGCAGTGCACTGAAAGACTTCATGCCGGCCGCCACCGGCACCTGACCGTTTGCTAGCGACAAGGAGGTGATGCATGCCAGGACTGACGCAAGACGATCTTCGGATTCTTTCTGCCTATGCACGGGAAGAGAATCGCGAGTTGTATTGGAACTACCTCGCCCACAAGGACGGCAACGACGGCTACGGGCTGCTTGCCTTAGGTGTGGTGCGCAACGACAACGCGCCCGGAGCGACCGCAAACATCTTCGCCGACAACCGCGCACGCGAGGGCGGCATCAGGATGAGCGAGCGCGAATGGAACCAGTTTGGCGTCGACCTCATGCGGCACGATCTGGACGAACGCCGTGGCCAAATGAACGCCGGGCGCCCGGATCTTGCACTCAATCTCCCGGTCCGGGATGTGCAGGACGTGCATGACCGCAGCTTTCAAGCGCACCAGATCGATCCCAACGCCTGGACGCCACGCGAGTTTCTGCAAGCCGCACGGCGCCATGGCGGCGAAGGCGAAGCCGAACAGGCCTGGACGATGATGCTGGACAACACGGCCCTTGGCTTGTCGCGCATGCGCACGACCAGCTGGGACACCATGCACACCTACAACGACCAGGAGCTGGATGCGACGGCGTACATGGGGCACATGGCTGGGGCAAGAACATTGGCGACCCAGGCGCTGCCCAATACGAATCCAGACCGGATTGGTGCAGTCAGTTCCTATGCGCTATACGACGCGCGCTCCAAACAATGGACCCAGGTGATCTCAACAGGGGAAATGCCCACATCCCAACCGATTCGAGATGCTGACCAACTGCGCGAACTCAATGACACGCGCCAACTCAGGTTGGAGCGGCAGGAGCTGAGGCGCGAGTTCCATCCCGATGACCCGTATCGCAACCTGCCGATCGTCCGCAGCCCTTACCTGTTGTCCGACAACACGCCGTCCAATGCGCAGGAACAGGCAACGCAGGTAGCGGCCGCCGTCTCCGTTGCCACGCCCGATCAACCCGGTCACCCACGGTTCGCGTTGCATCAGCAATGCAGCGCAGGCGTCGATGCACTGGACCGCCAACTCGGGCGCCAACCCGATCAAAGCAGCGCATGCATGACCGCCAGCCTGACCACACTGGCGGCAGCCAATGGGCTTGACCGTGTGGACCACGTGTTTCTAAACAAAGATGGCAGCGATGCGCAGGCAGGCCAATACGTGTTCGTAGTGCAAGGCGATCCAAAGAACCCAGCGCATCTGCGCGCACACATGCCAACCGACCAAGCGGTTACGACGCCAGTGGAAACCTCGTTCCGCGAACTGGCGCAGATCGATCAGCGCCAACAGTTGCAGCAGCAGACGCTGGCGCAACAGCAAGAGGCACCAACGCACGGTGCGCGCACACTGGGCGTTTGATGCTGTTTGTTGGAGCCGCTACCCGCGCGACTTCCTGCCGCGCCAAGTCAGCCAGTTGGGTCTGCGCCACCACCAGCGTGTAGCCGCTGCGCATCGATCTCATCGACAATGCCACGCACCGCGCGGGCGGCATTGAAGATGCTCTCGCCCAGAACCGACAGACTGGTGGCGTCCAGCGGCTTGCCGCTGCACACCGCCACCATGTCGCTTTGCGCGGTGATCGTGCGCAACAGCATGTGGAACCGGTCGATCTGCTCGACGGTGACGCCGAAGGTGAAGTGTTCCTCCTGCGTTTGCGCCCTGCCCTCTGGCGCAGTTGTCTTGCGGGTTTTCGTGGTCGTCATGGCATCCGTCCTCGACGTAAGCGGACGATGTATCCGCCACTCGAATTTATCCCTTTTTCGGATATTTGAAAAGGGGATATAGCGTCGCGGCAGACTTTCACGTTTGCAGCCATGCCCACCAAGTCGATCCACAAGAAGGATTACGCGATTCTGCTGCGGCAGCTGCGCGAGCTGCGCCTCGCCGCCGGGCTGACGCAGGTCGAATTGAGTACCGCCTTGGGCCGTCCCCAGTCTTATGTCAGTGATGTCGAGCGGGGGGAACGGCGGATGGATCTTCTCCAACTACGCGACTTCTGCAACGCGTGCGGCGCATCGGTCAGCACGTTCGTGGCCGACTTCGAGCAAGAGCTGAAGTAGCACCCAAGAAACGTGGCGCGGTTGCTTTATGCCTGCTCCATTGGCCTAACAGTTGCGATGAAGTGTCTCGGCTCGCCGGTGATCGGGTCATCGAACGCCAACGTATGCGCGAACAACTGCAGCGGCCGTTCCGGATCATCGGGCCGCTGATCTTCCAGATCGGGATAGAAACGGTCGTGCAGGATCGGCGCGCCCAGCGCGGCCATGTGGACGCGCAACTGGTGCTTGCGCCCGGTGACCGGCTCCAGTCGATATGTCCATGCGTGCTCGCCACGCGCGACCACATCGATCACCGTTTCGCTATTCGCCTCGCCCACGCCCTCGCGCATGCGGAAGAACGGCTCGCCCGGCTCCAGCCGGCTGCGATGCACATACGGAAACGTCAGCCCCGGCAGCGGCGGTGCCACCGCCAGATAGTGCTTGCGGATGCGTCGCTCGCGAAACAACGCCTGGTAGATGCCGCGCGTGGCCGGGTTGGCCGAGAACAACACCAACCCTGCAGTATCGCGATCGATGCGGTGCAACGGCACCAACGCAGGGTTATACAAGCGCCGCACCAACCGCGTCAGCAGCGTCTCGCGCACATACGCGCCCGCGGGCACCACCGGCAGAAAGTGCGGCTTGCACGCCACCACCATGTGCGCATCGGCATGCACCACGGTCTCGGCAAACGGAATGAGCGGCTCGTCCACCACCTCGCGGAAGTACAAAATCTCCGCGCCCAGGCAATACGGTGCGGAGGCGTCGAGCGCGTTGCCTTCGGCATCCAGCACACGCCCGCGCGCGAAGCGGTCCTGCCAGGTGGCAGCATCCACACCCGCAAAGCACGCGCACAGCGCTTCCAACACCGTGAACCAGGGGCCGGGCGGCAACTGGAACTGGCTGGCGGGGATGCCATCGAGCATCGGGCGTGCCGGAAGCATGGCCACAACAAGGCGCGCTCATACGAACAGGGCTGGCATCGTACCCTGCCCGCGTTTGCCTGCTCCGTCCTCGTGGCATAACGGACGCAAGCGGGTGAGCGGGCAAGAGCGACTTTCGGGCGATACGCTCGACGCTGCGTTGGGCAATGCTGCGGCTCTTTGCCAAGAGATGGAACTCGATGCGTCGTCCTGCGATCTATGCGGCCCTGGCCTGCCTTGCTGCGCTGCTTGCGCCGTTTGCCACCGCAGCGCAGGCGCCACCGCCATCATTCTACGCGTGTGCCGACGCTGCGGCGCAGGCATCGTTGGCCGGTAGCGAATGCCTGCTCGCCCAGGTGCCGCTGCGGCATGAAGCGCCGGATGCCGGCACCATCAACCTGTTCGTCCGCCGTTTGCCCACGCCGGACCAGAGCCAGCGCCGCGGCGAAGTCTGGCTGATCGCGGGCGGGCCGGGCGAAGCCGGCGCCTCGCTCTATCCGATGATCAACACCTACCGACGCGCCTTTCCCGGCTACGACCTGATCATTCCCGACCATCGCGGCACCGGGCGTTCAACCCGCCTGTGCCCTGAGCAAGAAGCACCGCACAGCGCAGACGGGGTTGGTTTGGCCGGCACCGAATGGGGCCCGTGCATCGGCGCACTGTACGCAGATGTGCAGCGCACCAAGGCCTTCACCATCACCGAAGCTGCGCAGGATCTTGCACTGCTCATCCGCCAACAGCGACGCAAGGGCGAGGTGCTGTTGTACGGCGTGTCCTACGGCACGCAGTTGGCGCTACGCACCCTGCAAGTGGCGCCGGTGCCGTTGGATGGGCTGGTGCTGGATGGACTGGTGCCGCCGGAAACGGCCGCGCAATGGGACCTGAGCCACCGTACTGCCGTGGTCGACGCCGTTGGGCGCGCGCTGCTGGGTGACGCACGCATCGCCACCTATCGCAGCGTGCTCGATCGCAGCGACAGCGCCGCATGGCATGCGCACATCCCCGGCAAGGATCTCAAGCGCTTGCTGGGGATGTTGCTCAACTTCCCCAGCCTACGCGACCGCATTCCCGCCATCATCGATGGCCTGGCTCGCGACGATGCCACGTTACTCACCGCCTCCATCGCTGATCTACAGACCGCACTGGCCGCAATGGGGCAAAGCGGCGACAACCAGCCCGCATTGCCGCTGGTCATGCTGATCGCCGCATCCGAAAACAATGCACGCCCAACCCTCACCCGCGAAACAGTGGCAGCCGAAGCCAAGGACGCGTTGTTCGTCAGCCCCATTCCCGGCCTGCTGGTCGACGCGGGCATGCCGACCTATCCACGCGATGCCTGGTTCGGCCGCAGCCCCACCACGCTGCCACGCACGCTGGTCATCCACGGCACGCTGGATCCCAACACCCCGTATGCCGGCGCGCAGGCGCATGCCGCATTGCTGCAAGCGGCAGGCCCGGTGACCTTCAACACCGTTGAGCGTGGTGCGCATCTGCTGGCGTTTGCGGCGCCTGCGTGTTTTGCGAGTGCGGTTGCGGCATTTGTGGAGCAACGGAACGTCGCTGCGTCTCGCAGTGAGCCGGGAAAACAATGAAGGGTGGCAGATACGACAATCACGTTGGCCGCTGTTCCACATCGCTTGGCGCTTCGCCCATCTCTACAAGCCAAGTTGAAACCGTCGCAAGCGGACTCAAGCTTCTGCGCTGGATGCGGGCCCGTTACATCGCAGAGCATCATTTCTTGTATTTGATGGAAACCAGATCGCAGTAGCGTGGCTGGCATGCTGACAAACCCTGTTTCAGCGGCTATGGTCGAAGCTGGTACGGGGATTCTTGCATGGGACGCAGAAAGAAACAGGGTGGATTCGACGCGTTGGCCGCATTGCCGTGGCCGGTTGGCTTCGTTATGGGAATCGCTGCGTATCTGCTGGTGCGCTACGGCATCGGCTGGTGGTTTTCTCACCAGGGCGGAATGCTGTCGCAAGGCTTCACTCAGCAATCGACTGGAATGTTCGCGCCATTGGCCTGGACACTGCTCGGCGTCTGCTGGCTTGCCGCGCTGTTCTCCTATCTGGGCACACGCAGCCGGCGACGCTTTCTGGCAACACGCACAAGCCTGGAGAGCCTGGCCGCTGGCGGCTGGCGCCAGTTCGAACAATTGGTGGGCGAAGCCTTTCGCCGCCAGGGTTACAGCGTCGAAGAAACCGGCCTGGGCGGCGCCGACGGCGGCATCGACCTGATCCTGCGCAAGGACGGCCGCCGCACGCTGGTGCAATGCAAGCAATGGAAGCGGCAGCAGGTCGGCGTCAGTGTCGTGCGAGAAATGTTTGGCCTGCTCGCTCATCATCAGGCCCATGCGGTAAAGATCGCCTGCATCGGCACCTATACGAAAGACGCAGAGCGTTTCGCCGAAGGCAAGCCGATTGAGCTAATTGGCGGCGAACAGCTACTGGAAATGATTCTAGCGGTGCAACTACACGCCGCAGAGCAACCGACACCACAAGCAGCGCGCATCGAACCCGTCTTTGCTTCCACAGCGACCACTGACTCTGCAACGATCGCCACCCCAAGCTGCCCGCTCTGCGGCAGCGCGCTTGTGCAGAGAAGGAACCGGCGTTCAAGCGAGAACTTCCTAGGTTGTACCCAGTTTCCTAAGTGCAGAGGAACTTCGTAAGTTAACCTGAACCTGTTTTTTTAACGAAGTGCAGCGGAACTACGTAAGTGACTCAGACTCTGCTCTTCCTGATCTTTCCATCGCGAATTATTTTCAGTAAAAATGATGACTCGCACTAAAATGGTGAATTGTGACTACTATCCTTGAAGAAGAAATAGACTCGAAGATTGGTGAAGTAAGGACCGACTCGGTTGATTTCAGTGTTGGTGAAATAGCTTCTTTGCACTCAGAGAGAGAGCTTATTATTCAACCAGAGTATCAGCGACTTTTCCGCTGGTCGTTGGAGCAGAAATCTAGACTTATAGAGTCTCTACTCCTTGAGCTGCCTATCCCGCAGATTTTCGTTATAGAAAATCAAGATGGTGTTTTTGAATTAATTGATGGACTTCAGCGGGTAAGTTCGGTATTGCAATTTATGCAGCCAAAATCGTTGGGACTTGAGCCTTTCAAGTTATCTGGATGCGACGTTATTAAATCGCTTAATGGAAGCTCTTACACTGACCTTCCAATGAGTCTTCGTTTACGACTTAAGCGATCAGCACTAAAAACGGTCGTCATTAAGAGACAGAGCAAGTCATTTCTTCGATATGAAATGTTCAAACGCCTTAATACAGGCGGCTCAGAACTCGCTCCTCAGGAAATTAGAAATTGTTCGGTAAGAATGCTTGGCGAAAATGGCGTTCAATTTTATACGATGCTAATGGACCTTGCAGCTGATAATAATTTCTCTGCAACCATCTCAACGTTATCGTCTGCGGATTTAGAACAAAAAGCAAACGAGGAACTTGTACTAAGATTTTTTGCAGCTAAAAATTATCGCAAGATGTTTAGAGGAAGCGTGAGAGACTGGCTTGATGACTATATGGAATCCATTCTTCTTGGATTTGAGGATTTCAATACCGAAGAGCAGTCCAAAGAATTTATTGCAACATTTAAGATCATTCGGGAAATATTTGGCGAGACAGCTTTCGTTAAATTTAGAGGCGGCACGCCTATCGGCGGCCTCGCACCAGCTTACTTTGAAGCAATTGCAATCGGCACTTATGAGGCTTATTCGAATAACTTAATTGATATGAAAATAAAATATAAAGATAAAATTGTTGAAACTGTGCAATCCAAGGAATTTAGAGAAGTTACTGGGCCTGGCGCTAACTCTAAGTCGAAATTGGAGACACGAATTCGCTTGATAAATGAGTGCTACAAAAAATGATTTCATCATGGGCTGACGAAATCGAAGAAGACTTGAAGTGGAGGGAGGCCGAACTTGCAGCTCTCAAAAAAATTTGCACTTCGACTACACCAAATTCTGAAGCGCGCACCGCAATGCTTAGGGATGGTCTGATCAACGACGTCGGAGGATGATCTAAACCGCATCAGCCAGTCTGATAACGCTCAGACCCTCGATTTTTTGCCGTTTCCGCCGCGTTTGCGGGGTGTTGCCCGGGTTACAGGCACACCTTCCCCACGACAGGCATCAACTGCTTTCGCTTCAGCCACAGGTTCGACAGCGCAAACAGCGTCAGCACCTGCGCGGTGTTCTTCGCCAAACCGCGATAGCGCACCTTGACGTCACCGAACTGGCGTTTGATCACCCGAAACGGGTGTTCCACCTTCGCGCGCAAGCTGGCCTTGGTGTGCTCCCAACGCTTGGCCCGCTTCAATTCGCGTTGGTTCTTGATCTGCTTCAGCTTGGAGGGCTTGGCTGCGATCAGGTAGCGCAACGTGCGCTTGCTCGCCATTTCCTCGCGCTTCTCCAGCCCGGTATATCCGCCATCTCCGCTGAGCGTGTCTTCCTTGCCATGCAGTAGCTTGTGCGCCTGCGTGACATCGGCGACGTTGGCTGCCGTGCATTCTACGTGGTGCACCAACCCGGACACATCGTCCACGCCGATATGCGCTTTCATTCCGAAGTAATACTGATTGCCCTTCTTGGTCTGGTGCATCTGCGGATCACGCTTGCCGTCCTGGTTCTTGGTCGAACTTGGCGCTGAAATGATCGTGGCGTCTACGATCGTCCCGCTGCGCAGGCTCTGTCCCTTGCGCGACAGGTGCGCGTTGACCCGGTTGAACAGCTTGCGCGCCACATCGTGTTGCTCCAGCAAGTGGCGGAAGTTGAGTATCGTCGTCTCGTCCGGCACCTCATCCAGGCCGCCGATCTTTGCAAAACGCCGCATCGACACCGTGTCGTACAGGGCTTCTTCCGCCGATGGATCGCTCAATGCGTACCACTGCTGCAAAAAGTGGATGCGCAGCATCGTCTCCAGCCGATACGGCTGTCGCCCCGGCTGCCCCGACTTTGGATAATGCGGCTCGATCAACGCCAGCAGGTTTTTCCACGGCACCACCTGATCCATCTCGGCCAGAAATACCTCGCGCCGCGTCTGCTTGCGCTTGCCGTTGTACTCCGCATCGCCGAAGCTCAGCTGCATCGAAATCGTCCGCTCGGTTCGTTGATCGATTGTCGCAGATCATGCTGCTTTGTTCAGAGTTTCCTTAGAGCTTTGTGGGCTCTTTTATATGCTCATTACGAAGGTTTTTATAAGTTTTGCTGGGACTTTTTATTGGAAAATATTGAAAACCAAAAGGTGCCCCGAAAGAACTTGAAGAAAAAGTTTTTAATTATTTCTATGTCAAATGTACTAGGAAAACTACGGTCAGATATTAGTGACGAAGGACTTCTTCGCATTGAACCAACAGTTCGCGAAGCGATCAGAAAATTCTGTACATTTCCATCAAAACTAGAAACAAAATCCAACCTTTGGCCAAATGTCGCACGAGACAATAACTTAAAGGTCAATTTTAACTCGAAGGAAATCGACAACCATGCGACTCGCCTCAAACTTATCGTATCAAGGAGAAATGATATCGCGCACGGAAAACGCTTGATCATCAAGGATCTCGGCGATTATCAACCTTATGAAGATTCTGCATTAATTGTTATGCATGAAATAGCAGTTAGCGTAATTGAATGCTTAGATGAAAAGAGCTATATGAATGTCAGCTTTAAACCAATTAGAACGCAAAAATTTCGCTCAATAATTAAAAAAAGGCGGCATAATATCATATCTTCCGTACGCTCGCATCCAGTGATTTAGGATCAGTGCAAGGTAATGGGCTTAGGTTGACTTTCCAATCCAGCATCAAATAACGACGTTAGATTGAGTTTCCGCCTGATTTGGCTGCATGCGTACACGGATGTCAATTTCGAGGGGGCTTTGATCGGCCATCGGGCCCCAACCCGCCATCTTTATCTAGGCCCGGGGGAGAAAGCACACGATGATGAGATTGATGGGAACAGGGCTGGCCGCTGCATCGCTGTGACCGGTGCGCCAAGGTGGGGAGCGAGAAGTTCCTCGACCACTGAGTCAAACTGCCACACAACATTTCAGCTGGTCAAACCATTCGATGTTGAGGCGCACCCAGTTGTTGTTGATCCTGCTGCTGGCTTTGTTGTTGGGCTTGCTGCTGCCGCTGTGTTTCGCTCAGTACCTGCAGCTGCGCAAGAGACTGATCGACAGGCTGTGCGATCGCGTCGCTCGTCTTCATGTGCGCCATTAGATGAGCGGGGTTATCCAATGCGCCCTGGACCACGAACACGTTTTCGCCCCGTCCGACGGACGCTGTTTGATTACTCAACACGACATGGTCGATCTGCGTTAGTCCGTTCGCCTTGGCCAAGTGGGCGCTACTGGCCGCCAGCCTTGCACTGTTGTCGTCATAGTCGCGGCCAAAGCTCTGCTCCAGACGGCGCACGGCCTCTTCGGCCTGACGATGCAGCGGGTCTTGCGAGGGCACGGCGCCCTGAATGTTTCGGTAGGTTGGCGCAGCATTGTGATCTTCCTGATTCAGCTCGGGCGGGAAGGTACGTGGAGCAATCTGCTGCAGTGTCGCAGGGTCGATGTCTCCCGTTTGAGAGAGACCGTGCGCCTGCTGGTAGTTGATCACTGCTGCCTGCATCGAGAGGCGGTAGACACCATCCTCCTGCAGTGGCTGATTGTCTGCGCCGCGATACCCTTCAGCATTCAATGTTTGCTGCACCTTCCGAACCATCTCCGACGATTCACCGATGCGAATTGTTCCGTCATCCACGAACGGCCTGGGTTCAATTCCGCGATCCCGGCGTTCTGCATCAATCGAGAGGCGCCCGCTGACCAGATCGCCTACGTAATTCTCGTAGTGCTGGTAGTAGCGAGTGTCAACCTCCATGTGTACATGGATTGCCTGTGTTGACTGCTTGCTTTGAACGCCCAATGCCTGCCCATACTCGATTCGATCGCCGGCCTGCACGTGGAGCGGGGACATGTGCCGGACGCGCAGGATGACATCACCGCCCTCCCGATCCAGCACATCGACCAACCCCTGCCGCGCATCGACAGTGCCCACCACACCAGCAACGGGCGATGGGACATCCAGTGCTCTTGAAGCAGGCCCTGGGGGGAGCCTGGAGTCTTCAAGCAAGAAATCCTTCTTCAGCAGAACCTGGTCAGGACGAAGGCCATGCGATTGTCCATGCTCGGCAACCTCGATTTCTTGAAATTCACCGCCAACCAAGCCGAGCGTTCGACCTCTTTGACCACCAATAGCGCTACCGTTCTCCAGCTTGGCGCCACGATTGGCATAGGGGTGATGAGTCACGAGGTCGTCGAAGTTGTCGACGACCTCGTTGTGATACTCCTTTTTCTTGTCCCATTCGAGCTGCATCAGCCGATAGGGAATCTGGGGCGTCGCTTCCTGTCCAGACATGTGCCAACTCCTTGTCAGTCTCTTAAATTGATCGCACGCGTTAGGCGCCAACAGCCCTTGCTGCGCTTGAATAGATACGAATCTATTTCATACTCCATCCCGAAAGAGACGGTGTGATCACCCCCTGTCCCGGCCTCGATAGTAAATGGAAATCCTGCATCGCCTTCCGGCTTCGGATTTTCCTCCCCAGGATCGACGTGATCGAAGACTTTGGCATTCCTAAAATAACGGTAGGAGAATAGTTCAAAGCGGGAAGGCCCTTTTATTTTTGAGATGTGCGTAAGAGGGGACGAATCAGTCATGTCCTCCACCGTGTACGTTGGCACCTCGTATTCAAGCGGATCATCCGTAAAGCTGCGACGCACGCTGTCATCTGCAGAATCTGCGTAGCGCTGAAGGAACGTTTCGAAATCCTTGGCAGGACAATCAACAGCGGCAGATTGCTCTTTGTGCTGAGTCGGGTGTTCTCTCTGCTGCGACGTAACTGCTTGTGCGGACGAATTACATCCCGCCATGGAAACGCAAAGCACCGCAGCAAAGGCGATATAGGGATTCAAGTGACAGGCACCCATGCGCATCATTCTTCCTTTATTCATTGCGGTGGCATCTAAAAGGCCCATGCTGACGGCTACTTCAAGACCACTCAGCTTACCTATAGCTCAGGCCGAACGGCACAGGGCTGGCGACAGCATCACCAGCTTCCGCTCGTCCCTGAGTGGTTGGCAAGTCATTTGACACGTCATCAAACGTGGCAGAGCGCGTCGTTCCCCAATTATGCATCCGAGGCGGCGGCAGTTTTTGTCCCTGGGAGCATTCCTGCCCCTTGACCTCCCCACCCGCCATCCTCGCTGCAGACTCAACTGGGGAACACACGATGATGAAGTGGATGGGTACCGCGCTGGTCGCGGCACTGTTGGTGAGCGGTTGCGCCAAGGTGGAGGGCGAGCAGTTCGTTGGGCACTGGGTGAACGTGCAGACGCAGGAAGAGACGATGGACATCGAGCGCAATGGCGAGACTTTCATGGTCCGCAGCACCACGCCGAAGTTCTTCAGCCGCAAACCCAAGACCGAGAGCTACCCGGCGGTCTTCAAGGACGGGGCGCTGCAGGTCAGCAACGATGGCGAGACGGTGAACTTTGCCATCGATGAGGCCAACGGCCAGCTCAACACCGGCGGCGAGCAGTACCAGCGCGTGCCAGCCAAGTAAGGCCGCCGCTGTCGCCAGCGCCCGCGTGCAGACCTTGCCGGTCGCACGCGGGTTTGCGTTTGTGGCCCAGCCAGTTTGTCAAGATCCTTGCAAGCACGTCCGCGAACGCTCTCAACGCGTCATCGTTGGCCCAGGCGGAGTGACTGTCTGCTGCGATTGCTCTAGCGCTTGCTGCTGCTCTCGCACTTGCGATTGAGCTTGATTGATCGATTGCACGCGTTCGAACGATTGGTTTTCAGGTGTTTGCACCGCCTGCATCGTGGCCATGTCGGCACGGAGGTGCGCCGGGTCGCTCTGGATGCCCTGCACCAGAAACACCTTTTCTCCTGCCGCGAGCTTGTCTGTTGGGCTATTGATCAGCACATGGTCTACCCGCGAAAGACCTTCTTCCTTTGCGAGCACGAGCAAACTTGCCGTCATGCGCTCACTCGATGCATCCCACTCCCGGCGATGCTGCGCATCGAGCTTTTCTACGCCACCTTTGATTTGTTGATATAGCGCGTGATCTGCGTGATCCTGCTGCGTTGGCAGAGATGGCTTTGCCGACAATGGCGCTTGTGAATCACGGCTCGGCACGTCCTGTTTCACATCGTTGACGAGGCTATCGGTACCAGACCCTGGCTCCGGCCTACCGTGTTTGCGCTGCAGTGGTGCAACGTGCTTGTCGTAATAGTCGCCGTAATACTGCTCGTACGTCTTACTCGGCCCAACGGAAGGCTGCTCAGTCTTGAATACCTGGGCAATCTGATTCAACGCTGCATCGCGCGTGATTTGGCCTGCCATCTGCTGATTAGCAATTGCTTCGTACTGCTTTGGTCTCGTACCGCTACCAGCGATACCGATATCGGGACCTTGATGGTTCAGAATCTCACGCCGGACCAACGCATTACTGAGTGTTGCGGCAGCTTCGCCGCGCAGCATGTTGGCGACGTATGCATGCTTGGAGGAATAATCGGGTTCCTCGGTAAATCGATGATGTCCGATCTCATGTGAGAGTGATCCAGCAAGTCTTTCACCCTTGCCAATCGCGTCCTGGTCAATAACGATTTGCTTGTCAGGAATTATGTAGGTGCCCCCGCCTGCATTGCCCCACACAACACCTATGCCATCACGCTTGAGCTGAGACAAGCCTGATTGAAGCGTGGGCGACTGACTGACAAGCGGCGTGAGCGCGGGGTCCGTCAGCGGAGAGGCAGGACGTACACCGGCAGAAGATGCAGCCGCTTGTTGCGGCTGTGGAAATCTTGATTCTTCATTGGCTTCCATCATGCACTCCTTTGCTCGAGTAACTACACTCTCAGCTTATAGCTTGTTAATCGAGATATAGCTCAAGTGCGACTGGTCTTGCGTCAGACCGAAAGTGACTTTTGCACCATCAACCTTCATCACCCAATAGGCTCTCGAATCGGGGGCGTCTGGCCGAGGCGGGTAAGGAACAGCGTCCACCCAATGTGCATCTGCGAAGGCCGGCCCAGGCGGAAAGAAATCGATCACTAATTTCCCTTGTGATGGATTGCCTGTTGTATTACTCAACTCAATACGCTGCAATTTTTCACCGGCCAGTGTCCCGCTCTCGCTGACTTGCAGTTCTCTTTCCCCGTCTGACTGGGTCGGTCGGAGTTGAGTGTGAAGCTGAGCACTAATGGCCGCGATGTCCCGGAAGTCAGTGCCGATCAAACGATCCACATCTTGCTTGAGGCGCTCCGTCACGTCTTTGCTCCTGGTTTCAGTGGGGGCCTTGGCAGCTGCTACAGCTGAGTGACTGCGTGGAGTGCTAGAAGCACATCCCGAATGGAGGGTGCATGCCAGCAGCCCAAGCGGCAACAAGATTGCTCGCGGGAAGGCGGCATGTCCCCAGCCAAATGGCAGACCATGTGATCCTCGAATGCGAAGGGCCATCTCTCTATCCCGCGCTAGAACTGTCGTGGAAACCTAGCACGGCGATACCCTCCTGGAACAATCTACTCGCCATCCTCGCCGCAGACTCAACTGGAGAACACACGATGATGAAGTGGATGGGCACCGCGCTGGCCGCGGCACTGCTGGTGAGCGGTTGCGCCAAGGTGGAGGGCGAGAAGTTCGTCGGCCACTGGGTCAACGTGCAGACGCAGGAAGAGACGATGGACATCGAGCGCAATGGCGAGACCTTCATGGTCCGCAGCACCACGCCGAAGTTCTTCAGCCGCAAGCCCAAGACCGAGAGCTACCCGGCGGTCTACAAGGACGGGGCGCTGCAGGTCAGCAACGATGGCGAGACGGTGAACTTCGCCATCGACGCGGCCAACGGCCACCTCAACACCGGCGGCGAGCAGTACCAGCGCGTGCCGGCCAAGTAGGGCCGCCGCTGTCGCCAGCGCCCGCGTGCTGACCATCACCGTCGCACGCGGGCGTTTTGCGTTTGTGGCTCTGCCGGCGGCGCCGATCGGCCGGCGCCTGCCCCTTGAGGAAACGCCAAGCCTGGCGCACCGCCCGTCGTTCCGCCCGCTCTCCCCTGCCATCCAGCGCGCGCAAGCCTTACAGTGCGCAGGCACGCCAGGGTCATGGCGCTGCCCGACCGATCAATCCAGCAACTACGAGGGTGTCATGAGCAAGGGGATGGACCAGAAGAAGAGCCAGAAGAAAGAGCCGACCAAGACGCTGAAAGAAAAGCGCGCGGCCAAGCAGGAAAAGAAGGGCAAGTAAGCCGCCCGACCTGTTAGACGGCGAACGAGGTCAGGCGGATGCCTGGCCTCGCGGTTTTTTTTGGATCACTAGTGCACTGAATCCGAGGAATCGGATGTGATGCGTCGAGTTGGATCAGCGAAGGTCCATTTCAGCGGTTTTGGGTTTTTGTTGTACTGGCGGATGTAGCGCATGAGCTTCTTATCGAGGTCTTTGACTGAGGAGAAAACCCCGCGTGTGATGACATCACGCTGGATGCGGGCGAACCAGTTCTCGACCTGGTTCAGCCATGACGAGTAGGTGGGGGTGTAGTGCATATGAACGCGGGGGTACTCGGCCAGGAACGCATGCACGAGCGGCGTCTTGTGGCTGCTGACGTTATCGCAGATGACATGGATGTCCCGGCCGTTGGACTGACTGGCGACAACCTCTTCGAGGAAGGTCACGAACTGCTCGCTGGTGTGACGAGCTGCCGTTTTGCCCAGCACTTCGCCAGTGCCCGTATTGAGCGCGGCGAACAGGCTCAGTGTGCCATTACGCTTGTATTCGAATCCGTGGCTTTGCGCGCGTCCGGGTGCCAATGCAAGCATCCGGTCCTTGCGGTCCAGCGCCTGGATCGCGGTCTTTTCGTCCACGCAGAAGACCACCGCGTGCGCAGGCGGGTCCAGGTACAGGCCGATCACGTCTGCGGCCTTGGTCTCAAACTCCGGGTCGTTGGAGACCATGTGGGTGTCCAACCGATGCGGACGCACGCCGTGTTTGCGCCAAATGCGCTGGACGGCCGAGAACGACACATTGCCCAGCTCGGCAGCCAGCTTGCGACTGCTCCAGTGCGTCGAACCGTCCTTGGGCTTGTGCTTGAGCGTGCGGTTGAGCACACGCGCTTCCAGCTTGGCCGTCGGTATCTTCGGCGCACGCCCAGGATGCACCGACACCAGCCCGGCCAGTCCTTGCGCCTCAAACGCCGCCGTCCACTTCGAGACGAATGCGTCGTTGCAGGCAAGCTTAGTGCGTATGTGGACTCGACGTTCTCCATCGCTCCAAAGCACAACACACCGCGCGCGGCGCACCAAAGCGGCGTTGCCGTGACGCTTGCGCATCACCGCCTCCAATTCAGCACGCTGTTGGATCGTCAACTTCGTTCTTTGCATGACACACTACCTGGGGATCATGCATCCGATTTCAATGATTCAGTGGACTAGGCGCTAAGCGTTGGCTTGCGAACTCGGCCCGTCAGATTTCTCAATCGCTGCTGACATGGCGTGCGGCAGTACCCTCAACGCTGCTATAGACCGATCAACGGGCCGACCAAATTTGCTGTGCTAATGTGAGTTTGTGCGGATTTCGGAGCTTGTCATGAGCCGTTTGACCATCGATCTGAGCGACTAGCAGCACCAGAGTTTGAAGGCGCTGGCGGCTCTGCAGGGCAAGACGATCAAGCAGTACGCGCTTGAACGCCTGTTCCCTGGCGACGTGAACGCCGATCAGGCGTGGCAGGAGTTGAAAACCCTGCTTGGGGAACGCGTCGCCGAAGGCCTAGCCGGCAAGGTGTCTAGCAAGAGCATCAACACCATTCTGGATGAGGAATTGGCCGAGGGCCGCCGCGGTTGATGCACGGCTACGTCCTCACCGACGCAGCCGAAGCCGATCTGCGCGGGATCATCCGCTACACCTCGGCACGCTGGGGCCAGGCGCAGGTTCGCCGATACATCGCAGACCCGGAACAGGGCATTGCCCATCTCGCAGCAGGGGAATGCACTTTCAAGGATCTGAGCACGCTGTACCCTGCGTTGCGGATGTCGCATTGCATGCACCATTACATCTTCTGCCTGTCGCGTGAGCACGCTCCATCGCTGATCGTGGCGATCCTGCATGAGCGCATGGATCTGATGATGCGTTTGGCCGGCAGGTTATAGCTCACGATCCACGTAGCGATGGTGTGGCTCTCAATTCAAGCGGCCAGCCGCTTGATCCGTGACGGCAGGTCGCCCAGCGCGCGATGCGCTTGTTCCAGTTCGTAATCGGCTTGCAGGCCCAGCCAGAAGCGCTCGGTCGTGCCCAGTGCTGCAGCCAGGCGCACGGCGGTGTCTGCGGTGATGCCGCGCTTGCCCAGGACGATCTCGTTGATGCGGCGCGGCGGCACGCCGGTGGCGCGCGCCAGCGCGTTCTGGCTGATGCCCATCGGCTCGAGGAACTCTTCAAGCAGGATTTCGCCAGGGTGGATGTTGGGTAGGACTGTCATGGACAGATGCCTCATGCTCAGTGGTAATCGACGATTTCGACCTCGGAAACATCGCCCTCCATCCATCGGAAGCAGATGCGCCACTGGTCGTTGATCCGGATGCTGTACTGCCCGCGTCGCTCGCCCTTCAAGGCTTCTAACCGGTTGGCAGGCGGAATGCGCAGATCATCGAGGTGCGCGGCAGCGTTGAGCATGCGCAACTTGCGGCGCGCGACCAACTGGATGTCGGCCGGCAAGCGGCGGGAGAGTTCTCTCAACCGGACGTGCCACCATGGCTTGCGAACGACTACGATCCGGCAGCGACGCATTGTCAGCGGACACCTTGGCCGACGCATCAACGGCGGCGCTGGTGGTGCCGGTAGAGCAATTCACGACAGAGCACACGATAGCGAATGGGCAGCTGCAGCCAGACGGTGTCGAATTCACTGTCTCGGCCTGTGCACGATCATCGCGAAGGTGCACTTTTGATCGCCAATACGGCACCTAGTTTACTGATCGCCTTCCAAATTGGAGCTGTAATACTCGACGTTGTAGGCGTTATCGGCGGCAAGATCTCTTGCTGCTCCTGCCATGAACTTTGCCTCCTCTACAGGATTGTTTGGATCACCTAGATCGCTTGTCCCTGCCGTGTATCCATCATTGAAGTGAGAGACTTCATGCAGAATTGTTCCTGCCTTGGAATCGGAGTTTTGAGCATTACCAATGGCTGGAAGCGTGAAAAATAGCGGGCATATGTTGATAACGTAGGGCTCAGCCGCATTTACCCAGGCGATGGTCGTGGCGGGGTCCACCTTCCCCTGCTTATCACAGCTGCAGGTAGCGGAAACCACGGGGGCATTGGGCAACTGCCCCTGAACTTTACCGAGGCGTATTGCATTGACATGCAGCCTCCATGCAATTTCCCCGTTGATCATGCCGTTTGGACTGGACATGTCGTTAGGATCACCATACGCCCCGTACCATTTGGTATAGCGAGGCGTCTGATTGAAGACAAAGATCGCGTTGGCATCATATTGAAGCAGCGACTGCGTATAGGTAACAGTTTGAAGAGCCAAAGCACCCGCATTGAGGACCGCCTCCTGCACCGCACTTTGCTGCGAGCTATTGCATACCTGCGCTGCTTGCACATCCAAGGCATTTGAGAAAGATTGTGAATTGGTTGCTTGAGGTGTGATCTCGATGGTGTTGGATGTGGCGGCCCTCAGAGACTTCATACCAGCTGAATTGGTTTTACTTTTTGGTTCTGACAGCTCTCGATAACGTACAAACGGCTGGACAGTGACGGAGTACTTCCGCCCAGGCATGATTTCGTAACTCAGTGACAGATCGATCGTCTTGACGGTTAACTGTCCCGGCGCCAAAACAACCTTGCTCGTGGAACCCCGGGCGTTATGCACATAGATGCCGCGGTAGTCAACAGCGCTGCCATCTTCTTGCGTAATCTTGAAAATATTGGCCTGTAACACCCCGCCTTTACCTAAGTCTGGAACATAAGACGCAGGTATCTCGATTGACTGATCACCCGTATTGGACATTGTGACTGTGACTGAGGCTCCAGCTGTAGCTACTTTCGCTGTATTTATATTCTGGAGTTTGATATCTAGCCTCCCAGCCGCATTGGCGGCGGAGCAGGCTGCTAGCGCGAAAATTCCAAAAACCCATGTGGCTTTCATCATTCACCTTCTAGTCAATTTTGAACCTTGGCATGTAATTCCCGGAACGCAAAATTTTCTTTTAGTTCCATGAAGCATTACTCGAATTCGTCGTTATAGGCGGCATGCCGCATCGCTTCTTCCACTGACCTCCGTTATGAGAACTATGCATATAGATCGAGCCGCCTTCTTTCTTAACCCAGATACGCGTTTGCGCATCTCGCTGCGACGAAAGATAAGTCTCGATGCGGGTGCTTCACTATCATCGTTGCACATGCCATCCCCAGGCCCGCATCCATTAGAACAACGACCCCTGCACGGGTAAGGCAGTAGATGGTTCTGTTGCTTGCGTGGCGGGTGCCGCCTGCTGCTGTGCACCTAACCGCCACGCCAGGCCCGAGATGCGTGCGGCGTGCCTTGTCAGCGCGGCGCGGATGACCGCTTCGCTGCCGGACAGGTGCAGGGCGCGGCGGGCGCGGGTGATGCCGGTGTAGAGCAGTTCGCGGCTGAGCACGCGGACGTCGCGGGTGGGCAGTTGCAGCCAGACGTCGTCGAATTCGCTGCCTTGCGCCTTGTGCACGGTCATGGCGAAGGCGCTTTCGTGCGCGGGCAATGCGGCGGGGTGGAAGCCGCGCACCTGGCCGTCGCCGTCGCCTTCGAACCAGGCGACCAACGGGCCTTGGGCATGGTTGTCTGTGGCGGGGGTATCGCGCGGTGAGGTGCTGCCAGCGTGGCCCGGCCTTGAAGGCGGTGCATCGTTGCCGCGCGCTGGAAAGGCGCTTGCGTCGCTTGGCCCGGAGGAGGCACTTGCGTCGCTTCGTCCAGAAAAAGAACCCGCATCGCTTCGCAGGCAGATGCCGACGTCGCCGTTGAACAGGCCGTGGCGGTAGCTGTTTTCGGTAATCAGCAGCAGGCGGCCCTGGAACCAGGGCGAGGCAGCACCGAGGCGGCGGGCGCCGGAGCCGGTGTCGGCCAGCAGTTGTTCGATGCGGGCGTTGAGGCCACGCGCGCCTTGCGGGCCGGCGCGTACGGCAGTGAGCAGGCGCAGGCGGCCGGCCGCGCGCAGTGCCGCGGCGGGGTCTTGGGCGTCGGCCAGCGCGCGCCAGTGGGCGAGCAGTGCGTCGCGGCCGTCGTTGAGCGGGTCTTCGCCGTCTTCGTGGAAGTGCACGCCGGCCAGCTCGCCGCTGCGCAGCAGGGCCAGGGCGGTGTCGGCGTCGCCGGCGCGGATGGCGTCGGCCAGCGGAGCGAGTGCAAAGTTGTCTTCTTGGCGGTAACCGCGTAGCAGGTGGACGCGGTGGCCGGCCAGGCCGCCGGTATGGGTATTGGCTGCGGTGCCGGCGGGTGGGCCGCCAGCGGGCGCGCTGCCGAGCAGCGGTTGTAGCGCCTGGGCGTCGTCGGGCTGCAGGGCATCGCCGGGGCCGGCGGCCTGCAGGATGGCGGCGAGCACGTCGCCGGCTTCCACCGAAGGCAGCTGGTCGGCGTCGCCGAGCAGGATCAGCTGGGTGCCGTCGGCGACGGCGTCGACCAGCTTGCACATCAGTGGGAGGTCGACCATGGAGGCTTCGTCGACCACGATCAGGTCGAACGGCAGCGGGTTGTCGACGGTGTGGCGGAAGTGCGGCGACTCCGGGATGACGCCGAGCAGGCGATGCAGGGTGCTGGCGCCGGTGGGGAGGAGCGATTCCCAGGGCGGCGGCTCGCGCTCGGCGGCGGCGGCCTGCGACGGTGGCGCGGTGTGTTGCGCGTGGGTTCCGCCATTTGGATCGGCAGCTTCCTTTTGCAGATTGAGCTCTGCTTCGGTGGACGGGACAAGGGATGACGCCGCAGCGGACCAGCGCGCGGAGGTGTCGAGGTCTGTGCGCGTCGGCAGCGTGGTGTCTGCGGTTGGCGCAGGCAACTGGACACCATCGGCGATGGCGCGGGCGACGGCCAGACGCAGGCTTTCGGCCATGCGCTCGGCGGCGCGGCCGGTGGGCGCGGCCAGCGCGATGCGCGGGGCCGGGTGGCCGGCGGCCTGGGCCTGGGCCTGGGCGATGCGCAGCAGTAGCAGGCGGGCGATGGTGGTGGTTTTGCCGGTGCCGGGGCCGCCGGTGACCAGCAGCAGGGTGCGGCGCAGGGCCAGGGCTGCGGCCTGGGCTTGGCGGTCTGGGGAGTGGGATGGCTCGGGCAGGCCCGTACCCTCACCCGCCCTTCGGGCACCCTCTCCCGGGGGGAGAGGGGTTGGGTCCACGGGGTGAGGGGTTGGGGTCGCGTTCGGGAATAGTTGGGCGAACAGCGGGGCCAGGGCGGCGGGGTCGAAGGCCGGCATGGGCTGGGCGGCGATGCGTTGCAGGCCCAGCGCCAGGCGGCGTTCGTACTCGCGGTAGCGGCGCAGGTAGAGCAGGCCGTGTTCGAGGACCAGCGGGCAGTCGGCGGCGGCGGGGTCTTCCGGGGCCGGTTGGTCGACCCAGCGCGAGGCAGCCAGGGTGCCTTGCCAGTCGGTGGGGTCCGGAAGGGCCGGCAGTGGGCCGTCGCGCGCGTCCAGCAGCATGGCGGCGCGGGCCGGGTCCAGCCCGGCGTGGCCGCTGGTGACGGCAAGCGACGCGAGCGCGGCACCGGCCAGGACCTGTGGGTCGGTGTCCGGGGCCAGGCGTTGCAGGCTTTGGGCGAAGGCCAGGTCCAGGGTGCGTAACGCTTCGGCTTTGATCAGCGCGCTGAAAGGGTTCGGCTGGTTCATGGGGTGGTGCCTGCCATGGCGGACGTGCCTTTCTCCGGGCGCTTGTGCCGCAGCTCGATGCGTGCGAAGTGGCGTTGGCATGGCCAGGCAGGCGCGGCATGGGGTGCGCGCGGTGTCTGCTTGCCCGGAGGGAGGAGCGCTTTGTGCACGGCGCTGATTGCCAGTGGGGTTTGTTGGGTCATGGGTCGGGCGCTTCTGTGGCGGACGTACCCTCACCCCAACCCCTCTCTCCTTGTAGGGGACCGAGGTCCCGGGGGGGGAGGGGCTTTGAGCCATCGGGGACCAGTTGCGTTGGTGCGCTGCTGGACATCGGCTCCGGGGCGTTGCCGGCGAACAAGGCGTCCAGGGCTTCCACCAGGGCGGGGTCGAAGCGCCAGGCGTGGATGCCGGGGGCCGGGGTGCCGGGGTCGGTGGAGGTGGCCGCGTCCAGGCCGCGGCAGAACAGATAGCGCACGCCGCCGAAGTCGCGGGTGTAGTCGTAGCCACCGCCCTCGGCGGCATCGCCCAGGCGGAAGCGCAGCCAGCGGTGCAGCGCCACGGTGTAGATCAGCGCCTGCAGCGCGTACTCGCTGTGCGCCATGGCGCGGACCAGGGCGTCGGCGTCGTAGCTGGGCAGGCGGTTGGATTTGTAGTCCAGCACGTACCAGCGGCCGTCCACGGTGTAGGTGAGGTCGATCAGGCCGGTCATCAGGCCTTCCAGCCGCTGGCGCATGCCGAAGGCCTTGCGGTCGCCGACCACGCCAAACCGGTGCAGCAAGGCCAGCAGCGCATCCACGCGGGTGGGCCGCATGGCGAAGTGGAATTCCATTTCATTGCGACGCTGCGGCGCGGGCACGTCGGCCAGGCGGGTGCCTTCGGGCAACGCGACAGTGAGGGTGTGGCCGATCAGCGCGGTGAGCATGCTCAGGCCGTCGTCGAGTTCGTCCTGGGCATAGCCGCCGCGTTGCAGGGCCTCGACGATGGGCGCCGCCTGGCCGTCGGGCGCGGGTTGGCCGGGCCACCACGCCTGCCAGGCAGCAAAATCGCAGCGCTCGAACACGTCGTGCATCACCACGCCGAAGCGGTTGCCGGCGAACCGTGGATCGAAGGGTTCGGCCTCGGCAGCCACCGCAATTGCTTCGCTGCCGGACGGTTCGTCGCTACCGCCACTGCCGACCACGGTGGCGCTGGCCATCGGGTCGCTGGCGGCGCCGGCATCGGCGTTGGCCAGCTGGGTGAAGCTGTAAACCCACCACTCCGGCGCGATGTGGCGTTGCGGGCTGCGCGCGGGCGGCACTTGCGCCTCGTCCGGCGGCGGCAGGCGTGGCAGGTGGGCCGGCGGCGTGCTGGTGTCGACCACCACTGCGCCCTCGCCGGCCGCGCCCTGCAACACATCCAGCGCGCGCAGCATGCCGGCCAGCGCAGTGCGCTCGTGCTGGTGGAACGGGCCGCTGGCGATCCACAGCGCGTGCTCGGCGCGGGTCAGGCCGACGTAGAGCAGGCGCGCGTCTTCGGCGCGTTGTTCCTGCTTCCAGGCGGTTTCGGCGGCACTCCAGGTCGGCTCGTCTTTATCACGGCTCCATTTGGACACGTTCCAGTGCAATTGCCGGCCAGCGTCCGGCGCATGCACCACGCAGTGGCGGCCGGCGCCCTTGTCGCTGCGGCCGATGCCGATGTACGGCAAAAATACCAGCGGATATTCCAGGCCCTTGCTCTTGTGCAGGGTGACGATCTGCACGCGGCGCGCGTCCGATTCCAGCCGCAGCTGCTGGGCTTCGTCGTTGTCGTCGGCATTGGCGATGCGGCGCGACAGCCAGTCCACCAGGCCATGCGGGCCGAGCGCGCGGGCGTCGGCTTCCTGCAGCAGTTCGGCCAGTTGCAGGTAGTTGGTAAGGCGGCGTTCGCCATCGACCAGGGCCAGCAGGCGTTGCCCGTGCGCGGCGCCCAGCTCGCCGATCAAGGCCAGCGGGCCGCCGCGTTGCCAACGCTCGCGCCAGTCCAGTGCGTGCTGCTGCCAGCGGCGGTGACGCTCGCCGTCGTGTGCGAGCGCAGCGATGGCGGCGGCGTCTTCGCCGATCAACACGGTGGCCAGGGCGGCGCGCAGGCGGCTGTCGTCGCCCGGGTCGAGCAAGGCCTGCAGCAGGGCGAGCAGTTCCAGCGCTTCGTCGGTGGCGAACAGGCTTTGCTTGCCGGCGGCCACGGCGGGGATGCCCACTGCACCCAGCGCCTGCTGGATGCGGGTGGCCTCGCCATGGCTGCGCACCAGCACGGCGATGTCGCCGGCCTGCACCGGGCGGCCGTTGATGGTGGCGCTGCCGTCGCGACCACCGGCCAGCCAGCCGCGGATGGCTGCAACGCAGGCGGCGGTGGCCAGCTCGCGGGCGTGGCCGGCGCTCCAGGGTTTGGGCTTGCCCTTCATTACCGGCGGTGGCTCGGGCGCGCGCCACAGCGTGAGTGCCGGCGCGGTGACGCCGTTGCATTGCAGGTCGGTGTCCAGCCGCTTGGTGCCGGCCTGCACCGGGTGGAAGGCGATGCCGTCGGTGAGGAAGGCGTCGGTGTAGCCGGCCTGTGCGTACAGCGCGTCGATGGCCGCCAGCACGCCGGGGCGCGAGCGAAAATTGTGGCTCAGCGGTGGGGCCAGTTCGGCAGTGACTGCGGCAGCCAGATAGGTGCGCACATCGCCGCCGCGGAAGCCGTAGATGGCCTGCTTGGGGTCGCCGATCAGAAACAGTGCCGGCTCCAGGCCGGCGGCGCGCGCGAGCGGGCCTTCGCCGAACACGTTGGAAAAGATCGCCCACTGGCGGTCGTCGGTGTCCTGGAACTCGTCCACCAGCGCGATGGCGTATTGCGCACGCAGGCGTGTGACCAGGGCGTCGGCCTGCGCGCCTCCCAGCGCATGCGCGACGCCATCGACCAGGTCGTCGTAGGTCTGCACGCGGCGCTGGCGCTTGAGCAGCGCCAGCCGTGCGATGGCATCCTCGCGCAGGGCGGGCAGCAGGGCGATACGGCGACGGCTGCGCCATGCTTCGACAGCGTCCAGCGCGGTGAGATAGCCATCGATCTCATGGCTCATCGGCGAAGCCGGCGTGCGGTCGACGAACTTCTTGTTGGTGCCCGAGGCCAGTTCGTCAGCGGTCAACTTGAGCAGCTTGGGATGTGGGGCGTGCTCGTGCGATGGCGCGGCGGCGAAGCTGTCGAACCAATGCCACAGCGCGGTGAGCCACTCCGGTTTGTAACTGACCTTGCTCAAGATGCCGCCATCGATGGCGGACATGATGGAGTCGAAAAACGCGGTGCCGTGCGCCTGGAAGGCGGCAGCCAATGCGCTACTGGCGTCTTGCACGGCCTGCAGCAATGCCGCCGCATCGTCGGTGCTCGTGGCCACCGCCGGCAGCAACTGCGAATGACGCACCAGCGCGCGCAGATCGCTGGCCAATGCCTCCGGGCCACCCGACCACAGCGCGATCAGGTCTTCGGCCATCACCGCATCGGCGGCGCGTTGGCGCCACAGATCGGCCGCGACTTCGCCCAGCAATTCGCGGTCGTTGGCGAGCAGTTCCGGTGCGGCGAAGGCCTGGCCGCTTTCCAGCGCGTGTTCGCGCAGCACGCGCGCGCAGAAGCCGTGGATGGTGAACACGGCGGCCAGGTCGATTTCTTCGACGGCCTGTTGCAGGCGGCGGCGCAAGGCGGCGGGGGTTTCGGTGCCGGTGGCCAGGTGCGCTTCGAGAATGACGCGGGTGAGCAGGGCGTCCGGCGCTTCGTGCAGGAGCGGGCTTGGCCGCGACGGGTCGTTGGCGACGTCGGTCGCGGCCAAGGCCGCTCCTACAAAAGCCGATGCGTCATGGGCCACCAGCGTTGTAGATGGTTCGGTCGCGCCCTGGCCCGCTGCTTCGGTGGCATCGGGCACCAGCGTTGCGGCCAGCACCAGGCGCTCGCGGATGCGGCGGCGCAGTTCCTGGGTGGCGGCCTCGGTGAAGGTCACCGCCAGGATCTGGCCGATACGCAGCCCGCGCTCGACCACCAGCCGGGTGAACAGCGTGGCCAAGGTGAAGGTCTTGCCGGTGCCGGCGCTGGCCTCGATCAGGCGCACGCCGTGCAACGGCAAATGCAGGTACGGGTCGGTGACGGGGCTGGCGCTCATTCGGCCTCTTCCTGCGCGCCGTGCCAGTGGCGCCAGCTCTCGATCAGACGCTCCGGATCCAGCGTGGCGTCGGCGTTGCCACGTTCGAGCAGGTCGTACACACGATGGCTGGTGATGGCGAACTCGGCGAAGCGCTGCGCATCGGCGAACGGGTCGCGGCCGCGGTTGACCAGGCGCAGTTCCGGGCTGTGCGATTCGCTCCAGCCGAAGCTGGATTGCCACTGCCCGGCGGCGTCCTTGATGGCCTTGTCCAGGTCGTCGCCGCGCGCGGCCTGGTGATATTTCCAGCTGCTGTAGGGCGCGAACGCCAGCGGCGCCTGCAGGCCGTGCCGATACAGCTGCAGCAGTGCGGCCAACGCGGTGTGCGCCTGCATCTGCGACAGCGGTTCGGGGTCGATGGGATGCGGGCCCAGGCCGTCGTCGTGTTCGAAGAAGCGCACGTACGGCGCGTGCTCGCCGGCGGCGCGCAGCAGCAGCCATTCCAGGCCGTGACGGATCGCGCTGCGGCCGCTGAGCGCGCCGACCTGCACCCGCCCTACGCCGCTCGCATACCAACCTGGCACGCGGCCATGCACCTCGACATCGCCGATCTGCACCTGCAGGCGGCGCGACTCGGCCGGCGCCTCGCCACGCCACTGCCGAAATGCCTCGGCATACGGGCGCAGTTGCATCACGCGCTCATCGAGTTGGCGCCGCCCCAGCGGGCCGGACGGCAGCAGCGCGCGTGCGCGCAGACGCTCGTAAAGCCGGTCGGTGTCGCCGGCCAGCGCGGCGTCGAACACATGCTGCTGCAGGCCGTATTGGTCCAGCCCGCGCGTGGGGGCGAGCAACGGTTCGAGGTCGCTGTCTTCGCCGACCGGATCGGGCAGACGCATGCCCAACCGATGGCGCAGAAACTGCCCGGCCGGGTCGGCGAACAGGCGGCGCAGCTCGTCGATCGAGACGCTGGTCGGCACTGCGATGTCATCGGCCGGCAACGCAGCGGCTACCCACGGCGCGAGCGGCTGCCGCTGGCCGACCAGGCTACCTACCGCGGGCCGCCATTGGCGGCGATAACTGAAGCGACGCGGGTCGGCGCCGTCTTCGCCCAGCGCACCGAACGCGGCGGCGGCGAATGGCTGCAACGGGTGATGCACGACCAGCGTATCGATGGCCTTGGGGTCGGCGTGATATTGGGCAGCGCTGGCCAGCAATTCGCTGACCAGCACCGACGGTTCGCGCGCGCTGCCATCGCGCGCATCGGCGCCGAGGTAACTCAGATAAAACACTTCCTGCGCGGAGGCGAACAACTGCAGAAACAGAAAGCGGTCGTCCTCGCGCGTTGAACGATCGCCATGCCGGCGACGCTCGGTGCCCAACTCTGCAGTGAGGCTATTGAGCCCGGCAGCCGGATCGCGGCGCGGGAAATCGCCATCGTTCATGCCGAGCAGGCAGATCGCGCGGAACGGCAGCAAGCGCATCGGCACCATGCGGCCGAAACTGATGCCGCCGGTGAGCAGCGGCGCGCGCGTGTCCGACTCGCCCAGCACTGCGGCGAAGTGCGCACGCACCACCTCGGCGGGCACGGTGCCGGCGTATTCGGCGCGCACCGCATCGCGGGCGAATTGGTCGATCAACGTGCGCAAGCGATCCAGCGCGCGCTGTGCACGCGGTGCCGAGGGTGCTTTTGGAATCAGCGCCTCCAGCAGGCCGAGCAGACGCTCGCGCCATTCGACCGGCGTCATCGCTTCGGCCAATACGGATTGGTGGCGTTCGAGCACGCGCAACAGCTTCAACAAGGTATCGAGTGCGGCCAGCGCGCTGCCTTCCAGCTGCGGCCATGGCGCCACGCCCTCGATATCGTCGTCGGCGCCGCTGGCATGGCCGAGCAGCAGCCGGTCCAGCGCGAAGCGCCAGGTGTAGGCGTCGTCGCTCGGTGCCTGGTGCTGACGCCGATGCGCCGCATCCAGCCCCCAGCGCGCGCCGGCGGCATGCAGCCAGCCGCGCAAGCGTTCCAGTCCCGCTTCGTCCAGGCCGGCGGCCTCGGCGATCGGTGCACTGGCCAGCAGGTCGAGAATCTCGTGCAGGCCGAAGCGTGCAATCGGCAGGCCGAGCAAGGTGAGGAACACCTCGGCCAGCGGCTCGCTCGCCAACGGGCTGGCATCGGCCAGCGCGTACGGCAGCGCGTCGTCGTTGCCGTGACTGCCGAACACCGCGTCCAGATACGGCACGTATGGGTCGATGTCCGGCGACAGCACTGCGATCTCGCGCGGCTGCAGCGGCGGGTCGAAGCGCGCATCGTCGAGCAAGGCGCGCAGTTGGTCGTGCAGCACCTGCAGCTCGCGCAGCCGCGTATGGCAGGCATGCACCTGCAGGCTGGGGTCGTGCAGATTCACCGTCGGCAACGCGGCATGCACGCTTGGTGCGCGGCGATGGAACAAGTCGCTCTGCATACGCCGCAGCAGGCTGTCGCCCAGGCCGCCATCGGCCAGTGCGCGGCGGCCGGACTCCAGCGGATCGGCGTAGGCGGCGATCTCGGCCAGCGGATGCACCACCTCGTAGTCGCCCACCAGCGCCATGAAATCGCGCCCGGCCGCGCCCCAGGCCTGCAGCAGCGGGTTTTCCTGCACCTGCTCGGCAAACAGCTGCACCGCGCCGTCTTCGCGACGGCGTTGCCACAACGTCTGCAGATCGCCCCAATAGCCTTGCGTGGGCGTAGGCAGATAGAAATGCAGCGTGCCCACGCGCGCCTGCGTGGCCAGCACGCGCAGCACGTCGGGCGAGATGTTGAGGATGGCGAAGGCAAACAGGCGCTTCGGCAAGCCCTGCGGCAGCGGACCATCGGGCCGCGCAAACCGATCCAGATACTGGCCGATGCGGCGCGCACGGTATTGCCGGCCGGACGCGATGCTGCGCCACAAGCGCGCCTGCGGGTCATCGGGGTCGGCGCCGCCTTCCCAGCGCAGCAACCAGTCGCGTCGCCAGGCCTGGTACTTCTCGAACACATTGCCCAGCTCGCCAGCCAGCGCCCAGGGCTTGAGCGCATCGCCATCGGACAGATAACCGGCCAATGGCGCCAATGCCGCATCGCTGCCCAGGTCGGCCTGCAACGCGGCGTACAACCGCCACTGCGTGGTGGCCATGTCCAGATCGTCGTCGGCCGGGCCGAGATTGCACTCCAGCGCGCGCGCGACGAACTCGCCGGGGGTGAGGAATTCCAGATTCGCCGCCACACCGTGCTCGGCCGCCAGCGTGGACTGCAACCAGCGCCGCATCGCCACCTGCGGAATCAGCACCACCTCCGGCTGCAGCAGCGGTTGTTCGGGCACCGGCCGGCGCAGCTCCTGTGCGAGCAAGGCGGCCAGCGTATCCAGCGCGTTTGACGGATAGAGGCGAAAATCTGGCGCGGAAGTGGCGTGCATGCGTGCGTGCATTGTGCCGGATGCCGGCGGACAGCGTTGTTTGCGCATGCGCCGACGACCGCACGATGGCGATCGATGCGGCACGCAAACGCGATGGGCCGAGCGTTTCCGCCCGGCCCATCGCGTTGTTTAGTGCGTAACGCGCGACGCGCTCAGTATTTCTTTTCCAGATTGAGCATCCAGGTCTGATCGTTGTTGCTGTCGCCATCGGTGATGCCGCGGTATTCCAGACGCGTCGACAGCCCTTGCTCGGTCAGCAACGCCGCGCCGATACCGACCATCAACCGGTTGCGGTCGAACGCACTTTGCGCCGTGCGGTAGAACGGGCCGCCGCTGAGATCGGCATAGCTCAGCGTGGCATCGCCACGGCCCTGGAAGTCGCGTTGATATTCCACGCGCAACTGCGGGGTCAGCCGTCCCCAGGCGACTTCGCGGCGCCATTCCAGACGCAGACCGAGATTGCCGGTGGTGGTGGCCACATCCATGTCGGCATAGCGCAGTGCGAACGGCGCCACGCCGTCTTCCGCATAGCCATCCAGCGTGGCACGTGCCACATCCACGCGCGCATACGGGGTGATCTGCAGATCGCCACGTTGCAGGTCGGCGCCGGTGGACACCGAGGCGATCCACTGCTTGCCGTCGCGGTTGCCTTCGGCCAGCGAGCTGTCGTCGGTGACGAAGCGGCGCAGGTCGTAGGACAACATCTGGTAACCCACCAGGGTGTCGAAGAAGAACGCCTTGCCCGGGTGGAAGCTGGCGTACAGCGCCATGGTGTACGCGGTGCCCTTGCTGCGGCTGCCGCGCGTGCCCACATCGCTGTCGTCGCGGCCCCAGCCCAGGCCCGCACCGATCGCCAGCGACTGCGCAACCCTGTAGTCGGCGCCGACGCTTAGGCCGTCGGTCTGGAAATCCACGCCGTTGCTGTTAGTCTGCCGGTTCAAGCTGCCCGAGCGGATCGCACCGCCGATCCACAGACCCAGGTCACCCTGGCCCTGCACACCCTCGCTGTTGCCCGCCGCCGCTGCCGGCGCATCGCGGAAGTCGTTGTCGGCATCCTGGGTGTCCGGGCTGCACGGCTGCGCAGTGATGCCGCGCTCGGCCTGGCGGCAATGCGAAGTCGGCTGGAAGCTCACCGCGTTGGTGAAGCTGCCGCCACCGCGATGGGTGGCCTCCAGACGGCGCTGGAAGTTGTCGATCTGCGCACGCGCAAACCGCCGCGTGGACTCGGACTGCGCATCGATCAGGCCACGCACTTCCGCATCCTGGCTTGGGTCGCGGCGCGGCGCGATGTTGAACACCACATTGGCCGGCACCGAGGTCGCAAAGGCGTTGGACAAGGTGAACTGCACCGTGGCCTGGCCGACGAACGCCGGGTTGGGGGTAAAGGTCAGCATGAAGGTGGGCGTTTCGGCCATTGCCGTCGCGGCTGGCGACGGGCCGGAGGCACGCGCCGCCGCTGCGGTGGCGGTACCGCCAACCCGGGTGATGGTGGCGGTACCGGCCGAGGCCGGCAGCACCGCGACCACCGCAGCGGCCACGAACGGCCCACCGGTCGCGTTGCGGGTGATGTCCACCTGCTGCGCTTCGCCCGGCACTGCGGCAGCGGTGACCGACACCGCCACCGGCCGCGCGTTCACCGTGATGGTCAGCGTGGCCGCCGCCGAGCTGCCGCCCGCACCGGTGGCGGTATAGCTCAGCACATCGCTGCCGACGAAGCCTGCGTTCGGCGTGTAGACCAGTTCCAGGCCGTTGACCACGGCGGTGCCGTTGGTCGGCGCGGTGGCAATCGCAATCGCCGTGATGTTGCCGGTGTCGTTGGCGGTTACCGCCGCGGTGACCGCGGTGTCGGTCATGGTGGCTGCCACATCCGCCACCGCCACCGGCGCCGCATCGCTCACCGTGAAGGTGTAGGCCTGGGTGGCGCTGGCATTGCCGGCGTCGGCCACTGCGATGGTGAAGGACGAGCTGCCCTGCGTCGTTGGCGTTCCCGACAGCGTGCCGTCGCTGGCCAGGCTCAGGCCGGCCGGCAAGGTGCCGCTGGCGACGCTGTAGCGGTACGGCGCAATGCCACCGCTGGCGGTGAGCACCTGGTCGTACGCGCTGCCGCGCACCGCCGGTGGCAGGGTCGGCTGCGCCAGCACCAGCGTTGCCGCGGCAATGGTGACCGCATAGCTCTGGCTGGCCTGTGCCGCCGGGCTGGGCGTGCTGTCGGTTGCGGTCAGGGTGAAGTTGAACGTGCCCGACAAGGTCGGCGTACCGCTCAGCCCGCCGGTCGCAGTGTCGAGGACAACCCCATTGGGCAACGCGCCCGCTGTCAGTGCATAGCTGTAGGGCGCGGTGCCGCCGGTGGCGGGCGTGATCGCCGCCGCATACACCTGCCCGGCCGTGCCTGCCGGCAAGGTGGACGCCGGCAACACCAGGTTCGGGCCGGCCACGGTCAGGCTGTAGGCCTGATTGCCGGTGAAACTGCCCGCATCGGTCGCGGTGACGGTGAAGTTGAAGCTGCCTTCCACCGTCGCGGTGCCGGACAGCGTGCCGTTGCTGGCCAACGTAAGGCCGGCCGGCAGGGTGCCCGCGCTGACTGCATACGTATAGGGCGCGGTGCCGCCGCTGGCGCTCAAGGCCTGGCTATACGCCGTGCCGCGGGTGGCAGCCGGCAGCGCGGTAGGCGCAACCACGATGACAGGTGCCGCGATGGTCAGCGCATAGCTGCGGCTGGCCTGCGCCGCCGGGCTGGGCGTGCTGTCGGACACGGTCAGGGTGAAGTTGAACGTCCCTGCCACGGTCGGGGTGCCGCTGAGGGTGCCAGTCGCCACGTCCACGACCACACCCGTCGGCAGGACGCCGCCGGTCAGTGCGTAGCTGTAGGGCGCGGTGCCGCCGGTGGCGGGCGTGATTGCCGCGGAGTACGCCTGCCCGGCGGTACCTGCCGGCAAGGTGCTCGCCGGCAACACCAGGTTCGGGCCGGCCACGGTCAGGCTGTAGGCCTGATTGCCGGTGAAACTGCCCGCATCGGTCGCGGTGACGGTGAAGTTGAAGCTGCCTTCCACCGTTGCGGTGCCGGACAACGTGCCGTTGCTGGCCAGGGTGATACCGGCCGGCAGCGTGCCGCTAGCGAGCGTGTAGGTGTACGGCGCAGTGCCGCCACTGGCGCTCAGCAGCTGGCTGTAGGCCGTACCACGCGTGGCGCTCGGCAGTGTGGACGGCGCCACCACGATCGACGGCGCGGCAATATTCAAGGCATAGCTACGGGTGCCTTGCGAGGGCGTATTCGAGGTGCTGTCGGTGGCGGTCACGGTGAAGGCGAAGGTGCCCACGGTGCTGGGAGTCCCGGTCAGGGCCCCGCTGCTGCCATTGAGCGTGATGCCCGCCGGCAAGCTACCGGCGGTAACGGCGTAGGTGTAGGGCGCAATACCGCCCGTTGCCGGATTGAGCGCACCCGCATAGGCCTGGCCTGCCGTGCCGGCCGGCAAGCTGGTCGCCGGCAAGGTCACCGTCGCGCCGGCCACGGTCAGCGTATAGGCGCGGCTGCCGCTGGTGGGGCTACCGCCGCTATCGGTGGCGGTCACGGTGAAGTTGAAGCTACCGCTGGCAGTGGGAGTACCGGACAGCACGCCGGTGCCGCTCAGGGTCAGCCCGACCGGCAAGGTACCGGCGCTGAGCGCGAACGTGTAGGGCGCGGTGCCGCCACTGGCGGTGAGGTTCTGGCTGTAGGCGCTGCCTGCAGTGGCCCCCGGCAGCGATGCCGGGCCGACCGTCACCACCACATCGTCGTTGAGGATGGTGCCGGTGCCGGTGGCGCGCGCGATGCTTGCGTTGCTGGCGCCAGACAGACCGACGCTGAAGGTCTCGTTGGGTTCGACCGCGGTGTCGCCGTTGACGGTAACCGCCACGCCCTGCGCGGTGGTGCCTGGCGCAAAGGTCAGAGTGCCCGAGCGGGCGCTATAGTCGCTGCCCGCGTTGGCGGTACCGTCGGCGGTGGCGTAATTGACCGTAACGGTCTGGCCATTGGCCGCGCTCAGGCTCACCGTGAAGGTGGCCGTGGTGGTGCCACTGTTGCCTTCGTTCACGCTGATATCGTCGATCGACAGCGACGGTGCCGCATCGTCGTTGACGATGGTGCCCAGGCCCTGGCCGTCGCCAACGCTGGCGCCACTGACGTTGCTGACGTTGACGAAGAAGGTTTCGTTGGGTTCGCTGAGCGTGTCGCCGTTGACCAGCACGGTGAAGGTGGCGCTGCTGCTGCCGGCGGGAATGCTCTGCCCGCTCAGGCTGGCAACGACATAGTCCACGCCCGCGGTGGCAGTGCCGTCAGCGGTGGCGATATCGAAGCTGACGCCGCCAGTGCCGGCCGGCTGGCTCAGCGAGACAGTGAAGGTGGTATTGGTGGTGCCGGCATTGCCTTCGTTCACGGATACGTCGTTGATCGACAGCGCCGGCAGCGTATCGTCGTTGACGATGATGGCACTGGCGCTGACCGGGCTGCCGGGGGCATAGCCGGTGCCAGTACCGACGGTGTAGACGATCGTCTCATTCGCTTCCACCATCGCGTCGGGGGTCGGCGTGATGGTGAAGCTGGCCGAGCTGGCGTTGGCCGGAATCACGATGTTGCTGCGCGCGCCGGAATAGTCGCTGGCGCTGTCGGCGGTCCCACTGCCGGCCAGGTTCACCGTGGTGGGCACGCTGTTGGTCTGACTCAGCGTCACCGTGTAGACGAACGCAGTGCCGCTGTCTTCGTTGGCGCTGGCCGGCGAGACCGCGATGCTGGCAGACCGCGACGGCACAATGGTGATGTTGAAGGTAAGGACATTTTCTTCCTCGTCGCGCAGGTAGAACGCGTCGGACGTGGCGCTATTGTTTCCATGCGTGTAGGTAACGGTCTGCGTACCAGGTCCGCTGAGCTCACTGAGTGAGATGGTCCCGTTGGGCGTGCTGCCGTTGCCTCCGCCGTTGCCGAAGGGGGTCAGCGGATTTCTGGGGTCATCGCCCATGCCGATGTTGGAGGGGCCATCGCAGTTGCTGACATCGAACGTCACCGATCCGCTCTGATTGATCGTGGCGTTCCGGGTGGAACAATAGGCCGACGCCCCCTGTGCCCAGACCTGTGCGGGTAGCAGGAGCGCCAGGGCGCAGATCATCACGGCCACCATCCAGCGCACCGGCGCACCGGTGCCCGTCCCACGCCACTGCGGCTTGTTCACGTTCTACCCCTATGAAGCGCCACCCCGGCGCCGGCACGGTCCTCATGCCTGAAGGCAATACCGCCCTAGAGAAGTGATCCCCTGGCATTGCGAGCGAATTGAAACAGGAACTGACTTTCAGTTAAAGAACAAAAAATTAATACTTCATTCCAGTTCTGAATTTTCCTGGCTTGTGAGACACCGGTGCGACGGGTATCTGTACGGCGACCCCCCGACACATGTCGGCGACGCACCTACGCAGGGAGAGCTGCATGAGCGAGTTTTTCATCGGCCAGGTCATGCTGACCGGTTTCGCGTTCGCGCCGAAATATTTCGCGCAATGCAATGGCCAGCTGCTGCCGGTCAATCAGAACCAGGCATTGTTCAGTCTGCTAGGTCCGCGTTTTGGCGGTGATGGCCGGACCACGTTTGCCCTGCCTGATCTGCGCGGTCGCACACCGATCGGGTATGCGCCTTCGGTCGATGCGAATTGGCAGCCGCCGGTTACTCCGATCGGTCAGGCGGGCGGCGCGGAAGCGGTGACCCTGGTGCCCGCCGACCTGCCCGCGCACAGCCACCTGGTGGAATGCAGCAGCACCGGTGGCAACAACCGCACACCGACCGGCCGCGTGTTTGCCGCCAACGTGGCCACATCCGGTGCCGCCACGCCGCTGTATGCCGCTTCGGGAACGACCGTTCCACTGGCGCCGCCAACGGTCTCGCCCGCTGGCGGTAACCAACCGCATCCGAATGTGCAGCCCTACACCACGATCAACTTCTGCATCGCGCTGTCGGGCATTTTCCCCTCGCGTGGCTAAACGCAACCCCATTCGGGTGCGCCTGCATGCGCGGCGCCTCATCGACCAGGAAGGATCACATGGGCACTCCATTCATCGGCGAAATCCGCATGTTCGGCTTCGGCCGCACGCCTCAGGGCTGGCAGGCGTGCGACGGCTCGCTGCTGCAGATCTCAGAATACGAGCCGTTGTACGTCCTACTCGGCATCGCCTATGGCGGCGATGGGCAAAATACCTTCGGGGTGCCGGATCTGCGCGGTCGCCTGCCGATTCACCAGGGCCAGGGCCCTGGCCTGAGCAACTACGTGTTCGCCCAGAAGAGCGGTACCGAAACGGTGACCTTGACCGAACCGCAGATGCCGGCGCACACCCATGTTGCGCAGGTCACGACGGTAGCGGCAACCAGCCCCTCACCGGCCGGACTCCTGCCAGCGGCGGTCGGTGCCACGCTGTTCTATGTCAGCGACGTGACCGGGGCCACCGCGCTGGCGATGTCCACGCAGAGCACCTCGTTCACAGGTGGCAGCCAGCCGCACGACAACACCATGCCGACGCTGACCGTGCAGTACTGCATCGCCACCACGGGCATCTTTCCGCAGCAGCCCTGATCCACCGCGCCGCGCCGAGTCGGTCGCGGCCTGCATCGCTCCACTGGAGGAAATGCGCATGACCGAACCCTATTTCGGCGAAATCCAATTGTTTCCCTTCGATTACAGCCCTTACGGTTGGGCGCTGTGCAACGGGGCAACCCTGCCGGCTATGCAGAATAGCGCGCTGTTCTCGTTGCTGGGCATGGCCTATGGCGGCAATGGCAGCACCACATTTCAGTTGCCGAACTTCTCCGCGCGCGCCGGCTGCCAGCAGGGGACAGGGCCGGGTCTGACTCCACATGCGCTGGGCAGTACGTTCGGCTCCGCCTCGGTGAGCCTGTTGAGCACGCAGATGCCCAATCACGCGCATGGCTTCAATGCGTTTTCGCAGGCGGATCCGAGCAAGAAAAGCGGCACCCCCAGCAGCGGAGCAGCGCTGTCGAACTTGAACAGCAACAGCGACCGGCCGTTCAGTGCAGTCGCACCCGACCAGCAGTTTTCCCCGACCATGGTGCTGCCCACCGGCAACGGCCAGGCGCACGAGAACCGGCAGCCCTATCTGGCCATGAATTTCTGCATCGCGTTGTCCGGCAGCTATCCCATGTTTGATTGACGCCATGCAGGACGATGCAGATGCATCCGCAAGCGTGCACGCCGGCGTCGTGCCACCGCATGCGCTGAGCGCCCACGGCATCTCGTTGCGCCCCGAGCAGGGCGACGATCTGGCCTGGTTGCGTGATCTCTATGCCAGCACGCGTCACGACGAAATGACGCAGGTGCCCTGGCCAGACACGACCAAGCGTGCGTTTCTGGAGCAGCAATTCGACTTGCAGCGCACGCATTACCGACACCATTTTGCCGATGCCGCCTTTCTGATCGTCCAGGTCAGGGAGTTACGTATCGGTCGCCTGTATCTGCACCGCACCGCAACGCAACACACGCTGGTCGATATCAGCTTGCTGCCGGACCGGCGCGGCAAGGGCATTGGCTCGCACCTGATTGCCTACGCGCAGGCGTCGGCACGCGCTGCGCCGTGCGCCTTGTGCCTGCATGTACTGCATGCCAACCGCGCAGCGCAGCGGCTATATGTTCGGCACGGCTTCGTTGCGGGCCACAGCACCCAGACACATCTGCAGATGCACTGGAATCCGCACGCTCAACTGCTCAGTTGAGCGCGCTCAATTGAACACGGCCTGATACAGAAACCCGTCGCGTTCGCGCGCCACCGGCACCAGAAAAACGCCGATCTCGCCCAGGCGCGCGTGACGCATCTGATAGGTCTGTTGCGGAAACAAAAAGGCCGAGCCATTGCGAAACAACAGCGAGAACGGCGCACGTTGCGCGTTGCGTGTGTCCTGCAATGGCCTGGCTTCCACCAGCACGAACGGTACCTCGCCCTCATTCAAGGAGGCAGCGAAGGTGTCGTTGACGCTGCCGGCGAAGTGTTCAAGCGTCAGCAACTCCATGGATGATTCCTTAGCGACGGTGTGCGCAGATCGTCGCGTCTTTTGCGCAGGCACCACAAGGCAGCGATGCCGACAACGCGACGCACTCGACAGATCGGGAGGACGGGCAGGAACCCTCAGACGAAATACCTGACCGCGAGAAACGACACGACGGTGCGGGGATTGCGAAATGTACCGAGTGATAGCGCGCCAATCCTCCCTACTGCAGCGTACGTTGAACAGCGATGCAATCCTGCGCGACGGTGCCTGCGCTGCGGGACACGCTGTTACGCAGGATGGCGACATGCGCAGCCACATTGCTTGCCGCATGAATGCGACAATACTGCACGCGTCAGTCTGGTTATGTTCAGCGGTGTGACGGCTACTCTATCGCGTTGGAATTCTGTTAAAGGTCTCGATGACGGCGTCCGCTCCCCCTGTCGTGCAATTGTCTGATGTCCGCATCGATCGCGGCGGACGCACGATCCTGCGCGATGTCTCGCTGGATGTGCCCCGCGGCAGCATCACGGCCGTGCTCGGTCCATCCGGTAGCGGCAAGTCCACGCTGCTGGCCGCGTTGACCGGCGAGCTGCGCCCGGTGGCCGGCACGGTCACGCTGTTCGGCAACACGATTCCGACCGGTAGCCGTGCGCTGCTGGAGATGCGCCGCAATGTCGGCGTGCTGCTGCAGGGCAATGGGCTGCTGACCGACCTGAGCGTGGCCGACAACGTGGCGCTGCCGCTGCGCACGCATACGCGCCTGCCGGCGCCGGTGCTGCAGCGCCTGGTACAGATGAAGCTGCATGCGGTGGGCCTGCTGGCCGCGGCCGATGCCTGGCCGCGCGAGTTGTCCGGCGGCATGGCGCGCCGCGTGGCGTTGGCGCGCGCGTTGGCGCTGGACCCGCCGCTGATGATCTACGACGAGCCGCTGACCGGGCTGGACCCGATCGCCTCGGGCGTGATCATGAGCCTGATCCAGCGCCTCAACGACAGCCTTGGCCTGACCAGCATCATCGTCAGCCACCACGTGCACGAGACCCTGCCGATCAGCGACCAGGCCGTGGTCATCGCCAATGACGGCATCGTGTTCGCCGGGACACCGGCGCAACTGCAGGACAGCACCGATCCGCTGGTGCAGCAGTTCCTGCACGGCCAGCCGGACGGCCCGATCGCCTTCGATGCCGCCCCGCGCCGCGACCGGAGTGCTGCCTGATGGCCTTTGCCGACTCGATCCGCGCCTTTGGCCGTGCCGGGCTGTTCTCGCTCACGGTATTGCGCGGTTCGCTGCCCACCCGCGACTTCATCGCCGAGCTGGTGCGCGAGATCTACAAGGTCGGCGCGCGCTCGTTGCCGATCATCGCCGTGGGCGGTGCCTTCGTCGGGCTGGTGCTGACCCTGCAGGGCTATCGCACGCTGACCACCTACGGTGCCTCGGATGCGTTGTCGACGCTACTCGGCCTGTCGCTGTATCGCGAACTGGCGCCGGTGCTGACCGCGCTGTTGTTCATCGGCCGCGCCGGTAGCTCGATTGCGGCCGAGCTCGGCTTGATGCGCGCCACCGACCAGATCAAGGCGCTGGAGCTGATGGCCATCGACCCGGTCGCCAAGGCGGTGGCCCCGCGCTTCTGGGCCGCGGTGCTCACGGTACCGTTGCTGACCGGCGTGTTCTGTTCGCTGGCGATCACCGGCGGCTATTTCGAAGCCGTGCACGTGCTGGGCATCGACAACGGCACCTTCTGGTCGGGCCTGAGCAACAGCGTGGACTTCTGGGACGACTTCGGCGTGGCGATGCTCAAGTCGGCGATCTTCGGCGGCACCGCTGCGCTGGTCGCCGCCTACGTGGGCTTCCATGCCGAACCGACCATCGAAGGCACCTCCATCGCCACCACCCGCGCGGTGGTGAATGCCTCGTTGCTGGTGCTGATGTTCAACTTCGTCCTTTCTGCAATGTTGTTTAGGTGAGATAGCCCATGGCCATGCGTGGACCACGACTCGAATTCGCCGTTGGCGCCTTTTTGCTGCTGACCCTGGCCTCGCTGCTGGTGCTGGCGGTGGCCTCGACCAACCAGCGCTGGGGCTTCGGCTCCAGCCAGTACACGCTGACCGCGCGCTTCAGCCAGATCGGCCAGCTGCGCGCGCAGGCGCCGGTGAAGATCGGTGGCGTGACCATCGGCAAGGTGGCCGACATCAGCCTGGACCCGACCAAGTTCGATTCGGTGGTGACGCTGTCGCTGGACACCAAATACAAGGATCTGCCCGCCGACACCTCGGCCGGCATCTTCACCAGCGGCCTGCTCGGTGAGAGTTATATCGGGTTGCAGCCGGGCGGCGACCCGGAAACGCTCAAGCCGGGCGAAGAGATCGGCTTCACCCAGCCGGCAGTGGATCTGCTGCAGCTGGTCGGCAAATACATGTTCAGTGGTGGCGGTGGCGGCAGCAATGCCCCGGCCGCCACCGACGGCCAGGCGCCCGCGCCTGCCCAGACCGCTTCTCCCTCTACGGAACCACACCAATGAAGACCACCCTGCTTTCCGCCATCCTGGCCTCGACCCTGCTGGTGTGCGCACCGGCCACCGTCCTGGCCCAGCCAGCTGCTGCCAGCGCGCCTGCGCAGGGCGCGGCGACCAAGACCGTCATCGACAGCAGCACCCGTATCCTGAGCACGCTGGATCAGCGCCGCGCCGAGTTCCGCAGCAACCCGGCGGCGCTGCGCCAGTTCATCGATGGCGAATTGAACAAGGCCTTCGACCGCGATTACTCGGCCCGCCTGGTGCTGGGCGTGAACGGCCGCGGCGCCTCCGATGCGGACGTCAAGCTGTTTGCCGATGCGCTGGCCGACAACCTGATGCAGCGTTACGGCACCGCGTTGTTGAACTTCGAAGGCAAGCCGACCTTCCGCGCCAAGTCCGAAAGCGCGCTGCCGGGCAACCGCGGCGTCAAGGTGTCCACCGACCTGCTGCGCGCCGGCAACGACCCGACCCCGGTCGATTACATGATGCGTAACGTCGGTGGCCAGTGGAAAATCTTCGACGTGATGATCGAAGGCATTTCCTACGTGCAGACCTTCAAGACCCAGTTCGACGGCCCGCTGCGCGAGAAGGGCATTGCCAAGGTTGCCGCCGAGCTGCGTAGCGGCAACCTGCAGGTCGGTGCGGCACCGGCCAATGGCAAGTAATACCGTGCAACGCACCGGCGACACGCTGGCAGTGACCGGCGTGATCGACCGTGCGGCAGTCACTACGGCCTGGCCGCAGGCGATTGCACAGCTGGACGGCGTGCGCACGTTGGACCTGGCGGGTGTACAACGTCTGGACAGCGCCGGCGTGGCGATGTTGGCCGAGCTGGCAGCGCGGTTGCGCCACGCCGGCAGCGGCGCGGTGGTGGGCGAGGCGCCCGGTCTGGACGAATTGCGCGCCGCCTATCGGTTGTCCCCTACCCTCGATTTTCAGGCCTGAGCGCCACCCCATGACCCAGTTCCGCTTTCTTCCGTTGTTGGCCTGCCTGTTGCTTGGTGCGTGCGCCAGCCAGGCACCGAAATCCGCACCGCCTTCGGGCGGGACCGCCATCGCGCCTGCCGCCGATGCCCCCGTACGCGACGATGCCGGGGTGACGGCGCAGCCAGCCGCCGCCGGTCTTGCCGCACCGGATGCCTTGCCTGCCAGCGCTGCGGCACCCGCCGATCAGGCCACTGCAGACACCGGCACCGCCGCTGCGGGCGCGCCGACCGATGCCGAAGCCGACTTCGACGCGTTGTACGGCCCGACCACCCCGCAGGCAGGGGCCAATGGGGCCCCGGCACAGCCGGGCGCTGCCCCGGCGTACGACCCGTGGGAGCGCTACAACCGCGGCATGCACCGCTTCAACATGGCGGTGGACCGTGGCGTGGCGCGTCCGTTGGCGACGGCCTACACCAAGGTGGTGCCGAGCCCGGCCCGTCTGGGTGTGACCAACTTCTTCGACAACCTCGGCACGCCGCTGACCATGGTCAACCAGCTGCTGCAGGGCCACCCGGTCTATGCGGCGCAGTCGCTGGGTCGCTTCGTGATGAACACCACGCTGGGTGTGGCCGGTCTGTTCGACCCGGCTTCTGCGGCCGGCATCCCACGGCGCAGCGAAGACTTCGGGCAGACGCTGGGTACATGGGGCTGGCGCAACTCGCGCTACTTCGAGTTGCCGCTGTTCGGGCCGCGCACCGTGCGCGACACCTTCGGCCTGGCGGGCGATATTCCGCTGTCGTGGGTGCGTCAGGTGGACGACGGTGGTGCGCGCTTCGCACTGCAGGGCCTGCAGCTGGTGGACACGCGCGCGCAGCTGATGTCGCTGGATTCGCTACGCGACCAGGCGCCGGACGAATACGCCCTGACCCGCGATGCCTGGATGCAGCGCCGCAATTACCAGATCACCCGCGACCTGCGCAGCCACCGCGAAGAGAACAACGAGCTGCCGGATTATCTGCGCGAAGACAAGGACAACACGGTGCCGGTGGACGCAATGCCGATTCCGCAGTGGATTCGTTGATCGTCTGAGTTTTGGCGTGGTGTCACAATGCAAAAGCCCGGGAGCGATCCCGGGCTTTTTTGTTGGGCAATGGCTCAGTGCGCGTTGTCGCGTTGTCGCGTTGGCAGCTGACGCGATGCCTGTGACACAGCAGTTGCGCTTGCAACGCGATCATTGTCGCCTCATCGCTTGCCAGCGTGTTGCGGGGGTTCGGGTTTGATCGATGGAGTGCGATCTACGTAAGTGAGATAGGCCTTCCAAAGATCGTGCGCGCGTTGATCGTTGAGGTCGACCATGCAGCTGGCTGCCTTTGCTGCTGCGACACTTGCAGTGCCCCAGCGCTGACGCACGTTGCCGCATTGCAGCGCCGCGTAATTGGCCCAGGCGGTCTGCGCATTGTCGAATGCATCGGCTGCAACACCTAACGTGGTTACTGCTCTTTCGCGCGCAACGCCCAAGTAATCGTCCAAGCGCGCCTGCGCGATGGCGACCTCTTTGACCCAGCACGCGTTGCTCTCAGCGGTTGTTTGCAAGTCAACGCACAGGTCTGCGGCATGCAAGGTCCCGCAGCTGGGAAACAACGCGGTCGCTCCAAGGCACGCGCGCCAGTGGCGCGCAAGCCGTGCCTTATCGCTTCGAGAGGAGAGCAGCTTCACTTGGATGCCAGCGCCGCATCCACCGCTGCACGCAGGCGTGCATCGTCGGCGGGGACATCGGGGGCGAAGCGCTCGACGATCTGGCCGTCGCGGCCGATCAGGAATTTTTCGAAGTTCCACAACACGCCAGGTGCGGGGTTGGGCGTAATGCCGTAACCGGCCAGTTTTTCGCGCATCGGGCCGTCGCCGGTGGCCTGCGGGTGTGCGCTGGTCAACTGTTGATACAGCGGATGCGTGTCCGTGCCGGTGACGGCGATCTTGGCAAACATCGGAAAGGTGACGTCATAGGTGAGCTGGCAGAACTGCGCAATCTCCGCCTCGCTCCCCGGCTCCTGGCCGTTGAAGTCGTTGGCCGGAAACGCCAGCACTTCCAGACCCTGCGCCTGCTTGTCGCGATACAGCGCTTCCAGGCCTTCGTACTGCGGGGTCAGGCCGCACTTGGAGGCCACGTTGACCACCAGCAGCACCTTGCCGCGGTAGTCGGCCAATGTGGCCGGCTCGCCTTCGATGCGGGTCACGGGAATGTCGTACAGCGTCTGGCTCATCGGGGCTGTCCTGATCTGCGGGGTAGCCAGCATAAACCGCCGCGCGCGCATGGGTGACCTGCGCTGCACCATGCCCCAACACTTGTAGATGCAAGTATCTTGGCGACACCCGCCGCATGGCCACACCCCGCACGCCGACCGGCTGTACCAATTTCCGCCTGCGCCGCGTGTCGCGGATGGTGTCGCGTCCATTACGCGACATAGCTGAGTGCGAGCGGTCTGAAGGCGACCGGGCAAACGCGAGCGCGCACTGCGCGCGACCTGGATCGGTGCGGCCATGGCGTTTGCCATCACCGAAACCATCGGCGTTGCGGCGGCGCTGTTCCCGCGCGGCTGGCTGTCCTTGTACGGCAGCGATGCGACCATGCTGCAGACCGGCACGCTGTACCTGCAGACCGTGGGGCCGTTCTACCGCTTCCTGGGCATGGGTCTGGCGATGTACTTCGCCTGGCAGGGCGCAGGAAGGCTGCGATGGCCGATCGGTGCGGCCGTGCTGCGCCTGGTGATCGCGGCCGGCATCGGCATCGTGGCGATCCGGCTGGGCGGCGGCCTGCACCAGGTCTACCTGGCACAGAGCGCGGCGCTGCTGGTGTCTGGGGTGGGAATTACGCTGGCCATTGCCGCTGGGTCGTTGTTCGGCCGGCCTGGCTGGCCGCGTCGCACCGCGGACGCGGTGGTGGACGCGTAGGCGCTGGCGCCGGTGCATGCGTTGGGGCATCTCGACGCGACGCGCCTGATGCCCTACCCGCGCATCAGTCGATGCACAGCGCGGCCTGGCCCTTGCCGCCGATGACTTCCTGGCGGCAGCCGAAGCGGTCGCTGTCGCGCTGGCAGGTGCCGTTGGTGGCGGCACCGGTCGGCACGATGCTGGTGGCCAGGCAATCGCCGCTGCAGTCGCTGTTGTCGCTGCAGGTCTTGCCGGCGTCGGCATACGGCACGATGCAGCGCACTGTCTGCATGCGGCCGACCGGACGCAGTTGGCCGCCCTTTGCGGTGCATGCTGCGGCATCGGCAGAGGCTGCGCGCGGTGGCTGCGCATCGGCTGCGGTGGTGCCCGAACGAGATGCCGGTGTCGCGCTGCAGGCGCCCAGCAGCAGCACGCACATCGTTGCGTAGATCCATCGCGTCGCCATGGGATGCTCTTCTTGAATAGGGTGCGTGCAAGCATCGCGGTGGCGATGTCTGCGCGGTGTGCTCGACATCCGGCGCAGGAGCAGGACGACACAGACCTGCTGTGTAGGAGCGCCCTCGGGCGCGATGAGGCGTTCTCGGCAACGCCTCATCGCGCCCGAGGGCGCTCCTACGGGTGGGTCGGTTTCGGGCGCTGTGCGGCCGGTCAGGGCTGCTGCGCTTGCTGGCTACTCCTGCTCGTCGCTGCTGTCGTCGTGTGAGACCCCGGCGCCTTCGTCGCTGCCATCGTCCAGCAGCGCCTGCGATTGCTCGCCGGACAACGTCTCCACGCCGCGCAGGCGGCGTTCGATGGTGCGGGTCTTGCGGCTGGCTTCGCCCAGGCTCTTGCCGACCGTGCTGATCTGCCGCTCGGCCTTTTCAAGAATGCCGGCGAACTTGCCGAACTCGCTTTTCACCGCGCCCAGCACCTGCCAGACCTCGCTGGAGCGCTTCTCGATCGCCAGCGTGCGGAAGCCCATCTGCAGGCTGTTGAGCAGCGCGGTGAACGTGGTCGGGCCGGCCAGCACCACGCGATGCTCGCGCTGCAGCAGATCGACCAGGCCGGCGCGCCGAATCACTTCGGCATACAGGCCCTCGGTGGGCAGGAACATCACCGCAAAATCCGTCGTATGCGGTGGGCAGACATACTTGTCGCTGATGGATTTGGCCTGCACGCGGATGGCGCGTTCCAGCTGTGCGGTCGACGTCTTGATTGCCTCCAGATCGCCTTTTTCCTGCGCGTCGATCAGGCGTTCGTAGTCTTCGCGCGGGAACTTGGCATCGACCGGCAGCCACACCACCGTGTCGTCGCCGCGCCCCGGCAGGCGGATGGCGAAATCCACCGCTTCGGCGCTATCGGGCCTGACCCGCACGCTGCGCGCGTACTGCTCCATCGTCAAGGTCTGCTCGAGGATGTTGTCCAGCTGCACTTCGCCCCAACCGCCGCGGTCCTTGACGTTGGTCAGCACGCGCTTGAGGTCGCCCACGCCGGTGGCCAGCTGCTGCATTTCGCCCAGGCCGCGCTGCACCTGTTCCAGCCGTTCGGACACCAGCTTGAACGAGGCATCCAGACGCGTGTTGAGGGTGGTCTGCAGTTTTTCGTCGACGGTGGCGCGCATCAGTTCAAGCTTGCTGGCGTTGTCGTTTTGCAGGTTGGCCAGCTGCTGTTCCAGCGTGGCGCGCATTTCGCCGATGCGCAGTTCGTTGCGTTGGGTGAGCTCGGTCAGGCGCTGGCCCAGCGCTTCGGTGAAGCGCTGTTGCGATTCGCCGGCTTCCTGGCGGCCCTTGCGCGAATCTTCGGCCAGCGCTTCGCGCAAGGCGGCCATGTGCGTGTCGGTACGCGCAATCAGCTCGGTCAGTTGCTGGCCGAACATATGGATGCGGGTTTCCTGCTGCTGGCCGAAGCCTTCCAGCTGGGTACGCAGTTCGGTGAGCCGCAGGGTCAGCAGTTCGCCGGTGCGTTGCTGGGCCAGGGCGCTTTCTTCGCGCGCCTTGCGGGCATCTTCGCCGAGGGCGTCGCGCAGCAGGTCCAGGCGCTGATCGGTGCGCGTGGACAGTTCGATGAGATTGCGCGCAAAGGTTTCCAGGCGGCCGTCCTGCTGCCGCGCCAGGCCTTCGAGTTGCTCGCGCAGTTCGCCGCGGCCGTCGCGTTGTTCGGCGCGCAGCGCGTGCTCCAGCGCGGTGGTGGAGGGACGTCGCAGCAGCGCGAGCAGCTGCAACACCAGGACTACGACAAGCAGCCCGAGAAGGATCAGGGATTCGGATGACATGCGCGCAGTGTAACGGTGCCTGTCGCAACAGCTGCGTCGCTGAGTTCGGCCAGCGGCAATTGCGCGCAAGCGCTGCAGGATGCGCCAGCGAGACAGCGGCCATGCCAGGCCGCTGACGCGCGTGAGGCGTCTGCGCTCAGAAGCCTTCCAGCACCAGCTTGCCGCGGGTGCGGTGTGATTCCAGCGCGGCGTGGGCGCGGCGCAGGTTGTCGACGGTGATGCGGCCGTAGTGCTCGCCCAGGGTCGTGCGCAGCACGCCGCTGTCGACCAGGTCGGCGACGCGATTGAGCAGGTGGTGCTGGGCGATCATGTCGTCGGTTTCGAACAGCGAGCGGGTGAACATCAGCTCCCAGTGCAGCGACAGGCTCTTGCGCTTGAGCGGCAGCGCATCCAGCGTGGCCGGGTCGTCGATCAGCGCCAGCTGGCCCTGCGGTGCGAGCACCTCCACCAGCTGCGCGAAGTGCTGGTCGGTGTGGGTGAGGCTGGCCACGTGCTGCACCTGCGGGATGCCGATCCGCTGCAGGCCTTCGCTCAATGGCTGGGTGTGGTCGATGACGTGATGCGCGCCGAGTGCGTAGACCCAATCCTGGGTCTGCGGGCGCGAGGCGGTGCCGATCACGGTCAGCTTGGTCAGCGTGCGCGCCAGCTGCACCAGGATCGAGCCGACGCCGCCGGCCGCGCCGACCACCAGCAATGCCTGGCCTTGGCCGCCGCCTTCGGCAATGCGCAGCCGGTCGAACAGCAGTTCCCAGGCGGTGATGGCGGTCAGCGGTAACGCGGCCGCCGCAGCGTCGTCGAGCGTGCTTGGCTTGCGCCCGACCAGGCGCTCGTCCACCAGATGGAATTCGGCATTGGTGCCCGGGCGGGTCAGCGCGCCGGCGTAGTACACCGCATCGCCGGGGCGAAACAGGCTGACCTCGCTGCCGACCGCATCGACCACGCCGCTGGCGTCCCAGCCGAGCACACGCGGCGACTCCACCGGCGCGTTGGCGCGCACCTTGGTGTCCACCGGATTGACCGAAATGGCATGGATGCGCACGCGCAGATCGCGCGGGCCGGGCTCGGGCAGCGGCAGCTCGAGTTCGACCAGCGCGCGCGCGTCGTCGATGGGCAGGCCGTGTTGCGGGTAGGCGATGGCTTTCATGGCGGGCGTCATGCAGGGAGGGGACATGCAGGGTCGGCTGCCGGGATTAGGAGAAAAACCGGCAAACTGCACAAGCACTTTCACGATTGGAGTGAAGATGGTCCGCTTCGAGGACCTGGCGCTGTTCGTGCGCACGGCGGCGCTGGGCAGTTTTTCCAATGCCGCGCGCGAGGCCGACCTGCTGCCGGGGCAGGTCAGCGCGGCAGTGGCCCGGCTGGAGCGGGCACTGGATCTGCGCCTGTTCGCCCGGTCCACCCGCAGCCTGCGGCTGACCGCCGAGGGCGAACAGTACCTGCCGTATGCGCGCCAGGTGCTGGAGCTGCTGCGCGACGGGCGCGAGCAGGTGCGTGGGCACGACACCGAACTGCAGGGCCTGCTGCAGGTCACCGCGCCGTCGGATCTGGGCCGCAACGTGCTGCTGCCGTGGCTGACCGAGTTCCGCGCTGCGCATCCGAAGCTGACCTTGCGCCTGCATCTGTCCGACCAGGTGGCCGACCTGTATCGCGCGCCGGTGGATGTGGCATTCCGGCTCGGCCGCATCGACGGTGCGGACCACGTGGCATTGCCGCTGGCGCCGGACAATCGCCGCGTGCTGGTGGCCGCGCCCGCCTACCTGCAGCGCAACGGGCGGCCGGCCACGCTGGAGGCGCTGCGCGAGCATGCCTGCCTGCTGTATGTGCTGGCCGGGCGCGCCTACGACCGCTGGCAGTTCGAACAGGAGGGCCGCCGCCAGGTGGTGCCGGTGCGCGGCGCGATGCTGTGCGACGACGCCGATGTGGTGCGGCGCTGGGCAGTGGCCGGCGAAGGCATCGCCTACAAGTCGTGGCTGGATGTCTGCGACGACGTGCAGGCCGGGCGGCTGGAGGTGCTGTTGCCGGACTGTGGCGACCGCTTGCCGCTGCATCTGGTGTGCCCGCACCGCAAGCAGTTTTCACCGGCAATCCGGCAATTGCATGCGTTGTTTGCACGACGCTGCCAGGCGCTGACGGCGTTGTACCCGGTGTAGGCGGATGGGGTTGTTGTGGAGTGATGGGGTGGATGAAAGGCAACGCGTTGAGCGGTGCGTCTTGTGAGAATGCACTGCGCAAGCTGCAGCTGCCTGGCAGAGTGCGTGGATACATGCGCCTGCGCTGGGTGTAGCGCGCGCGCGTCCTTGCAGGCAGCGCGCGCCGCCATCGCGCATTGCTGGCACACAGGCGTAGCACGGAGCAATACATGCTGGAACTCTACGGAAAGCCGACGTCGATCAATGTGCGCAAGGTGCTGTGGCTGTGCGATGAGCTGGCGCTGGAGTACACGTTGCATCCCTATGGCAGCGGCTTTGCATCGGTGCAGACGCCGGCGTTTCGCGCGCTCAATCCCAATGCGCTGGTGCCGGTGCTCCGCGATGGCGCGCTGGTGCTATGGGAGTCGAATACGATTTGCCGGCACCTGGCCGCGCGCAGCCAACGCCACGATCTGCTGCCGGCCGCACCGGCCGCACGCGCAGTGGTCGAGCAATGGATGGATTGGCAGGCCACCGAACTCAACACCGCCTGGCGCTACGCGTTCATGGCCAGCGTGCGTGGCAGTGCGGCGCATACCGGTCCGCGGGCGATTGCCGACAGCGTGGCGCAATGGAACCGGCACATGGCGATCCTCGATGCGCAGCTGCAGCGCGGCGGTCCGACGTCCTGGGCGCAGACTTCACCCTGGCCGATATTGTGCTGGGCCTGTCGAGGCAACGTTGGATCGCCAGCCCGATCGCGCATGCGGCATTGCCTGCGGTGTCGGCGTATTACGCATGCTTGAAAACACGCGCCGGTTTTCAGCGCCACGGTTGCACGGCCCCGTAACGCGGCGCACACCGCCGGCGCGAAGCGAGCCAGACAACGCAACGACTGCATTGACCTCAACGTGACCTGCGCATGGGTAGGGTGAGATTCTGTTTTTGCGAGGCTTGCCGATGACCACTGCCACCAACCAAACCCGTCTGCTGGCCCTGGGCCTGTTTGCTTTTCTGGCCACCTTCGCGGCGATCGTGTGGTCTTTGATGCGGCCTTACGGCACGGCGTATTTTTTCCCGGTGCATTTTTTGATCGGCGCAGCGTTGCCGTTTCTGATCTATGCGATCGGTGGAACCCGGCTGTGGTTCTGGATCGGCATGGGCGTCACTGCGCTGGTGCTGCTGTGGTTCAACCTGTGGGGTCATGAAGCCAATGGCGCAGCGCCGCAGTTGCTGGATTGGAGCCACTTCGCTGCCGGTGTGGTCGGGCTTGCCGGTGCCTGGGCGGTGCAGCTGATTTATCGCAATGCGCGCCCGCCGCATCGTCCGTCGGTTGAGTGAGCGATTGCGCGGGGATTGGCGCGTTGGAATCTGGGATTTGTAGAAGCGCTGGGCTGCAGACGTCGGTCGGGTTGGCGAAGATCTGGCAAGGTCAAGCGCGCGCCACGCGCGATACAGGTGCGCTCGTCCACCCTGCCCGACCTGCGCCGCCACATGACCTTGGACCGATAGCATTGCTGCGCTGCGTTGGGCGACACTCGCGCATTCTTTTGATTCCCGCGAGGTCCGCATGTCGTCTTGGCTCAGGCGCAAATCCATCGATCAGGTCACCGTGCACGAGGCCGGCCGGCAACTGGTCCGCAGCCTGAGTTGGCCGCATCTGATTGCGCTGGGGATCGGCGCGATCGTCGGCACCGGTATCTACACGCTGATTGGTGTGGGCGCCGACAAGGCCGGCCCGGCGGTGCTGCTGTCGTTCGTGGCGGCCGGCATCGTGTGCGCCTGCGCGGCGCTGGCGTATGCGGAAATGGCCACGATGATGCCGGCCGCCGGCAGTGCCTACACCTACAGCTATACCGCGCTGGGCGAGAGCATCGCCTGGGTGGTGGGCTGGAGCCTGGTGCTGGAATATTCGCTGGTGGTCAGCACGGTGGCGGTGGGCTGGTCGGGCTACTTCGTCGGTTTCCTGCAATGGCTGGGGGTGGAGCTGCCGCAGACGCTGATTGCCGGGCCGCATGCCGGCGGCATCGTGAACCTGCCGGCGGTGGTGATCACCTTCCTAGTGGCCGGCATGCTGATGGCCGGCACCAAGGAAAGCGCCACGCTCAATGCGGTGCTGGTGGTGCTGAAGATCATCGCGCTGGGCGTGTTCGTGGCGATCGCGTTGCCAACCTTCAACAGCGCCAACCTGCAACCGTTCATGCCGTATGGCTTCTCCAAGGCGATGGGCCCGGACGGCGTGGAGCGCGGGGTGATGGCGGCGGCGGCGATCATCTTCTTTGCGTTCTATGGCTTCGATGCGATTTCCACCGCGGCCGAAGAGACCAAGAACCCGGGGCGCGATCTGTCGATCGGCATCGTGGGCTCGATGATCGGCTGCACGCTGATCTATGTGCTGGTGGCGCTGGCGGCGGTGGGTGCGATGAGCTTCACCGTGTTCGGCAAGAGCCCCGAGCCGCTGGCGCTGATCCTGCGCGAACTCGGCCACGGCAAGGCCGCGTTGGTGATCGGTGCGGTGGCGATCATTGCGTTGCCGACCGTGCTGCTGGCGTTTTTGTACGGGCAGAGCCGGATTTTTTTCGTGATGTCGCGCGACGGGCTGTTGCCGCGCGGCTTGTCCAAGGTCAACGCACGCACCGGCACACCGGTGGCGATCACGCTGTTCACCGCGGTGCTGGTGGCGGCGTTGGCGGGCGTGGCGCGGCTGGATGAGATCGCCGCATTGGCCAATGCCGGCACGTTGGCGGCATTCACCGCGGTGGCTGCGTGTTTGCTGGTGCTGCGCGTGCGCGAGCCCGGCCGTGCGCGCGCCTTCCGCACGCCACTGGCGTGGGTGGTGGGCCCGGTGGCAATCCTGGGCTGCCTGTACCTGTTCTGGAGCCTGCCGAGCAAGACGCAGCTGTGGTTTCTGGTCTGGAACGTGCTGGGTGTGGTGGTGTACCTGGCGTACGGGCGGCGCAATAGCCGATTGCACGTGGGGTGAGTCGCCCTTCTCCCGTCGGGACATTGTCCTCCTTTATGGGGGAGAAGGTGCCCCGCAGGGGCGGATGAGGGTGTGGGCGAAGCCTCGTGTTATCCAATTCGTCAGGGGCTTCGCCCCCGTACCCTCACCCCAACCCCTCTCCCGAGGGGAAAGGGGCTTTCGAGCTGCGGGCCGCTGGTCAGTGCTTGCGGCGTCTGGGCTTGCAGTGACTGGGTGGCTGCAGCAGGTTGCTATTGCGCTGCTGCTGGCGTGGCGCAGAACGAGGTCGGCAACGCATCCGCTTGCGTGCCCCACCCTTGGGTCGGGGCGCGGTTGGTCAGCGCGAACGACAGCGTGCCGCCCTGCTGCAACTGCGCCCAGTCCAGGAATACCTGCGGCTGCGGCTTGCCATTCAATCGCACGCCATCCACGTATTGCAGCGTGCGGCCGTCGGCGCCAGGCGCGTCGATGCGCAGGCGCTTGCCGTTGCCCAGGGTGAGCGTTGCCCGCTTGAAGCGCGGCGCATGCAGCAGGAATTGTCCGCTGCCCGGTACCGCCGGATACAGGCCCAGTGCACTGAAAAGGTACCAGGCCGACATGGTGCCCAGATCGTCGTTGCCGGTCACACCGTTGGGTGCGTTGGTGAACAACTGCTGCGCGGCGCGCACCACGGTGGCGGTCTTCCACGGTTGGCCGATCAACGTGTACATCCACGGTGCGTGCAGGTCCGGTTCGTTGTTGGGGTTGTAGCGGTACTGGTTGTAGTAGCTGTAGGGGCCGACCACCCAGTGCGTGCGGGCGCCATTGCGCGGGTCCTTGAGCAGGTCGTCGTAGGCGAAGAAGGCGTCCAGCCGCTTGCCGGCCTGTTCGCTGCCGTGCATGGCCTGCAGCATGCCGGGAATGTCCTGCTGCACCAGCCATTGATACTGCCAGGCGGTGCCTTCGTGGAAGCCGTGTTGCGAGCGTGGGCTGTACTGATCGTTGGACGGCGCGTACCAGCTGCCGTCTTCCAGCCGCGGGCGCGGAAATCCGGCAAACCCGGTCTCGGCATCGCGCACGTCTGCGTCCCAGACGTTGTACCAGTTGCCACCGCGCGCACGCAGCTGCGCGCTGTCGTCGGCGTGCCCCAGGGCCTGCGCCATCTGCGCAAGTGCGCAATCGGCCAGCGCATATTCCAGCGTAGCCGAGCCGCCGTGGTGCGGGTCCACGTCCATGCCCTTGGACGGAAACGCGCGGTCGTAGTGCACGAAGCCCTTGGACAAATAATTGGCGTTGCCCGAGCGCCCGGCGTGGCGCGAGTTGGTCGGCGGTTGGCCGAAGGCGTTTTGCCGTAACGCTGCATACGCTTGGGCTTCATTGCCCTGCAGTGCGCCGAAGCGCCACAGATCGACCAAAAACGGCGTCACCGGATCGCCGGTCATGATGTTGGTATCGAAATTGGCGTAACCCCAGCGCGGCAGCCAGCCGCCTTGCTGATGGATCGCCAGCAACGAGCGGCCGATGTCGCGTGCGCGTGCCGGTTGCAGCAGCGCCAGCAACTGGTTTTGCGAACGGTAGGTGTCCCACAGCGAAAAATATTCGTAATAGGTCCAGCCATCGGCGCGGTGGATCGCATCGTCGTAGCCGCGGTAGCGGCCATCGGCATCGCTGCCAGTGAGCGGCTGCAGCAAGGCGTGATACAGCGCGGTGTAAGCCACGCTGCGGTCGTCGGGGCTGGCGCCGTCCAGCTGCAGGCTGGCCAGTTCGCGGCGCCAGGTTTGCTGTGCGCGCTGGCGCATCTGTTCCAGGCGCAGCAGCTTGCCACCCTGCATGCCGTCGGCGCGCAGGTTGTTGCGTGCACCGTCGGCATCCACATGCGAAATGGCGCTGACCACGGTCACCGCGCGCGCGTCTTTGCCCTTGCCCAGCGGGAAGCTGAGCCAGGCGCCGTTGGGCTTGAGCTCGCCGCCCATGCCGTGACGCGCGCCGGGCACGCCGCCGTCTTCGCCCCACACCCCGTGCGCGGTGAACGGGCGGTCGAATTCCAGCCGGAACCAGGTGGTGTATTCGTGGCCGCCGCAAAAGCTTTGCGTGACCAGTTTGCCTTCCACCGCGCGGTCGCCCACCACTTGCACCTGGCTGCCGATCACCACATGGCGGTCGTTGGCCTGGGCCACGTTGATCAGCAGGTGGCCGGTGTCGGCCCCCGGCGCGAAGGTGTAGCGCTCGGTGGCGGCGCGGGTGAGCGCGCTGGCTTCGGCGTCGATGCCGCCGTAATCGGTGAGCCGCACCTTGTAGTACCCGGCCTGGCCCACTTCGCCGTCATGCGTGTAACGCGCGGCATAGCGCTTCTGGTCGAAGGCCTTGGCATCGGTGGTATCGAAGTCACCACCCGGGCCGATGCGCCCGGTGACCGGCAGGATCGACACCTGTCCGCCCTGCTCCCAGCAGCCGGCACCGGACAGGAACGAATGCCCGAAGCCGCGGATGCTGGGGTCGTCGTAGCGCCAGCCGGCGTAATGGGCGCCGATCGGGCTGACCTGGATCAGGCCGAATGGCGCGGAGGCACCCGGATAGGTATTGCCGTCGTCCTTGCTGCCGATGAAGGTATTGACCTGCGTGGGGTCCTGCGCGGCCAGCGGCGGTGCGACCAGCATGCCGAGCAGACACAGGCCGGCGGCAGCGCGGCGCCACAGCGGCGTTGATGAAAGGCGCGACGAAGAGCGATCAGATGCAACGGCAGAGAGCATGCAAGACACCTCGGGGGAGCGGGCGGCCGAGGCCGCAGGTGGAATGACGCGCGCCGACCACTGCACAGGCGGCAATCGGCATGACAACCGAACTCGAACCAAGACCAGCAATGCCGGGTAAAGGAGCGCAATCCTCGTCGGTTGGGTGGACGGTGCGGAACAGGACGAGTGTACGAGTGACCATGCCGATTCCGAACACCGGCGTTGCCCGTCTGGCGTTGACCACAGTGGAGCGATTGGTTGCTGCAAACCGCACTGCGCTCATCCGCAGAAGCTGCGAGGGAGGCTCCGGCGTGGCAGGCGCGTGTGTACAGGTCCACTTGCGGCACAGCGCGCGCAGCCGGTGCCAACGGCAGCGTCGCAACGCTGTGGTGTTCGCCTTCGAGCGTCAAACATGCGCGACGCCTTATCGATGCAGCGCCACAAAAAAGCCCGGTCGTCGGACCGGGCTTGGCGGCAAGGCGTCGGTGGGAGGGACCGCGCCTGAGTACCGTGACTTACCAGCGCATGCCTTCGAACGGGTTGAAGCTGGTGCTGCCCTTCACCTTGTCCAGGTAGTAGGCGTAGTTGGCGCTCATGCCGGCCAGCAGGGCCAGCGGAACGCTCAGCGCATTGCCCAGCGATCCGGGCAGGAACGAGGCGATGATGCCGACCACCAGGCCGATGCCGATCAGGCCCAGCGCCTTGCGCCACAGGCCCAGGATGAAGAAATAGATGAAGCCGAAGAACAATGCGTAGAAGTTCATGCCCACCTTGAGCTTCTCGCCGAACGGCAATGTCTTGACGGCCTGCTTGTAGGCAGGATCCTTGGGGCCGCCGTGACGGTCGAAGAAGGCGAAGCGGAACTGCCACTTGGGGCTGAGCTGGGTGCGATCGAAGGTATCCATTCCAATCCATGTAGTTGTAAACGGTTACATGATAGGCGATCGCGTATTCATCGGCACGTTCTTCTGCGTCGGTCACATGGGCTCGGTGGGCTGGATGAGCGCAGCTACGTCGGTCGCCGAGCCGGCGCGATAGTCAGCGCCGGTCGCTGATGCCGGTGCCGCGGCGGGCGCGGCGCAACGAATACAGCGAGTGGTCTGCGCGATCGACCACTGCCGCCAGCGCTTCGCCGTCCTGGCGCAATGCGGTGCCCAGGGTGAAGCGGATCGGTGCATCGTCGATGGCCGCCGTGTAGTCGCGCGCCAACGCCTCCAGCTGCGCCTGGGTGGGCTGGTGCAGCAGCACCAGGAATTCGTCGCCGCCCAGGCGCACCAGGCGGTCCTGGGTGCGCAGCGGCTGGTTGAGGAACCAGGCCATCTGCACCAGCACTTCGTCGCCACGCTGGTGGCCATGGGTGTCGTTGACCAGTTTGAACTTGTCCAGATCCACCACGATGCAGCCCCAGCGCACGCTGGGGTCGCGCTTGTCCAGCTCGTCCAGGAAGCGGCGGTTGTAGCAGTTGGTGAGCGGGTCGGTGAACGACCATTCCAGCAGCTGCTTTTCCTGCTGGTACTGGTTGGTGATGTCCTGGGCGTGCGCCAGCACCACGGTGGCGTCGGACTCCACGTCCAGCACGTTGCGGTACTGCCAATGGCGCAGGCTGCCATCGCCGGCCACCAGTTCGATCACTCCGGAATCCTGGCCATCGAGCACCATGCGCGAGAGATACCCCTGCAGCGCGGCGTGGCGCTCGGGGCGCACGAATTCCAGCAGCGAGCGGCCTTCCATCTGCTCCACGCTGCGGCCCAGCGAGCGTGCCGCAGCCGGGTTGATGCTGACCAGGCGGCCGTCCATGTCGTGGGTGCAGATCAAGCCCAGGCTGTACTGGAACATCTTGCGGAACTTGCGCTCGCTGGCGGCCAGCGCATCCACCGCGCGATGCCGGTCGGTGACGTCCTGGATCGCGCCGATCAGGCGCACGCGCCCATCCACATGTTCCACCGAGCCGGTGCTGTGCACCCACAGCCGCCGCCCGGTGGCGCTGGTCAGCGGCAGCTCCAGGTCCCAGGGCGTGCCGTCCCGCACGCAGGCGTCGAACGCTTTGGTGATGACCGCGCGCGCTTCCAGCGGATAGAAGCCGATCGCCTCGCTCAGGGTGGGCCGGTAGCCGGGCGGAACATCGTGCAGGCGGCAGGTCTGGTCGGACCAGATCAGCGTGCCGCTGGTCACGTCCACTTCCCAGCCGCCGACCCCGGCGACCCGGCCGGTACGTTCCAGAAACGCTTCGCTCTCGCGCAGGCGCTGCTGCAGGCGCTGGTTGGCGGCCTCGCGCTCGAGCATCACGCGGCGTTGCTCCAGGCCTTCGGCGGCAACCTTGGCCAGCTGCTGCAAGGCCTGCAATTGCGCCGGCTCCAGCGCGCGCGGGCGCTGGTCGATCACGCACACGGTACCCATGCGCAGGCCGTCCGGCAGCACGATCGGCGCGCCGGCGTAATAGCGGAGGCCCGGCGCGTCGGTCACCAGGATGTTGTCGTGGAAACGCGGGTCGGCCGGTGCATCGCGCACCTCCATCACCGTATCGCCCTGGATGGTGTGGGCGCAGAACGCCAGTTCGCGCGGGGTTTCGGACACGCCCGGCAGGCCGATGTTGGCCTTCCACCACTGGCGGCGCTCGTCCACCAGCGACACCAGCGCGATGGGGGTGCCGCCGATCGCCTGCGCGGCGGCGGCCAGCGCGTCGAAGAACGGCTCGGCCTCGGTGTCGACCACTTGCAACAACGCCAGACGCGCCAGGCGCTGGGCCTCGCTGGAGGTGGGTGACACGGCGGTATCGCGGTGGTTCAACGGAACGCTCGTGCCCTGGCAATCGCTCCAGTTTAGCGGACTGCGCATCCGGGCCAAGGCGAGGTTCCGTGCGCCACTGCGCAGGATGCGTTGCGGGCGCCATCGCGACGGAACGCGCCGGGCACATCGGTCGCCCTGCCTGCCGGCTGCCGCGTGGTCCGCGCGCTAGTGCAAGTCCGCGCGCGCAGCGGCAGAGCGCTGCAGCATGCTGCCGCCCACCTGCAGCGCTGCCGCCACGTTGCGTGCAGCAGCGCGCACATTGGTGGCGGCATCGGCCAATGCCTGCTCCACGCTGCAGGCACCAGGCACCACGGCAAACATCGCCGCAATGCCATGCGCACTCAGCTGCGCGGCGCCATTGCCCAGCGAGCCGGCGATGGCAATGACCGGGATGCCATGCCGTTGCGCCAGGCGTGCCACCCCGACCGGCGTCTTGCCGCGCAGGCTCTGGCTGTCGATGCGGCCCTCGCCGGTGATGACCAGATCGGCCTGCGCGATCAACGCATCCAGCCCCAGCGCCTGGGCGACCAGCTCCACCCCCGGGCGCAACTGCGCACCGGCAAAAGCCACCAGCGCAGCACCCAAGCCACCGGCCGCGCCGCCACCGGGCAGCGCGTGCAGGCGCATGCCCAGGTCGCGCTGCAGCACATCGGCGTAATGCTGCAGGTTGGCGTCGAGCTGGCTCACCATCGCCGCGGTGGCGCCTTTTTGCGGGCCGAACACTGCCGAGGCGCCGCTCGGGCCGATCAGCGGGTTGTCGACATCGCAGGCCACCTCGATGCGGCACTGCCGCAGCCGCGCATCCAGGCCATCGGTGGCGACATGCGCCAACGCCGCCAGCGCGCCGCCGCCGGCGCCGATCGCTGCGCCCTGCGTATCCAGCAGCCGCGCACCCAGCACCTGCGCCATGCCGGCGCCGCCGTCGTTGGTGGCGCTGCCGCCGAGACCGATGATGAGGTGACGCGCACCGGCATCCAGTGCCGCCAGGATCAACTCGCCCACGCCGGCAGTGCTGGTGTGCAGGGGCGCGCGCTGGGCCGGCGGCACCAACGCCAGCCCGCTGGCGGCGGCCATTTCGATCACCGCTGTGCCACCGTCGCCAGTCAGCCCGAACGACGCCTGCACCGGCGTGCCGAGCGGGCCGCGGACCGTGCACGCCATCACCCGCCCGCCGGTGGCCGCGATCAATGCGTCGACGGTGCCTTCGCCACCATCGGCCATCGGCAGCTTGGTGTAATGCCATTGCGGAAACACCGCGCGGAACCCGGCTTCGATCTGCGTGGCCACCTCCAGCGCGGACAGGCTTTCCTTGTAGGTATCGGGCGCGATGAGGATCTTCATGGGGACACCGATGTCCCCCGGCCCTGCGCAGGGCCGGGGTGTAGCGTCCGGCGCTGGCTTTTAGGCAACTGTGCGGTGTTGAGCAAGATCAGCCTGATGCAGGGCGCGCTGACGTTCACGCTCCTGTTTGCCATTGCGGTGTCATGGGACCTCATTCGCATACGTATATCCGTGCAATCGTACGAGCAGTATTAGCCGAAGCACCTCGGCAGGATAACGCCTCCAGCAAGTAAAGAGCTTAGGCATGGAATCGATGTAGCATAACGATCATTACCTATCGCCCAGTTCGATAAGCCATACCACCTGGATCCAACAAGAAAGGAATTGAGATGCCATCGACATTTGAATGGATGGATTTCCCCGAGGGTCGGGCACGTTTTTCTGGAGGCATCCGTGGCGCTGACGAGCTTCGTCACGACACTTTCGCCATTGAAATCGATGGCAAAGAATATTTTGGAGAGATAAATCGCGACTGGCATATAGATGACACGCATTATGACTTAGCGATAGTCTCCTTTGGATTTTCGCTGAAACTACAAGTTGGCATGCCGGTTACCGCATCGTCTGCCCGAGCTTTCACCGATGATGAGATTGAATTATTAAAGAATCTCGTCGTCCATTTAATTGAAACTGGAGTTAAGCTTGAGGATAAGCCGTCGGTCATCAGTGACAGCTCTGGATCCATCTTCACAGGGAAGATAGCGTTCACCAAGGGCTGGGCGCTAATCAAATTAGCTGAACGAGCTGGAGATCACTGATGAGCGACCAAGCCACTTCGATCTCACTTGTAAAAAACGCAAAATCACTAGATGAAATTTCTACAATCGCTAAGTCTTTTTCAGCGAGAGCCGGTGATCAAGGTGGAGTTTTATACAGCCGTTGGGTTGGGGACGTTCCCTCAGAAATCATGGCTGTTGAGATTTCTGATAATACAGGCCTTCCTATCATTAACGACACACCACGCGCACAGTTCTTGAAGGAAGCTGAGGATGCCATAACAAAAAAAGCACGAGATATCTTTAGTGAGCAGGGACTACCTCCGAAGTTGGCTGATGAGTCTGCCGCGTCCTTCTTGTACGGTGACCCAAAGGCACCACCGCAGAGCCCCACATCCTTATCAAAATGCCTCTGGGGCGAAGCCTCCCACGAATTCGCAAGTTCGCTGCGCGGCGATATCAGAGTCGTTGCTTCTGCAGCCAACCTAGAGCGCGTCTTCGGCCAGGTCGAAGTACCTGCGGTGCTGAACAATCCCAACGTCACTTCGTTGGGTGGACAACCGATTTCCAAGTTGCAGGCGCTGTATGCACAGGGTGGCGCGGGCGCTGTGCTGCCGGAAGTGCAGACACGCTTTATCCAGGCTGCGCCCAAAGGCATCTTTGTTACGCCCGAGAGCATCGGCACACAGATCAACAATGTTACGTTCTCTCGGGAATTCGCAGAAAGTCTTGAATTAAAGCAAACGCCCTTCAAACCCTCCGCAGAACTCACTGCGTCGGGCATGGTTCACGCGCCAACGGGGCTCGATGTGCCAGCCGCAAGTGTCGGGGAAACGGCGCTCAGCGCTGAGGCAACGGCATCACGCAGGCTCGCCTCAGGCGCGGTCCGTGGGCTGGGTGTCGTAGGAGCGGCGGCGGCGGTGTACGACCTGGGCGCTACGGCAAGAAACACCGCGCGACTGGATGCCCAGGGCAACAGCACCGCTGCCGATGCAGAAGTCACTCGCTACGCCACGCGCAATGTTGGCGCTGTTGGCGGAGCTGTGCTCGGCACAAGCATGGGCGCCGTCTTGGGTGTGGAGTCTGGCCCGGGCTTGCTTGTCACTGGCGCGATTGGCGGCATTGTTGGTGCCGTGGGCGGCGACAAACTTGCCGATGCCATCAACGACCACCGGATGTCCCATCAACAAGACGCGCAAGGCAATACCTGGCGCCTCGAAAATCATCCGTCCGGGGCGCGGTGGGCGCGAGACGTCGGCACCGGCGAAGTCGATCCAGCTGCCATCGCCTTCGGCGAAGCCGGTGTACCGTTGCAAAAGACGCGAACAGAGGTTGCGACGCCGGAAGTGTCAGACCTGTTGACGTACAAAGCGTCAGGTACGTCCATCGAGTTGGCTTTGGGCTCGCCGCCACCAAACAAGGACCCGTATACCCAACCGGCTAACGCGCACGACACCCGAAGCCTGCGCGAGGCGCCATGGGTACACAACCCGGACACTCAGCAATGGACGCGCCAGGTGGCCGACGGGCTGATCGATCGCACAATGAGCACGCGCACCGAAACGGCCAGCCCTCAGCGTGCGGCGCAACTTGATGAGGTTTCGCAGCAGATCATCAAGCAGAACGCGATGCAGACGCCAGCAGCGATGGCCGCGCACTACAAAGACAGCTACGCGCAGAATGGTTGGGAGCGTCATGGCTACATGCCCGCCGCAGTGCATGATGCGCTGAAACATCCTGGCCGGATCGTCGGCTCAGACGGCGAGCTCTACGAACGTGGGAAAGACGGTCAATGGACGCATGACGGCATGCTCTGGGACAGCCAGGCCAAGGGAAACTTGAAGCCGGAGCTCGATGGAACCTATGCGGCCCAGACCTTGGCGGCACAGCGCACAGCTGCACAGCCTGGACCACCGGCTTCTGCCGTACCGATCACAACGCTGGAAACGCTCCATGTCACTGCGCCGCGTATGCAAAACCACGACAGCGCGGACCCTTCCTCGGAAAAAGCGCAGGAAGACATAGCAACACGCAGCCATAGCGCACCCGCACGGCCGCAAGCGTCGGGCCCACAAGATCCGCAACATCCCGATCACGCCATGTTGAAGCAGATCCGCGGAGGCGTTGCCAAGATCGATGAGAGCGTGGGCAAACCCTATGACGCCATGAGCGAGCGCGTCAGCCGCTGCCTGCTGGCGGCGTGTAAGGACAATCGTGAGCGCTATCCAAACGCTGGCAATACCTCGCTCGCAGCCAATGCACTGCAACGCGTGGACCACGTGTTGATGGGCAAAAACGGCAACCTCGTCGCGATCGAAGGACGCATCGACGATCCAACCCATAAGCGCGTAGCGGTCTCTATCGACCAGGCGATTCATATGCCCCTGGAACAGTCGGACGCAAAGCTACAGGCCGCCAACCAGGCCATTGCGCAGGAACGGACGCAGGCACAGCAGCAAGAGCTGGCACGCGGAATGCATGAATCGCATCAGGCTGCGCCCACAAGATAGCGTGTGAGTATCGCTGCTAGGGCGCGAAGCATCACCACGCCTTTGGTGGAGCATAGCAGTCAATCCTTGGCGGCTGCCTCGACACTTGCCTGCGCATAATTTCCAGACGAAACATCGACAGCGGCCAGATCCGGGCTGCGACACTGCCCGGATGATCCAGAGCAACCAGCATCGATCGCATGCAGATCACACCAAGGATGCACACGCACACCGCACTGGCATCCCCACGGTCGGAGCCGGCGATGTCGCATGGCTGCATCGCGCTGGCCGCCGTTGTCGACTCCCACTCCCGGCCCTAGCGCTTGACCCCATCGCCCGAGCCGGACGTGCGATTGCGCGCGGCATAGTCCTGCGCCTGGCCCATCACCCGCAGCAGATTGCCGCCCCAGATGCCGGCGATCTGCTGCTCGGTGTAGCCCTTGCGCAGCAGCCAGGCGGTGATGCGCGGCAGGTCGGAGACATCTTCCAGGCCGACCACGCCACCGCCGCCATCCCAATCCATGCCGATGCCCACGTGCTCGGGCCCGACCACGTTGAGCACATGCTCCAGATGGGCGAAGAAATCTTCTTCGGTCGCGCGCTTGATCGGGTGGCGCGCATCCAGCTGCTTGAGCGCGGCGCTCAGGCGCGTGCCGTCGGCGATCTTGACGTGCTCCCAGCCGCCGTACTGGTCGGTGAGCGCCTTTTCGGCGGCCTTGCGCTCGGGGCTGGCGCCGCTGTCGACCAGATAGCCGCCGTAGGAATTGACCTGGATCACCCCGCCATGTGCGGCCAGCACGTTCAGGCGTGCATCGTCGATGTTGCGCGGGTGGTTGTAGACCGCGCGCGCGCCGCTATGCGAGAGCACGATCGGCACCGGCGACAATGCAATCAACTGGTCGAACACCGCATCGGAGGCATGCGATTGGTCGATCACGATGCCCAGCGCCTGCGCCTGTTGCACCAGCTGTTTGCCGGCCGGGCTCAAGCCCTTCCACTCGGCGCCCTTGGGGTCGGTGGCCGAGTCGGCGAACTCGTTGTTGAGAAAGTGCACCGTGCTCATCAAGCGCAGCCCCTGCGCGTAGTACAAGCGCAACAACGTGGGGTCGGCCACCAACGGGCTGGCGTTTTCCATGCTGATGTACACCACGCGCTTGCCGGCGGCCTTGATGCGCGCGGCATCGGCCGGCACCGTGGCCAGTGCAAAGCGCTGCGGTTGCGCAGCCACCAGGGTGTGGATCTTCAACAAGCGCTGTAGGCCGGCATCGCGGTCGTCCAGGTGCGCGGCCGCGCTGCGATTGCTCTGCCCGGTGTAGACCGCCCAGAAACCGCCATCCAGCGCGCCTTCGACCATGCGTGGGTAATCCACCTGCGACAGCCGGTTGCCGGCATGTGCCTGCAGCACATCGAAGTCGGCGCGCTCCAGATTGGCCGGCGTGTCCAGATGCGAGTCCAAGGTGACCAGACGTTGTTGCAGGGCGGTGGCGCGTGCCAGTTCGGCCTTGGAAAACTCCAGCGCGTGCGCGGGCAGCGCGGCCGCCAGCAACAACGCAGCAGACAACGAAAGCGAGCGCAGGTGCATGCGATCTCACAGGCAGTGGGGGTTGGCCGATCATAGCGGCCTGCCGTACGCGCGCTGCGGCGCTGCGTAGGGCACTGCGCGTGCTGCAACTCCAACCCGCGCCACAGCACGAGCGATGCGCGCGTTGCAGTTCTGAAAAATACACCTGCAAAGCAATTGCGCACGCTGCGCGGCTGCGCACACTTGCGCGGCCACCGCAGCCGGCGGCCTTCCCCCAAGTTCTTTCGACACTGCGCAGCCCTGCGTGTGTGCGGCTGCGTGTGCGCACCCCATTCCTTCTGCGAGAACCACCCATGTCCACCGCATCGCGCGCCCTGCCCTGGCGGCGCCCCACTCCTCGCCTGGCCACAGGCCTGCTGAGCGCCGGCCTGATCGCCGCCGGCCTGTGCAGCGCATCCACCGCCAGTGCCGCCGGCTGCACCGCCGGCAGCTGGGTCGCCCGCACTACCGAAGCCGGCATGCCGGCGGTGCGCTACGAAACCGCGCACTTCGCCTTCCGCTGGAACGGCAACGGCGTGTCCGACGCCGACCTGCGCGCGGCCGGCGAGCATCTGGAAATGGTCTGGGACACCTTCATCAACCGCCTGCAGTTTCCCGAGCCGTTCTGCAGCAGCGCCACCAAATACAAGGCCAACCTGCATCTGGACCCGAGCTTCGGCCTGAGCGGCGGTGCCACCGGCAGCGGCGGCATGGGCATGTGGATGGCACCGGCCGCACTACGCGACCACTGGGGCCTGGCGCACGAGCTCATCCATGCCCTGCAATACCAGGCCGGCGGGTTGCAGGAGTCCGACTACACCGGCTGGATCTGGGAATCGCACGCCAACTGGCTCACCCACCAGCTGCCGGAATTCCACAACAGCGACGTGCATTGCTCGAGCATGCTGGTGAACTACCCGCACCTGTATCTGGGCTCCACGCGCAACCGCTATTGCAACTGGCAGTTCATGGAGTACCTGAAGAACCGCCACGGCTATTCCATCATCAACGAGCTATGGAGCAAGTCGCCGCGCATCGACGACCCGGCACGCCGCAGCGCCGATCCGTTTTCGGTGATCAAGGCCAACATGGGCTGGACGCAGGCGCAAATGAACGATGTATTCGGCGACTGGGCCCTGCGTAACGTCAATTGGGACTACACCAACCCCGATGGCAGCGATGCGGGCGCGCTGTACCGCGCGCGTTACGGCAGCAACCTGTCCTTCGACCCGCAGCGCACCCAGGATTGGGACAACCGCGACCGCGCGCTGCGCATGACCGCGCTCGACCCGGTCGAGGGCCAGGCCAACCGCTACCGCGTACCGTTCGAATGGGCCCCGCAGCGCTGGGGTTATAACCTGGTGCAACTGGTCCCGGCCAGCGGCGCCCCCAGCATCAAGGTCGCCTTCGAAGGCCAGGTGCAAAGCGCGCCGGCGGTGGCCAGCCTGCCCGGCCTGGCCACCGACCCGGCCAGCATCCCCAACCCGGATTCGGACTGGCGCTGGGGCGTGGTGGCCATCGACAGTGCCGGCAAGGCGCGTTACAGCACCCTGCAACGCGGCGCCAAGGCCAGCGTCACGGTGGCCTTGAAGAGCGGCGACCGCGCGGTGTATCTGATGGTGATGGGCGCGCCCAGCAGCATGCAGCAGATCAAGTGGGACCAGTCCTACTACGCGATCTACCGCTATCCGTGGAGCGTGACGCTGACCAACGCCGCACCGGCCGGCAGCCAGCCCAACGCGCCCACGCCCACCCCGGTGGGGCGTCGCCATGCCAACGGCGGCGGCTGGGTCGCCAATACCGCCAATGTCGCCTCCACCGCCTATGTGGGCCCGCGTGCGCGGGTACTGGCCGGCAGCGTGCTGGGCAACGCCCGCATCGAAGGCCGCGCCACCGTCATGGGCGGCACCGTGCAGGGCAATGCAGTGTTGGGTGGCATCACCGTGTGGCATCCGGGCGCCACCATCGGTGGCAACGCACACGCCAACACCAGCTTCATGGGGCCGGGCGCCTTCGGCACGGTGAACATTGCCGGCACCACCCAGGTGCGTGGCGATATCGAACTGCGCGAAGGCACCACACCCACGCAAGGCGTGTTTTACGGCTATGCCGACGGCGAGACGATGCGCAACCCCGAATTCGGTGCCGACCTGCGCCAGGCGGTGCCGGAGATCACCGCACGCCCGGCGGGTTGGTGAGTCGGCAATGAGGCGATGAGCTTGCAACCTGCAGCACGCGTGCACGCCCACGCGTGCTGCAGCTCAATCCCCAAGCTCGGCCAGGCGCGCGCGTACGCTTTCCACATCGACATGCTCGCGCACGTGCGGCCACTGCCGCGCCCACACCGAGCGGAACACGATCCACGCACCGAACACGCCCAGACAGGTCGAGCCCAGCGCCAGCACCAGCGGGTGCAGCGGCGAGCCGTCGCCGGTCTGGAACAGGTACATGAAGGCCCCGGAAAACAGCAGCCACACGCCGAACACCGGCCAGTTGCTGGCCAGCAGGCTGGCATTGGGCCGCTCGATCTCGCGCAGCAAGCGGCGCAGGGCCTTGCGTTCGTCTTGGTCGCTGGACGTCATCGGCTGCCTGTTCCTGGTCGGATGTCTACCTTGAATCCTTACTTGCCGGCGATCGCATCGCGCGGCTGAAGACGCTTCCTGCAAGGCGGCAAACCGCGTCCTCAGCCGCGAAGCGCGCTTACACCACGCGGCAGAAAACCGCCTTCAAATAGCGCGATTCCTGCACATGCGCCATGAACGGGTGATCGGGACCAGCGCCGGCCACTTTCAGGATCTGGATGGTGCGCCCGGAGAAATACGACGCGCGCCGCAGCATGTCCAGAAACTCCTGCTCGGCCACCAGGCCGGTGCACGAGAAGGTGGCGAACAGACCGCCGGGTTTGACCACGCCCAGCGCCAGCTTGTTCATGTCCAGGTATTTCTTCAGCGCCGGGATCACCTGCTCGCGGTCGCGGGTCATCTTGGCCGGATCCAGGATCACCACATCGAACTGGTCGCCGCGATTGGACGCATCGCGCAGCCATGGAAAGATGTCGGCCTGCACAAACTTCGGGCGCACGTTGTTGAGCTTGGCGTTGCCCTTGGCAATGGCGATCACGTCTTCGTCGATGTCCACGCCCAGCACCTCGGCCGCACCGCGCGCGGCGGCATACACCGCAAAGCCGCCGGTGTTGCAGCACAGGTCCAGCACGCTCTTGCCTTCCACCTGCTCGCTCAGCCACTGGCGGTTGTCGCGCTGGTCGGCAAAAAAGCCGGTCTTGTGCGCGCCGGCCGGGTCGGCACGGAACTTGATGCCGTGCTCGGTGATCACCGCAGCTTCGGTGGTGGTGTTGCTGTGGAAATCGAAGCTCTCCTGCTTTTGCACATGTTCGTCGGCAAAGCTGTGGAAGCGGCAGCCCGGGAACTGCTCGCGCAGCGCGGCGTAAATCCATTCGCGGTGACGGAACATGCCGGCAGCGAAGAACTCCACCACCACCAGGTCGCCGTAGCGGTCCACCACCAGACCGGACAGACCGTCGCCTTCGCTGTGCACCACGCGCCAGGCGTCGGACACGGCGTCAAGCTTGAGCCAGTCGCGGCGCAGGCTCACTGCCGCGGCGATCTTGCGCGAGAACCAGCCGGCATCCACCGGCACCGACTGGTCGGTTTCCAGGATGCGCACGGCAATGCGCGAATGGCCGTTGTAGAAGCCGCGGCCGATCCACTCGCCATCCACGCCGACCACCTCGACAATCGTGCCGGGCTTGGGCTTGGCGGCGGGCTTTTCCACCAGCTTCTGGAAGATCCACGGGTGGCTGGAGCGCCAGGCATTCTTGAGACGGACGGTAGGGACTGGAGTATTCATCGGCCCATTGTATCCGGCTGGATTGACGTGCCTGCGCCGGGCCCGCAGAATCGGGCGCAGAAGGGGAGTAGCTCCCAACGTTGTCGCCGTCATTACGAGCCCGCCATGTGCAGTGCTCCGGTGCAACGGCAACCGGTCCGCACCGGTTGCGAGCGAGACCTTCGCCGCGCAGGCGAAGGTTCGTCACCCGGAATCCACGATTTCCGTGTCACAAGGCCTCAGCCCAACCGGCTGTCCAGGTCGTTTTTTCACTTTTCGGGATTCTTTTATGCAAACCATTGGCAATGTCTGGTTATGGGGCGGGTTCGGAGTGGTGGTGATCGCCGCGCTGCTGATCGATCTGGTGCTGATGCGCCACGGTGGCGCGCACAAGGTCACTTTCAAGGAAGCCACCTGGTGGAGCATCGGCTGGGTGCTGCTGGCGCTGGCCTTCAATGCCGGGCTGTGGTGGTACCTGCAGGGCAGCATGGGCGATGCGCAGGCCGATCAGATCGGGCTGCAGTTCCTCACTGGCTACCTGGTCGAAAAATCGCTGGCGGTCGACAACATCTTCGTGTTCCTGATGGTGATGACCTACTTCGGCGTGCCCGAAGAACAGCGCCAGCGCGTGCTGATCATCGGTGTGCTGGGCGCGATTGTCCTGCGCGCGATCATGATCTTCGCCGGCTCGATGTTGCTGGCCAAGTTCCATTGGCTGCTGTACGTGTTTGGCGCGTTCCTGCTGCTGACCGGGATCAAGATGTGGTTCTCCGCCGGCAAGGAGCCTGATCTGGAGAGCAACCCGGTGCTGCGCTGGATGCGCAGCCACCTGCGCCTGAGCCCGCAGTACCACGGCAACCTGCTCAGCGTGATCAAGGACGGCAAGCGCTGGTTTACCCCGCTGTTTGTGGTGCTGATCCTGATTGCGGTGATCGATGTGATCTTCGCGGTGGACAGCATCCCGGCGATCTTTGCGATCACCACCGACCCGTTCATCGTGCTCACCTCCAACGTGTTCGCGGTGCTGGGCCTGCGCGCGATGTTCTTCCTGCTGGCCGGCATGGCCGACCGCTTCCACCTGCTGCCGTACGGGCTGGCGGTGATCCTGGTGTTCATCGGCACCAAGATGATGATCATCGATCTGTACAAGATCCCGGTGCTGGTCTCGCTGGGCGTAGTGGTGACGATCCTGATTGCCACCATCGTGCTGAGCCTGCTGCGCCCGCCCAAGCCTGCCGGGCACTGAGGGGCCGGGAATCGGGAATCGGGAATCGTGGCTCAGCCTGCACTGCTGGCAACTATGCGCACCGACCATCTCCACTGGTCCTTGCCCGCTCACCGCCGCGGGACCTTACGCGGCATGGATGCCGCGTAAGAGCTTACAAGGACGTACTTGCAGCGTGTCCCGCGATGGTGGGCGGGCAAGGGCCCTGCAGCCAAGCAACAGATCATCCGTGATGCGGCGCAGGCTGATACGCCAACGATCGGCGCCGGGATTGGATTATCCCGCCGCCGGGCCTGCTTATCCCGCGTTGGAGAGGCTTGTAAAAAATCCGCGCGACGCCATCCGTGAAGGTATGACACTGCCTCCTGTTGCCGCCGACACCACCTCGCAAGATCGACTGGATCGTTCCCGGGTCTTGCGTGCCTTCAACGTCAGTCTGGCCGCCGTGCTGCTACTGGTGGCGGTATTCACCGCGCAGGGCATGTTCGACTGGCGCGCATGGGCGGTGGCCCCGCTACAGGCCGACGGCCTGCTCGGCATCCTCACCGCGCCGCTGCTGCATGGCTCGCTCGCGCATCTGGGCGCCAATGCCGCCGCCTTGCTGATCCTGGGCACGCTGGCCGGCAGCGTCTATCCGCGTGCCACCGCCATGGCGCTGCCGCTATTGTGGCTGGGCTCGGGCCTGGGCGCATGGCTGCTGGGCGAGCCCGGCAGCCGCCACCTGGGCGCCAGCGGCGTGACCCACGGGTTGATGTTTCTGGTGTTCGTACTGGGCCTGCTGCGGCGCGACCGCCCGGCGATTGCCACCAGCATGATCGCCTTCCTGTTCTACGGCGGCATGCTGATGACCATCCTGCCGCACGAAGCCGGCGTGTCCTGGCAATCGCATCTGGGCGGTGCAGTGGCCGGCCTGATCGCCGCGCTGCTGTTGCGCCTGCGCGACCCACAACAGGCCAAACCACGTTACAGCTGGGACGACGAGGACGAAGACGCCGCCTGGGAAGTGAGCAACGCCGAACGCGACGTGCTGGAACCGCCGCCGCCGCGTCAGGTCCCCGTGCTCTGGCAGCGTCAGGACGATGACTCGGAAAACGTGGTGCTGCATTTCCCGCCGCGCGAGCGCCCGCCCGGGACGTAGGAGCGCGCTGGCGTGCGATGGGGCGTCATCGGGAAGGTGTCATCGCGCGCAAGCGCGCTCTTACAGACTGCATTTGTGCGTTTAGCGTTTAACGCACTGCATGCTCGCTCAACGCATGCCGCGCCAGACCCGGATCGTCTGCAAAGAATGCATCGATACCGGCATCCAGGTAGACCTTGAGTTCGGCCAATGCGCCAGCGTCATTGCGCTCGGTCACTGCGCCGCTGCTGCGGTTGTTGGCCGCCAGAAAATAATTCTCCGGGCGGAACGTATATGGCTGCACCTGCAAGCCTGCCGCGTGCGCGTCGCGTACCAGGCCGGTTGGCGTGCCCAGGCGTTGCTGCGCATCCAGTGGAATGATGGCGCGGATGTCCGGCCCGATCGCATCGGCATAACCGGCAACCTGCTTGAGCCCGGCAGGCGTCATCAGTTGCGCATAGGTGGCAGGCGCGTCGCCCTTGCCGGCATCGGGCAGCGCCATCTGTGCGCCACCCAGCAACTGCAGCAGACCGATATTGCGGGTGCGCCCGATCTTCCCGCGCAGATAGCGCAGGTTGCCGGTCTCAAACGACTGAATGATCACCGGTGCCGTGCGCGTATACGCATGCGCCTGCAACATCGCCAGCACCTTGTCTTCCATCGGCAGCCCCAGCGCAGTGAAATAACTCGGGTGCTTGATCTCCGGAATCAGCCCGATCGTGCGGCCGGTGGCAGCCGACTCGGCCGCGACAAAATCGATGATCTCCTCGAAAGTCACGATCTGGAACTGCCCATCCCAGCGCGTGCCGCGCAACTGCGGCAGACGCTCGCGCGCACGCAAGGTCTTCAACTCGCTCAAGGTGAAGTCTTCGGTGAACCAGCCTTCCATCGATTGACCGTCGATGGTCTTGCGGGCCTTGCGCGCAGCAAATTCCGGATGACTGGCCACGTCGGTGGTGCCACCAATCTCGTTCTCGTGCCGCGCCACCAGCACGCCATCCTTGGTGGACACCAGATCCGGCTCGACAAAATCGGCGCCATCGACAATCGCCTTAGCGTAAGAGGCCAGGGTGTGCTCCGGGCGCAACGCGCTGGCGCCACGGTGCGCAAAGATCTGCACTGTTTTCGCCAACGGCGCTTCGGCGATTGCCGGGCCGCTCATGCCAACCATCATCGCTGCCACCAACCAAAGACGACCGAACTGCATCATGCATCTCTCCAACGAAAAAGCAGCCATCAAAACCAAGGCATGATCGCCAGGCGAACGCGGCCGATTGGCGGTGCGGCATGTACGGCACATACACCCCGCTTTCTCCGCTTCGTCTGCATCCACCTGACAACCACGCGCTACGTCTTGTCGGCCACTCTAAAACTAACAGCGTCCATCAGCATCGGAAATCCGTAAGCAGCAGCAAGACCCGCCATTACGAATCCCCAATCCCGATTCCCCGATCCCTGGCTCAGAACTTCGCATCCAGCGTCAAGAACACCTGCCGCGGCGCGCTTGCATGGAACGCCAACTGCCGCCCGTTCGGGTCGCTGTTGGCAAACGCAGTGAGGTTGGAGGCGTAACGCTTGTCGGTGAGGTTGGTGACGTTGAGCGAGAGCTTGAGCCCCTGCAGCACGCCAGCCTGGCCGAAGTCGTAACCGGCGCCGGCATCGAAGGAGGTGTAGCCGCCGAAGCCCTGGTCGTTGGTGTAGGTGTAGAAGCGCTGCCCGGTGTACTTGCCGCGCAGGTTGACGTTCCAGTTCGCGTAATTGAAGGCAATTTCGCTGGCGAACATGCGCTTGGGCGTATCCACCGTGGTTTTTCCGGCGGTAGGAATGGTCACGCCGTTCTGCACATAGTTATCGTCGTAGGTCGAACGGTTGATCGAGGCCGAGTTGTACCACTGCAGGTAGCTGGTGGGCTTCCAGATCACGGTCAGTTCGCCGCCGCGGCTGCTCACCGAGCCCACGTTGAAGAAGCGCGTGGTGCAGGCCGGCGTGGTGCCCTGCTGGATGCTGGCGCAGGGGTTGAGCGAGAGCAGGCGGTTGTCGAAGGTGACGTCGTAACCCACCAGCGAGGCCTCGAAGCGGTCACGCACGAAGCGGTAGCCGGCTTCCAGCGTGCGCGACTTTTCCGGTTCCAGCGCGCCCACGCTGGCATCGAACGAGGCCTGTGTCACCAGCAACGGACCACCGGCACCACCGCCCTGGAAGGCGGCGATGTTTTCCGCATAGGAGGCAAAGAGTTCCTGGCCCTCGGCAACGCGATAGCCCAGCCCGATCTGCGGCAGCACCGACTCGCTGGCCTTGAGCGAGCCGGTCGCCACCGGTGCTTCCACTGCCACGCCCGGCGTTTCGCGCGCGGTCATTTCGGTGCTCGGGCTCTTGATGCCCAGGTCCAGGCTCAGGCGCTCGTCGAGAAACTTGAAGTTGCCCTGCACATAGAACTGCCGGGTGGTGATCACGTAGTTCTGCGAGAACAAGCGGCGGTTGGGGTTCTGAAGGAACTTGTCGTCGCTGACCGGGCCGGTGATCCAATAGAAATTGCGTTCCACATCGTGGTGATTGCGCTCGTACCACACGCCCGCTTCCAGATGATGCGGGCCCAGCTCCCAACCCAGCGAGGCGATGCCGCCGGTGCGGTTGATCCAGTAATTGGTGCTGCGGATGGAAATCGGTAATGCCTGCGGCGTGCCCGGATTCGATGCCTGGCCAGGCGACCACCAATGGCCCTGGCCCTTGTTTTCATGGTGATACACCTGCGTGTGCAGGCTGATCGCATCGTTGGGCTGGAAGTCGCCGGCCACATAGAACAGGTCGTCGTCGCGCAACGCACGGCTCTGGTAATACGCATCGTCGATGTTGTCGACGCCACCGCTGAAACCGCAACGCGCCGCATTGCGCGTGGCCGGCGCGCAATACGCTGCGGCCAGGGCGCGGTTCCAGTCCGGCGCGTACAGGTTCCAGTCCCAGCCCAGACCACGCGCCATGCCGCTCTTGGACAGGTACGCATAGTCCGCCTGCGAGGTCCGCGAGGTGTCCGCAAATGCGGTCAGCTTGCCACCATCGAACTGATACACACCCTTGGCATTGAACTGCCGCGTGGTGGTCGGCGATTCCGGGCGCGCCCACATGTCGGCCTCTGCGTTGATGCCCGACAGATACGCAGAAAACCCGTTGTAATCGCCGGTATCCACGCGCAGGAAGGTACGACGATTGGCATCGGACCCCACCGTCTGCGACACCTGCCCGCCAAACACGCTGGACGGATCGGCAGAGTAGTACTGAATGGTGCCGCCCAGGTTGCTGGTGGAGGCCGTGCCCAACGCACCGATGCCCGAGGCCAGCTCCACGCCGCCGAAGTTTTCTGCGATCAGCGCGCGGCTGATGTTGAGGCCGTTGTAGTTGCCGTAGGCGTTGTCGCCCAGCGGCAGGCCGTCGAGCGTGTAGCCCAGGCGCGTGCCATTGAAGCCGCGCAGGCTGATCGTCTGCGATTCTTCGTTGGCACCGAACGCATCGTTGGACTGCACGTTCACGCCCGGCATGCGGTTGAGCAACTTCTGGATGCTGGTGCCGGGCGGCAACACCGGGATGTCCTGCTGGGTGATGCGCTGCACCTGACGCGTTTCGCCCTGACCGATCACCGACACCGCATCGAGCTGCTGCACGGTGGCCGAGCTGGCGGAGGCATCGGCAGACACGTCGGCAGCTGCATCGGCGGCATGCGCAGCCGGCGACAGCGCGAGCGCGGTGAACACGGCAGCACTTAAGAGATGGGTCTTGGGCATGAGCGGCATGGGGGACGAGTCAAAAGATGACGGCAAGCGTGCGACAGCTGTCTTGCGCCGATGCGACGCACAGATGACAGTGCGGCGACAACCGCTACGCCTGCCGCGCCACCACTGCGTTGCGCTGGCATGCGGGTGTCATCTGTACCTCGTAATCTGCGGACTCTTCCGTTGTGTTGCGTCGAGGATCCGCCCATGTCCTACCGTCTTGCTCGCCCTTCTCACCGGACGCTGGCAGGCGTGGTTGCCGTCGCCCTACTGATCGGCAGCGGCAGCATGGCGAATGCGCGGCAACCGGCAAAGCCGGCGGATTCAGTGCTCGCCACCGACGTGCGGGGCTACCTCGATAAGGACCAGCTACCCGACAGTCTGCACTTGGTGCCACCACCGCCGCAGGACGGCAGCGCCGCACTCGCCAACGACGAGGCCATCGCCAAGGCCATGCTCGCGCTGCGCGGCACCCCGCGCTGGGAGCTGGCCGCGCAGGACGCGGTGCTGGGTTTCCCCGCCGCGGCGAGCCATTTCAGCTGCGCGCTCGGCGTACAGATCGACCCGGCCAGCACCCCGCATCTGCTGCGCCTGCTCGAGCGCAGCATGCGCGATGCCAGCACCAGCACCAGCGCCGCCAAGGCACGCTACCAACGCGCGCGCCCGTTCATGCGCAACGACCAACCGATGTGCACCCCGGCCGACGACGCAGCCCTGCGCAAGAACGGCTCCTACCCCTCCGGCCACACCGCCATCGGCTGGAGCTGGGGCCTGATCCTGTCGGAAATCGCCCCCCCCCACCGCGACGCCCTGCTCGCCCGCGGCCGCGCCTTCGGCGACAGCCGCCTGGTCTGCAATGTGCACTGGCAAAGCGATGTCATCCAGGGCCGCATGCTGGGCGCCGCCACTGTCGCCGCCTTGCATGGCAACCCAGCATTCGAAAAGGATTTGGCCGCCGCCCGCCGCGAGATCGAAAAGGCGCAGGCGAAGCAGGCCGCTGCAACCACGGTGGCCGCGTGCAAGGCGGAAAACCAAGCGCTGCAGACGGTGCTGCCTGGTGTGATGTAGACAGCGCCGCAACGTCGGCACGATGCCTGATGTCTTGCAGGGCGTGTGCGCGGCCTGGATGTAACGGCTTGTATGGTGCCGGTGCAGGCTGCGCATGCTGCGTCGAATAGAGCAATTTGCTTACTCATAGCGCTCGGACAGCTGCGCTGGGTGCGTCAGCAACTGGCGCGCCCGCGTTTGTCCGCGGCGCGCGTTCGAGTACCTACTGCCTCGTCGTTGGCGCATACCGATTTCCTCGAGCCATTCCGCTCGTGCCACGCGTCTGCAGCGGCCGCGCGCTCTTGGGCACAGCCGCCATCCAGTAGCTACTGATTGCGGCCAACAGCCAGTCCATCGGTACTGAGCCACAGTGGCCAACCGACGCTGGTACCTCAGATGACGTGCGGCATACGCCGCCGTACCGCGCTAGTTGTCCGTAGCCGCCGACGCTCGACGTCCGGCCGGAAACCCGCCCACGCGCCCGATTCGGGAACGAGCGACGGCTACTGCGATAGCCACGCCCCTGCCCACAGCGGGGGACGACTGGGTAAGTGTCGCCCTCGCGTACACGAATTCGCTCGGCGATACCCGACCCAGAAGCGCTGGCTCACAAAAAAGTTCCAAAATGATGACATTCCCGTAAATCCCGGGTTAATCTTCAGACAGCCTTCAGGAATATGACAGCCGTTCAGCTTGCTATCGCTTGAAGCGCACTTCCCCCTCAGCTGCTGCAGGGCAGCTGAGTCCCACGTTTCGAGGTCGTTGTGCGTAATTCATCAGGAGAGAGAGGAATGACGCGTCCAGGGGTTCGTAGTTCGTTGTCCAGGAACATCGCGCGCAGTGCCTTGAGCCTTGCAATGGGCATGTGTGTGGCAGGTGGCTTGCAGGCGCAGAGTGCGGTGGGCTCCATCTTCGGTAGCGGGCAGCCGGGCAGTACCGTTGCCATTCAGAGCCCGCAGACCGGTGTCACTCGTTCGGTCACCGCCGCGTCCGACGGCAGATTCAGCTTCAGCCAGCTACCGCCGGGCAAATACGTGGTCACCGCCGACGGGGTGACGCGCGAAGTCGAGGTCAAGGTCGGTAGCGGCTCGCAGGTCGTGTTCGGAAGCAATGCCACAACGCTGGACAGGGTCAACGTGATCGGCACCGGCGCGCTCAATCCCATCGATGTCTCGTCGGTTGAATCCACCACGGTCTTCACCGCCGAGCAGATGATTGCATTGCCGGTGGCCAGCGATGTGTCTTCGGTTGCACTGTTGGCGCCAGGTGCGGTGCGAGGCGATAGCGGCCTGGGCGCTGGCAACCTCGCATCGTTCGGCGGCTCGTCGGTGGCCGAGAACGGCTATTACATCAACGGCTTCGACGTGACCAACATGCGCACGTTCCTGTCGTTTGCCAATGTGCCGTTCCAGGGCATCGGGCAGTTGCAGGTCAAGACCGGTGGCTATGGCGCCGAGTATGGCCGCTCGCTGGGCGGCATCGTCAGCATTGTGACCAAGTCCGGCTCCAATGATTGGCATTACGGCGCCAGCGTGGAATGGGCGCCGGACTGGGGCGCGGCAGCAGGTAAGAACGTCCGCGAACGCGACCCCGACGCGTCAGACCCGCTGTACCAGTACCGCAGCGACGATCAGTTCGACAGCACCATTTACTCTGCGTATGCCAGCGGTCCCATCATCAAGGACAGGTTGTTCTTCTTCGCCATGGTGGAGGGACGTAGCGAGACTGAAGACAACTTCTACGCGTTGACAAGCCGTCAGGTTCGCGATGACACGCCGCAAGGTCTGGTCAAGCTCGATTGGTACATCAACGACAGCAATCTGGTCGAATTCACCGGCATCTACAACCAAGCCAAGACCAAGTACCGTACTTACGAATACAACCTCGATGCCAACGGCGATAACCGTTACAACGTCGGCAGGCACGAGTCACCGATCGAAAGCTATGAGATGGAAAACGGCGGCAAGGTCGGCATCCTCAAGTACACCGGCTACTTCACCGACAACTTCACCCTGTCGGCGCAGTACGGCTATCTGAGCAACCTGATCGACTCGCGCCTGCCTGCCAATCCGGCTGGCGGCGAGTGCCCTTGGGCTTATAGCTTCGGTTTGACCACCAACGTGACCGACCGATTTATCGGATGCAACCCTGGCACCATTTCCACCATCGCCGATCTGAATGCCGAGCCTGATGAAGACATCCGCAAGGCCTTCCGCGTCGATGGCGAATGGGTACTGGGCGATCACCGGTTGCGCTTCGGTGTCGATCAGGAAAACTACGAATCCAGCCATCGTGGCCAGACCTATGCTGGCGGCATCAACTGGGCGTATTACCTGGTTCCCAATAATGCGGTTGCCACCGGCGCATTTGCCGGACGTCCGGGCCGCACCGTGAACGGTCAGCTGGTGCCGCGCGGCTCACTGTATGCGCGCTCGCGCGTCTATCAGACCAGCAGCTCCAGCTACGAAAACACCAACAGCGCTTTCTATCTTGAAGACAATTGGCAGATCAGCGAGGACTTCCTCGCGGTGCTCGGATTGCGTGGCGAAAAATTCCAGAACAAGAATGGCGATGGTATCGCCTGGGTGGAGTCGGACTACAAGCTCGCCCCGCGACTTGGTTTTTCGTGGGACGTGCTGGGCGATTCCAGCCTGAAGCTGTTCGGCACCGCAGGCCGTTACTACATCCCCGTCGCAACCAACTCGAGTATTCGTGCGACGGGCGCGGAATCGACCGTGTCCAACTGGTACTTCGTCAACGGCTGGAGCGAAGCCGACGGCCGGCCGGTCGGCCAGGGTGCGCAGATCGGCGCTACCCAGACCAACGGCTCGCTGGTTGCGCCAAACCCGGCATCGGTTGCATCCACCAATCTCTCGCCGATGTATCAGGACGAAGTCATTCTCGGTGGGCAGTTGCAGTTGACCGAAAACTGGATGGCAGGCGTGCGCATGATTCGCCGCGAGGTGAAGTCGGGCATGGACGATACCTGCACCACCAATCCCTGGATCGATTGGGCCGCCGATAACGGCTATCCTGATTTCGATCCGGGTTCGGTGCCAAGCTGCTACTTCCTTAACCCAGGCAGCGATGTCACGCTTAATGTCGACTTGAATGGCGATGGCGAAGTGGAACTGGCAACCCTGCCGGCGTCGTATCTCGGTCTTCCGGAATATCGACGCATCCACACCGCACTGGAATTCTTCTGGGAGCGCACCGGCGAGAAATTCAACTTCCAGGGCTCATACACGTTTGCCAGAACGCGAGGCAATGTTGAGGGCTACGTCAATTCCACATTGGAGCAGGAAGATCCGGGCTTGACGCAGGACTTCGACCACCGCCTGTTTACCGATGGCACCTATGGCCCGACGCCTAACGATCGTCAGCACACCCTCAAGCTGTTCGGTGCCTATAACCTCACGCCGGAATGGCAGTTCGGCGGGAACCTGGTGCTGCAGTCCGGTCGTCCGGTCAATTGCCAGGGCTATATCCCGCTGGACGACATCCCGCAGCCCGACCAAGGCTCGCTGACCAACTACAGCGGTTCGAGCTTCTATTGCTTGAACGCTGAAGGCACCCGCGTGCTACGGCAGCGTGGCGACGAAGGGCGTACGCCGTGGACCTGGACCTTCGATCTGGCGGCTGCATACATCCCCAACTGGGCCGACAACAAGCTGCGCATCAAGCTCGACGTGTTTAATCTGTTCAATAACGATCGCGTCACCGAGTACAACGAGTTCAGTGAAGCATCTCGCGATGTGATCAGCCCGAATTATTTGAACGACGTCAATTATCAGACGCCGCGCTCGTTCCGGCTGACCGCGCGTTACGACTTCTAACTCGCAGTACGCGTGTTTGTTATACAAATCCGGCCTCTTTCGAGGCCGGATTTTTTTGGCGTAGCGGTGCAGGTTCTTCGCTGCACTTTGCGTAGGACACATCACTTCCCGATACAAAAACTCGAAAAGATCTTACCCAGCAATTCATCGGCGCTCAGCTTGCCGGTGATCTCGCCGAGCGCTTCGTGGGCCAGGCGCAGTTCTTCGGCGGCCAGTTCGAGTTGTTCGAAACCCAGTTCCAGGTCGGCGGCGTCCGCGTGATGTTCGGCGCGACGCAGTGCTTCGACGTGCCGGGTGCGGGCGGAGAATTCGCCATCGACACTTTCCACGCGGTCGCCAAGCGCAAGCTCGCGCAGGCGGGTGTGCAGCTGCTCCAGTCCCTGCCCGGTCACTGCAGAGACTGCGATCGCATTGGCGTCCAGTGGTGCGGGATTGTTGAGCAGATCGCACTTGTTGTGGATCCACAGCTGACGCGGCACTGCATCGATGGCATCGCCAATCGCGTCGCGTGCGGCTTGCGGGTCGCGTGCATCCAGCACCACCAGCGCCAAATCGGCGCGCTGCACTTCTGCGCGCGCGCGGCGCATGCCTTCGCGTTCGATGGCATCGCCGCCATCGCGTAGCCCGGCGGTATCGACCAGGGTCAACTCGAAGCCGTCGAGCTGGATGGACTCGTGCAAGGTGTCACGGGTGGTGCCGGCGACATCGGTCACGATCGCCCGATCGCTCCCTGCCAGCGCGTTGAGCAACGAACTCTTGCCGGCGTTGGGCGGGCCGATCAAGACCGCATGCAGGCCGTCGCGCAACGTGCGTCCGCGTTCGGCATCGCGCAGCAACTGTGCGAGCAAGGTGCGCGCCTGGCTCAGGCCATCGCGTACCTGGTTACCGCCCAGGGTATCGAGCGGCTCATCGGCAAAATCGATGGCCGCTTCCACATGGATACGCAAGCGGGTCAGGTTGTCGGCGAGCGCATCGACACGCCGCGAAAACACACCGTCCAATGCGCGCCGTGCCGCACGCGCCGCACGCAGATCGCCGGCCGCGATCAAGTCGGCGATGGCTTCGGCCTGCGCAAGATCGAGTTTGCCGTTGAGAAACGCGCGTTCGCTGAACTCACCGGCACGTGCCTGACGCGCGCCCAGTTCGATGCAGCGGGCAACCAGCTGCCGCAGCAGCACCGGGCTGCCATGGCCCTGCAGTTCGACGACATCTTCGCCGGTAAAGCTGTGCGGCGCGTTGAACCACAGCGCGATGCCGTCATCGATCACCGCTCCCTGCGCATCACGGAAGCGCGCGTAGTGCGCGTGCCGTGGCTGCAGACGCGCAACGCCCAGCTGCCCTGCGATCTGTACCGACTGTGGCCCGCACAAGCGCACGATGCCCACACCACCGGTTCCGGCAGCACTGGCGATGGCAACGATGGTGGAAGTGGAAGACGACATGGACACTGCTCTGACATGGAGAAAAGAGAAAACGTGGGTTTGACACGATGCGCGCTCAGCGGCGTATCACGTGTCCATGGGTCGTTCTAAATCACGCACCCATTGCAGCAATCGCGTACTCCCGGCAACGGCACGCACAGTGTCGGCCATCACCATCCGTCACAGCGATTGCAGCTGCGCGCGCGCCTGCGCAGCGCCGCTGCCCTGCGGCTGCAATTCCAGATAGGTGGAATAGGCCTTGCGTGCCTTGTCGCGATCGCCGGCCTTTGCGTACGCATCGCCGAGATTGAGATAGGCCACCGCGCGCGACGGATCGATTTTCAAGGTGTTTTCCAGCCAGCGCGCCGATTCGGCGAAACGCCCCTGACGGTAATACACAAAGCCCAGGTTGTTGGCTGCCAGCGCGAAGTCCGGACGCAGTTTCAGCGCTTCGGCAAATTGCTCGGCCGCGTCGGCGTAGCGCTTTTCCTTGTACAGCTGCAAACCACGTTCGTTGGCCAGCTGTGCGCGCTGGCGGTCGCTGCTCTTCACCACGGTGGGCAACACCAGCGTGGCTTGGCCGCCTTGCAGGGTTTTCACCGTGACCGGCGCCGCAGCCGCCACCGCACCAGCTGCAGCGGGCGCAGGCCGTGTGGCATCCACGCGGCTGTTGAGCGCAATCGCATCGGCAGACAATTGCGCGGTATCGGCAGTGAGGAATTCTTCGCCGCTGGGCACCTGGAATACGAACTCGCCGCCCTGCGATCCGGGCAGGCTGCCGAAGGCCGGTATCTGCGCCGACACCGCCGACACCGCAGGCGCCACATACGCCGCCAGCTCGGTGCCGGTGATCAAGCCATCGCCGTTGAGGTCGCCCTTGCCGGCCAATGCCTGCAACAGCACCCAGGTGAGTACCGAATGCCCGTTCGGGCCGCTATCGGCCACCTGTTGATCGGCTCCGCCGGCAGTGAGCATCTGACGCGCGATGCGCCGTGCGTTCTCGCGCAGGTATGCGCTGGAGCTCGGCCCGCCGCGCGTCAACCCCAACCCGCTGTAACAGGCATCCATCACGAACAGGACGTGCTTGGCCTGCAGGCTTTCGGCGATGTTCTGCAGGTCGCTCATCGCGATCGCATCGCTGGCCAACTGCTCCGGGTCCGAATCGACCGGAATGATGTAGCCCAGGTCGCGCCCGGACGCCAGCCGGCGCGTGGCGCCATGCCCGGCGAAGAACACGAACACGCGGTCGTTGGTCTGCGCACGGCCTTCGCCGAGGCGGTCATGAAAGGCGGCAAGAATATTGTTGCGTGTCGCCTCGCCGTTCTTGAGCACGATCACCTGCGACGAGGGAAATCCCAACGGGCCGGTCAAGGTCGTGGCGATCGCCTGCGCATCGTTGGCCGCGTATTCGAGCTTGGGCCAATGCGCGTAATCGTCGATGCCGATCACGATCGCCCACGACTTGGCATAGCCGGTGGTCACCGTCGCATCGGCCACCGGGCTGGACGCGCGCGCCAACGAAAAGTCGCGGCCATTCCAGCCGGCGAACTGGTAACCGTCGGCAATCAAACGATCAAGAATCTGCGGCAGCGCCTTCACTGCGCGGTCGTGGATGTCATGGAACAGCACGATGCCGCGCTGCTCCTTGTTCACCTGATCCAGCACGCGTTGCACGATCGACTCGGGTACCGGGTCGGCCCAGTCCATCGAATCGATGTTCCACATGATCGATTTCAGGCCGGCCTCGCCCAGCAACTGCAGGCCCTCCGCATTGCGTGCGCCATACGGAAACCGGAACAGCGGCGCACGCGTGTCGTCCACCGCGCGCAATAGCGTGTCGGTATCCAGCACCTGGCTGCGCAGCGCATCGCCGGTGGTCTTGGACAGCTGCGCATGGGTCAGGCTGTGGTTGCCCACCGCATAACCTTCTTCCATCAGCGTGTGGCTGATCTTGGATAACGGCGTGAAGTTGGGCTTGCCCTGCGCGTCCAGGCTGCCCAGGTTGCGCCCCACTTCGAAGAACACCCCGGGCACGTCGTAGCGCTTGAGGATCGCCACGATCTCTTCGGTGTAGGCCTTGTGCGGGCCATCGTCGAAGGTCAGCACCACCGTCTTGGGGGGCAGGTCGCGGCCAAACACTTCGCTGTCGCTGTCGCGCGCAGAGAACGGGTACGGCTCCACCACCCCTTGGTCGCGCAGGATGGTCTCGCGCGTGTACAGCGTGCGCAGATGCGCCACGTAGTCGTCCCACTTCTCGCGCTTGGGCACGATGGCACGGCTGCGGTCGAAGCGGCTGAAGATCTGCGTCAGCTCCTTGTTGTAGCTGCGTTCGATCTCGTCCAGCGCCTCCAGGTCCTCGCCGATACGCTGATGCAGCTTCACCGCCGGCAGTGCAGAGTTGCGGCCGATGCGCGTGTGCAGGTCACGCAACACTTCGGCGAACGCCAGGCGGTCGGCATCGTAGAGATCCGGCGCCGATTCCACCTCGTCCAGCACCGCGGCAATCGTCGCGAACCGGCTCGCCTGCTTGGCCGTCAGGACTGCTTCGAACGATGCTGCGATGCGCTCGCGCTGTTCGAGATTTTCATGGAACAACTGCTGCCCCACGCTGCTGGAGGTGGCGCGATCGCGTGGGGTCTGTTTGCCCTCATCGGCGAGCAACACGATGATGCGGCGGTGCCGGTCCAACTGTTCGCGCAGTTGCGCGATCAATGCGTGCACGGCGTCGCCGGCCTTGTCTGCCGGCGTGGCTGCGGCCGCGGCAGAAGACGGCTTCGCAGCGGAAGCTGCCTCGCTGGTGTCGTGTTTGCCGCAGCCGGCCAGCGCAAGCATTCCGACGCAACTTGCGCACAGCAACAGGCGATGCAACGGCCATGTGGTCACGACGGCGTCCTTGGCGAGGGAGACAACAGGCAGCAGATGCGGGCTGACATGCAGAAAGCCCGCCTTGCGGCGGGCCTTCTTCAATTACTTGGCGTTGGCCTGGATGATCTTGCTCGGCTTCTCGCCGTGCTGGCGGATCATCCACCACTGGATCAACAGACCCAGGCCGCCGTTGACCACCCAGTACAGCACCAGACCGGCCGGCATGAAGGCCATCATGACGCCGAACACCAGCGGCATGAACTGCATCATCTTGGCCTGCATCGGGTCCATGCCCGGGGTCGGGGTCAGCTTTTGCGTGGCCCACATGATCGCGATGTTGAGCACCGGCAGGATGAAGTACGGGTCGCGCGCAGTCAGGTCCTGGATCCAGCCCAACCACGGCGCCTGGCGCAGTTCCACCGACTCCACCAGCACCCAGTACAGCGCGAAGAAGATCGGCATCTGGATCAGCAGCGGCAGGCAGCCGCCCATCGGGTTGATCTTTTCCTTCTTGAACAGCTCCATCGTCGCCTGCTGGTACTTGACGCGATCGTCGCCATAACGCTCCTTCAACTGCGCCAGGCGCGGCTGGAAGCGGCGCATCTTGGCACCGGACTTGTACTGCGCGGCCGACAACGGATACAGCGCCAGGCGCAGCAGCACCACCAAGCCGATGATGGCCCAGCCCCAGTTATGTAGGAAGCTGTGCAGATGGCTCAGCACCCAGAACAGGCCCTGGCCGATAATGGCCATAATCGAGAAGCGGCTGTAGTCGACCACGCGGTCCAGCCCCTTCACGTCTTCCTTGGCGATCAGGCTGACCAGCTTCGGGCCCACCCACAGGCGCGCCTCGGTGCTGGCAGTCTGGCCCGGTGCCACGGTGAAGGCCGGGCCACGCAGCTCGGCCACGTCACGCGGGCCGTCCTGGTTCAGCACATACAACGAGGCCTGGTCTTTCTGCGGAATCCATGCGGTAAAGAAGTGGTGCTGCAATAGCGCCACCCAGCCGCCGGTGATCTGGCGATTGAGGCCGCCATCGTCCATGTAGTCCTTGAACGCGCGACGCTCGTAGCCTTCCTGCGGGCTGTACCAGGTCGCCCCGTTGAAGCTGAAGGAATCCGGGTTGGTCATGCCGCGGCTGAGGATGGTCGGCACCCGGCTCAACTTGCGGAACACATAGCCGTTCCACGGCGCGCCACTCTGGTTGATCACCTCATCCTTGATCGAGATCGCATAGCGACCGCGCTCCAACGTGAAGGTGCGGCGGATCGACACGCCGTTGGGGCCATTCCATACGAACGGCACCACCAGGGTGTTCTGGCCCTTGGCCAGTTCGAACGCCGTGCCCGGCTGCTCGGCGCGGAAGCCGCCCACGCCCGGCACCGGCGAATGCTCGCTGGCCCAGCCGCTGGTGGCGTTATACGGGTGCGCCGCATCTTCGGTCAGCAGGCTGACCGGCGCGGTGCCGTCCTTGGTTTGCGGGAACTGCAGCAGTTCGGCATCGAGCACGCTGCGGCCATCCAGTTTCAGGCGCAGCACGTCCGAGGTCAGCGTCACCACCGGTGCTGTACCAGCAGCGGCCGGCGTCGCGGCGGTGGTGCTGGTCGCAGGCACCGCACCGGGCGCGCCTGCCTGCGGAATGGCCTGCGCCGCGGGAACATTGGCGCTCGACGCTGCCGCATCCAGATCACGCGCCGCCGGGACCGATTGCGTGGCAGCTGCAACAGGCGCATTGGCAGCTGCCTTGTCCTTGCCCCACTCCATCCACAGCAGCGCCGCGACCATCAGCCAGGCAAAAATCAGGAAAACACGGGTCTGGTTCATCGGGCAGCAACTCGCTCAGTCGGAACTAGAGTTCCGGCTCTGTCGGGGAAAGGGAGGATGGGTGCATCGTCCTGGCGGGCGGCATTGTGCCGGGCGCAGCAGGCAGGGGCAATGCGCCGGCACGGCGCAGCAGACGCAGGAAAGCGTCGCGAATCTGTGGATTGGTCGCTTTTGCCGCTGCCGAGCGCGCCACGATCACGTAATCGCCACCGGCCAGCTCGGGCAGCAGATGCCGCATGGCATCGCGCAGCACGCGTTTGATGCGATTTCGGCCCACCGCACGCGTATCGACCTTGCGCGACACCGCCATGCCCAGGCGCGGCGGCGTATCGCCTGTGCGCCAGTGCAGGCTGAGCAACGGGTCCGAGGTACGACGTGCAGTATCGAAAACGACCGTATATTGCGCACGCGTACGAACCCGCGCAGAGCGAGGAAATCGCCTGCACGGGTTCGATGCGTTCACGTTAGGGACTGCCTCGGCCGCAGCGAGCGGCGCGGCAATCAAGCGCTCAGGCGCTTGCGGCCCTTGGCGCGGCGGCGAGCCAGGATCTTGCGGCCGTCGGCGGTTGCCATACGTGCGCGGAAGCCATGGTCGCGTGCTCGCTTGAGGTTGCTGGGTTGGAAAGTACGCTTGGTGGCCATGGGGCCCTCTGCATGGATGGAGACGAATAGAACCGGAAATTCTATAGGAGCGCGGCGGGCCGGGTCAACTCCCTGCGTGCTTTAGCGACTGTGAGGTTGCGCACGCCCTGTGGATGGACCTGTGAATAAGTCTGGGAAAACCCTGCCCTCGGTGCTAGTCTGGTCCATCCTCTTTTCACTACCGGGCTGCGAGCACGGCGCTTTCCTGCGCGCCGCAGCCAGCAACAGATGATCACACTTTG